>JBQTJG010000139.1:0-5902 GCA_052387355.1 Armatimonadota bacterium | reverse complement strand
GGATGAGCGGCCAGTTGCAGCGTTGGGGGCGGTGGCTCGCGCCCGGCGTCGGCATCAAACGGGGGGGGCTGCTGATCGCCGTGGGGGTCCGGGTGGTCGGCGCCGGCTGCGCGCTGCTGGTCGATGTCGGCGTGCTGGGGGCGGTCGAGGCGGCAGCATTCCGTCTGGCCGGGTGGCTCTGGAAGATCAGCGGCGGGGCAGTGTCCCCGACGTGGCTCGGCATCGCCGGCGTCCTGCTCGGCGTGCTCATCACGATGCTCGGTCTCCGGGGCACGCTGCGATCGATCGACCGTGTGCTCTTTCCCTCGGGCAGCCCGTCGCTCGTTGAGGCGCTGCGCGCGCGCCGCCGGACGCAGCGGGGATTGGACATCGTCGTGATGGGCGGCGGCACGGGGCTCGCCACCTTGCTGCGCGGCCTGAAGCATTACACGTCGAATCTCGCGGCAATCGTGACGGTCTTTGACGACGGTGGGTCGTCAGGCCGGCTGCGCCGTGAGCTGGGCATTCTGCCGCCGGGCGACATCCGCCACTGTCTGGTCGCGCTGGCCGAGGCCGAGCCGCTCATGACGAAGCTCTTCGAGTATCGGTTCCGCGGCGGCTCGCTCGACGGGCATGCCTTCGGCAACCTGTTCATTGCCAGCCTGACCGGCGTCACCGGCGATCTCGAGCTGGCCGTCAAAGAGACGAGCAAGGTCCTCAACATCCGGGGACGCGTGCTCCCTGCGACGGCGCACGACGTGGTGCTGGCGGCCGAGTTCGAGGATGGCCGGGTGATCGAGGGCGAGTCGAACATCACCGGGGCACGGGGCCGGATTCGACGCGTCGTCCTCCGTCCAGCCGACGTCTATCCGCTGCCCGATGTGCTCGAAGCGATCACCGAGGCCGATCTCATCGTGATCGGCCCGGGCAGTCTATACACCAGCGTGATCCCCAACCTGCTGGTCGGGGGGATGGCCGACGCGGTGCGTGAGGCCCACGTCCCCTGTGTGTATGTATGCAACGTGATGACACAGCCTGGAGAGACGGACCGCTACACAGCCGCCGATCATGTGCGCGCAATCCACGCCCATGCGGGCCTCGGACTGTTCTCCTACGTGATCGTGAACACCCAGGCCCCGCAGAGTCGCTCTCTGCTCGACCGTTATGCCGCCCAAGGGAGCGTGCCTGTGGATCCGACGATCGGGGAGCTCGAGGCGATGGGCCTGATCCCGGTCGGTCTCCCGCTGATGAGCGAGGAGGAACTGCTGCGGCACGATCCCGTCCGGCTGGCTTCGGCCATCCTCAAGGTCATCGGAATGGCGACAGGCCGGTCGTACAAGGATCGCCGTCCCGTCCTGGCCCGCTGAGCCCCGGGCAACGCCCCCGGCCCCCCCACGCTCAGCCTGGCCCGCTGGACTGTGTGGTCCACTCGCTCCAGCGTAGGAGTCCGGACCGCTCGTGCCGAACCATGTGCGTCGATTTGTGCCGATTTCACCCGTCGATCCCATCCCAACTACTGGGATCACGCGCTCGCGACTTGAGCCGTTGATCCCCGCAGGGATAGGGGCGTCCCATCGGCCCGTATGAGTAGTGACAACGATGCTGCAGGTTGACTGGCTGTACGTCGGCGTATTCGCGGTCGTCGGCTTCATCATGGCCGCGCTGCCGCTTGCGATCATCTGGGTCCTGGCGCCGCGCGTAGACATGCCTCAGAAGCGGATGACGTATGAGTCGGGCGTGGTGCCGTTTGGGCAGGCCTGGGCGCAGTTCAACGTCCGATACTACGTGTTCGCGCTCGTCTTCGTGATCTTCGATGTCGAGGTCATCTACCTCTATCCCTGGGCGATCGTCTTTCAAGAGCTCGGAAAGCCCGCGTTCGTGTCGATGTTCATCTTTCTGATGGTCCTCATTCTCGGGCTCATCTACGCCTGGCGGAAGGGCGCGCTCGAGTGGGCGTGAGGCTGCCGGCATGGTGAGCTGGGGCCTGGAGATCCTCAAGGCGATTCTCCTGGCCATCGTCATCTTCACATTCCTGGCCGTCGTGGCGGCGATGCTCGGCGTGCTTCTCGAGCGGAAGATCGGCGCGTGGATACAGTCCCGGCTCGGTCCCAAGCACGTCGGGCCGCAGGGGCTGCTGCAGACCGTGGCCGATACCATCAAACTTCTACAGAAGGAACATATCACGCCGCGGGCAGCAGACGCCCTCATCTTCAACAGCGCCCCGCTCATCGTCGCCGTCGCGGGGCTGATGGACTGGCTGGTCATTCCCTTTGGCACCCTCGGCGAGCGCGTCCTGGTGGTGCGCGATCTGAACATCGGCGTGCTGTTCTTCGCGGGCATGGCGTCGCTGACGGTGATCGGGATCCTCGCCGGCGGCTGGGCGTCGAACAACAAGTACGCGCTCTTGGGAGGGCTGCGTTCGGCGTCCCAGATGATCAGTTACGAGCTGCCGCTCGCCACAGCGCTCATCGCCGTGGCGATGGAGGCGGGCACGCTCTCGACCGTGGGCATCGTGCGCGCCCAGGACGGCTGGTTGGGCTCATTCGCCTTCCGGCAGTTCCCGGCGTTTGTCATCTTTCTGATCGCCGCGACCGCCGAGGTCAACCGGGTGCCGTTTGACCTGCCGGAGGCCGAGTCCGAACTCGTCGCCGGCTACTTCTCCGAATACACCGGCATGCGGTTCGCGCTGTTCCAGTTGGGAGAGTACGCCGAGATGTTCGCGATGGCCGCTCTGGCGACCACGCTGTTCCTCGGCGGATGGAAGGGCCCGATCCTGCCGCCCGTCGTCTGGTTCCTGCTGAAAATGTACGTGATCGTGTTCCTCCTGATGTGGATCCGGTGGACGTATCCGCGCTTCCGTCTCGATCAGCTCCTCAATCTGAGCTGGAAGCTCCTGCTGCCGGCCGGTCTGATCTGGATTCTCATCACCGGGTACCGCATCACCTTCTGACTCCATGGGCCAACTCGCGATCTTCATCATCCTCTCGGCGATCACGCTCGTCTCCGCCGTCGTGGTGGTGACGTCGGGCAATATTGTGCGCAGCGCGCTGTCGCTGGTGCCAACGTTCCTGGGTGTGACGGGATTCTACATCCTGCTGCAGGCCGAGTTCGTGGCCGGCATCCAGGTGCTCATCTACGCCGGGGCGATCACCGTGCTGATCCTCTTCGTCATCATGCTGACCGAGGGCGGCACCGGCGTTAGGCTTCGCCAGGTCAACGAGCAGATGCCGCTGGCGATGTTCGCCGCCAGCGTGCTGGCGGTGCTGCTCATCGCCGTGTTCGTCTCGACGCCCTGGCCGAGGGCGGCAGGCGCGCTGCCTGACTATACGGCCGCGCCGATCGGCCGGGCGTTTCTGACGAACCAGATCCTCGCCTTCGAGGTCACCAGCCTGGTGCTGCTGGTGTCGCTGATGGGCGCGATCGTGATTGCGCGGCGAGAACGCTGAGAGCGGGGAGGTCTCGAACACCGTGCAGGTCGGTCTGACTCATTTCCTGGTCGTCAGCAGCCTGCTCTTCTGTCTGGGGCTATACGCGGTGCTGAGCCGCCGGAACACTGTCGCCATCCTCATGGGTATCGAGCTGATGTTGAATGCCGCGAATATCAACTTGGCCGCCTTCAACAAGTTCGTCGCGCCCGACGCCCTCAACGGGCAGGTGTTCGCGCTGGTCGTGATCACACTCGCGGCCTGCGAGGCGGGCGTCGGGCTGGCGCTGGTCCTGGCGGCCTACCGGACCCTCGAGACCGTCCATGCAGACGAGATCAACATCATGAAATGGTAGCCGATGGTTGAGCTGGCCTGGCTGATCCCGATCTTCCCCCTGGCGGCCTTCGGGCTGATCGTCGCCTTTGGCCAGCGACTACCGGGACGGGGCAGCTATGTGGCGGTCGCGGCCATCGCGCTCTCGGCGTTGATCTCGATCGGGATCTTTGTCCAGATGCTGGGCCATGCGGTCCCCTACGAGGCCAACGTCCGCTGGATGCTGCTCGGCCAGCTTCCACTGGACCTTGGGATTCGCGTCGATCAACTGACGACGGTCATGCTGCTGGTCGTCACGGTCGTCGGCTCGATGATCTTCATCTACTCCATCGGCTACATGCACGACGATCCACGCTTCCCGCGCTTCTTCGCGTATCTCTCGCTGTTCGCGGCCTCGATGCTCCTGCTGGTCCTGGCGAACAACCTGCTGTTCCTCTATGCGGGCTGGGAGTTGGTCGGGCTCTGCTCCTATCTATTGATCGGGTTCTACTTCGAAAAGCCATCGGCTGCGCGGGCGTCGATGAAGGCGTTCATCACCACGCGCATCGGCGACTTCTTCATGTTCCTGGGCATCCTGCTGATCTTCTTCCACGTGGGGAGCTTCCGGTTTGCGGACATCTTCGCGAGGGTACAGGAGGGCGCGCTGAGCAATCTGACGATGGCCGGCCTGCCGCTGCTGACTGTGGCGGCCGTCCTGCTCTTCGGGGGAGCCGTGGGTAAGTCGGCGCAGTTCCCGCTGCACACCTGGCTGCCCGACGCGATGGAGGGTCCGACGCCGGTCTCGGCCCTGATCCATGCGGCCACCATGGTAGCCGCCGGCGTGTATCTCGTCGCGCGGACCTTCACGCTCTTTTTCGCCTCGCCCGGCCGGGAGGCGCTCGAGGTCGTGGCCTACATCGGCGGTATCACCGCGCTGATGGCCGCGACCATCGGTGTGGTCCAGGACGATATCAAGCGCGTGCTCGCGTACTCGACCATCAGCCAGCTCGGACTGATGATCATGGGGCTCGGCGTCGGCGGCTACACCGCCGGCATGTTCCATCTGACGACGCACGCGTTCTTCAAGGCCCTGCTCTTTCTCGGCGCCGGCAGCGTGATTCACGCGATGCATACCAATGACATCAAGGAGATGGGCGGCCTGGCCACGAGCATGCCGTCCACCTATTGGACATTCCTCATCGGGACGCTCGCGCTGGCCGGTATCTTCCCGTTCGCGGGCTTCTGGAGCAAGGACGAGATCCTCCTAGAGGCGCTCCACCATCATCCCGTCTTCTTCGCCCTGGGCGCGCTCACGTCGTTCCTGACGGCGTTCTACATGTTCCGAGTGATCTTCTACACCTTCACCGGCACGCTGCGGTCGCACCACGCGCACCCGCACGAGAGCCCTCCGGTGATGACCCGTCCGTTGTGGGTGCTGGCGATCTTCTCCGCCCTCATCGGGCTGGTCGGCGCGCCGTTCTTCGGCAATCCGTTTCACCAGTTCATCCACTTTGAGGGCGTGGAGGCCGTGCCGTTCAGCCCGGTCTTGGCGCTCGCCTCACTGGGCATCGCAGGTGCCGGGATCCTCGGGGCCGCCGCAGTCTACTACTGGAAGGTGGTCCCATCGGCGGCGTTGCGGCGTGCCGCCGGTCCGCTCTTCACCCTGGTGGCGAACAAGTACTACTTCGATGAGCTCTATGCGGCGGCGTTCGTCCGGCCGACGCTGGCCGTCGGCGGCGCCCTGCGCATCTTTGATGTGTACGTCGTGGACGGCCTGGTCAACCTTGTCGGGTTCGCCGGCATAGGTCTGGCGCGCCTCTATCGAGTGTTCGATCTCTACATCGTCGACGGTGCGGTCAACCTGCTGGGCTGGGTGGTGAAGGCAGTGGGGGGCACGCTCCGCTATGTGCAGACCGGGCGCCCCCAGAACTACCTGCTGGCGATCGCGCTCGGTGTGATCATGCTGCTGGCGGCGGGGCTGTTCCGGTGATCCCGAGCGCGCACCAGGCGAGCGTGGCGAGCCGGATGCTGGGAGGCCGAGGACGCTGGTCCCGAGGCCGGATGAGCACATTACGTGTCACAGGGCGAGCGTGGCGAGCCGGATGCTGGGAGGCCGAGGACGCTGGTCCCGAGGCCGGATGAGCACATTACGTGTCGCAGGGCGAGCGTGGCGAGCCGGATGCTGG
>JBQTJG010000138.1:0-4343 GCA_052387355.1 Armatimonadota bacterium | reverse complement strand
GCATGCCCGCGCCTTCACCCACCACGCTTGGTCGAGCCTCCATCACCTTGGCAAGGATGCGCCGCGCGCGCTCCCACGCTTCCGTCTCCGTGGGCGCGATGATCGGGCGCAGCGACACGCTGATGCGTGGGCGTCGCGCGAAGGCGGCGGCCTTCTCGTGGATGTCGGCGATCCGCTGCTTGACGGCGGCGAGCGGCTCGCCCCAGAGCGCGTACACGTCGCAGTGCCTGGCCGCCACCGTGGAGGCCGCGCCCGAGGCGCCGCCGAAGTAGAGCGGGATCCCCCCCGGCTGGAGCGGCTTGACCTCCGAGAACGCCTTGGCGAACCGGTAGAACTCGCCGTGGTGATCGAACGGCTCGGGCGCCGTCCACATGCGGCGCAGCACGTCCAGATATTCGTCGGTGCGGCGATAGCGTGTGTCGTGATCGAGCCAGTCGCCGTCGCGCGTCTGCTCGGCATCGCTGCCGCCCGTGATGATGTGCAGAGCGACGCGGCCGTTCGTCACGTGGTCCAGCGTGGCTGCGGCGCGTGCGGTCAGCGTGGGCGCCACGAAGCCGGGCCGGTGCGCGATGAGGTAGCTCAGGCGCTCGGTGTGCGCGGCCGCGTACCCCGTCACCGCGAACCCCTCGGCCGACGTCGAGGTGAACCCCACGAGCACGCGGTCGAAACCGGCCTTCTCGTGAGCCTGGGCGAAGGCGCGCACCCACTGCGTGTCGACGGCGCCCCCGATCACGTGCACGGCGGCGCCGTCCGCACCTTCCGGCTTCACCCCGATCATCCCGATGATCTCGACGGGCACGGTGGCGAGATTATGTACCATGGCGCAGCACCGGGGGAGGAAGAGGCGATGACGCTGATCAGCGGCGTCGGGGTGCCGGCCGGCGCGGTCTTCGACACGATGCTGAACACGTGGCTCGGCATCGGCGCCGACGAGATCGCCGCGTTGAAGAGCGAGGGCGTGCTGTAGAGCGCACGCACCTGTATCATGGCGGCCCGGCGCAAAGTGTGAACTCCTGATGGAGGACAGGGCGATGGCCACGTCGACGTCGACGACGGTAAGTCTTCCTCTTCCCTCGTCCCGGCGAGGAATGGGCTGGCGAGGTGAACGGATCCAGCGCCTCCTGGCGCAAGACCGGACCCTGGGCTATCTGTTTCTCTTTCCGGCGATCCTCGTCATCCTGGGCCTGGTCGCTTACCCCTTTGCCAGCGCCATCGTGATGACCTTCCAGGAAAAGACCGCTGGCGCCCCGGGCCGCTTCATCGGGCTGGACAATTACCGCGAGTTGTTCAGTAGCGAGCAGTTCCTGCGCACGGTCGTCAATACCGCCGTCTATACCGCGGTCGGCGTGGGGGTCAAATTCCTCCTCGGGCTTTGTATGGCGCTGGTGCTCAATCAAGAGCGCTTATGGAACAACCTGTTTCGCGCCTTCCTGCTCATCCCCTGGGCCATTCCGACGGTGATGTCCGCCCTCAACTGGCGCTGGATCTTCGACGATGCCAGCGGGCTCATCAACAATGTGCTGGTGCGTCTGGACCTTATCGACGAGACCATCTCCTGGCTCTCCAACCCCCACCTTGCGATGATCTCGGTGATCGTGGTGGTGGTCTGGCAGGGCACGCCGTTCTTCACCATGAGCTTTCTCGCGGGCCTGCAGGCCATTCCCAAGGAGCTCTACGAAGCGGCGGAGATCGACGGGGCGTCCGTGCTCCAGCAGTTCACCCACATCACGCTGCCCCGGTTGCGGCCGATTTTCATCACGGCATTGATGCTGTCGGCCATCCTGACCTCGGCGGCCATCCAGTTCGTCCTGATCCTGACGAACGGGGGGCCCGCCGATCGCACCATGATCTTTTCGGTCCTGGCCTATCACCTGGCGCTGGGCGGCGCCCAGCGCTTGGGGATGGGGGCAGCCGTCTCGCTGATCTTTTTCCCCATACTGGTCGTCTTCATCGTGTTCTTGACGCGACGTATGCTGCGCGAGAAGGGCGGCGACTGAGCCATGGCGCTGAGGATGACGGCCCAGCGTCGCGCGCTCCGGGGCGTGGGGAATGGCTTGCTGGTGCTGATGCTCCTGTGGACGGCGATCCCCTTCTACTGGATGATCGCCACGTCGCTGAAGCACGACAAGGAGATTTACGGGTACGAGGCCACTCTGATCCCCGAGCGGCCCACGCTGGACAACTATGCCACCGTGTTTCGCGAGACCCCCTACCTGCTCTACCTCCGCAACAGCGTCGCAGTGGCTGTCGGCTCCACGGTGCTGTCCATGATCATCGCCGTTCTGGGCGCGTATGCCATTGCCCGGCTCAATTTCCCCGGCCGGGCCCTCCTCGCGCGCGGTCTGGTATTCACGTACCTCGTTCCCACCTCGCTGCTCTTCATCCCGATGTTTGCCATGATGAGCGTCCTTCGTCTCACCGATAGCCTGCACGGGCTCATCATCGCGTACCTGGGGTTCGATGTGCCGTTCTGCACCTGGTTACTCATGGGATATTTCAAGTCCGTGCCCGTGGAGCTGGAGGAAGCGGCCCGGGTGGACGGTTGTAACCGCGTCAGTGCGCTCCTGCGCGTCGTGCTGCCGATGTCGCTCCCGGCGCTCGTGGTGGTGACGTTCTTCTCGTTCACGCACGCCTGGAACGAATTTTTGTATGCGCACGTGTTCACCAGTACCACCGGTGCCCGGACGGTGACCACCGGCCTGGTGAACTTCATGTCGCAAGACGTGTTCTTCTGGGGGCCGCTGATGGCCTCGACGGTCATGAGCGCGCTGCCCCCGGTGCTCATGTTTCTCGTCTTCCAGCGCTGGGTGGTCAAGGGGTTGACGCTCGGAGGAGTGAAAGGATAGGGAGGCCGAACCATGTTGACCCGACGCGAGATCTTGCAGCGGGCCGGAAAGACCGCCACCGTCCTGACAACGACAGCGCCCTGGTGGCTGGTGCGCCCAGCCCATGCCGCGCGCGCGGCGAAGCTCGTCGTATGGAATCCCGCCGCGCTGGCCCCGCAGGTCGACAAGATCATGCAGGAGCAGTGCTATGCCTACGCGAAGCAAGCGGGGATCAAGGAAAGCGAGATCGACTATCAGATCATCGGCGGTCCCCAGCTCGTTCCCAAGCTGGTGGCAGCGCTCGAGGCGGGGAACCCGCCGGATATCACCCGCCTGGGCGGCGGGTACGCCCAGCTCTACCGCTCGCAAGGCCATCTCCTGGACGTGACGGACCTGGTCACCAAGATGCAGAAAGCGCAAGGGGGACTCTTTCCCGTCTCCACGCAGGGCGTCATGCATCAGGGCAAGGCCTATGGTGTGCCGCAGTCCATGAGCCCCTGGCCCCTTGTCACCCGCCTGGATCTCCTCGACGCGGCCAAGGTGAATCCCCCCAAGACGTGGGACGAGTTCGTCGAGGTCTGCAAGAAGCTACAAAAACCGCCCAAGCTCACCGGATTCGGCCTGTGTCTGGGTCTGCAAACCGATACCGACAACAACGTCATGAACATGATCTGGTGTTACGGCGGCAAGCTCGTCGAGGCGGACAACAAGACCGTGGCGCTGCACTCGAAGGGCACGATCGCGGCCGTTCAACTGATTGCCGACATGTTCAACAAGCACAAGATCATCCCGAAGGGCGCGATCGCCTGGGACAACACCGGGAACAACAAGGCCTACCAGTCACGTCAGGTGGTCTTCGTCTTGAATCCCACCAGCATCTACGCTCATCTGGCGGACTCCGACAAGGACCTGTACAAGGTCACGGGACTGCTGCCGGTGCCGGCGGGGCCGGCGGGTGCCATCGAGGAGCTCACGACGGCGGATTGGCTGCTCTTCAAGCACAATCCCTATCCCGAGGTGGCCAAAGGGCTGGCCGAGTACTGGATGGCTCCGGAAAATCTGAAGGTCATGATCGAGGAAGGCGATGGTCGCTGGGGCCCGCCGTACAAGAACATGTACAACTCCGAGTTCTGGAAGCGGCCCGTGTTCCAGCACTGGCGGGGCATGCTGGAGCGTGGACGCGTGTTCGCCTCTCCCGGCACCACGAACGCCGCCTCGGGCGAGGTGATCGCCACCTTCACCATCGGTCGCATGATGCACCGCGTGCTCGTCGAGAGCTGGAACGTCGAGAAGGCGGTCGAAGAGGCGCACAAGAAGGCCGCGACGATCTACGCGCGGTATCAGGCAGGGTAGGGGAGGTCAGGATTCGGTAGGAGGAGCAACGCCGATGTGTGCGGCGCGACGCGAGATGCATTTCGGCGTGTTCGTCCTCGGTACCGGCAACCACTCCGCCGGGTGGCGCTACGAGGGCGCCGCGACCAGCAACAACGACCTCGCGGTCATCCAGGAGATCGCGCG
>JBQTJG010000137.1:0-5995 GCA_052387355.1 Armatimonadota bacterium | reverse complement strand
CAATGGCCGTGACCTCGATCCGCGGAGGCGTCAAGGTCAACATCATCCCTGACCGATGCGTCGCGACCGTAGATCTTCGCACGCTGCCGGGCCAATCGCATGCAGCGCTCTTGCAGTCAGTTGATGCAGAGATCGCCGGGCTGCGGCAGACGATTACCGACTTTCGTGCAGAGGTCAGGGTTCTGACGGACCGCGCGCCGGTAGTCACCGGGACGGATCATCCGCTCATCCTCACAGCCTTGCAGGCGGCTGCAACAGATGGGCGAGCGGTCCCAGGCCCGATAGGCCTGCCGTACTTCTCGGATGCGAGCGTCTACGTTCCGGCCACCGGATTACCCGTGATCCTCTATGGCCCAGGCGAAGCGGCCATGGCTCACCAGCCAGACGAATGGGTGGAGAAGACCGCGTACGTGAATGCGATTCGGTTCTACATCAGGCTGATCACGACATGGGGATGACCGCTCCCGGAGGTGCGCAGTCGTGAAGATCACGCGGATTGAAACCATTCCTGTCAGGATACCGATCAACGCCGAGCGGGCGATCAAGGGCGGCCGAGGAGCCCATACGGTTTCTCCGTTCCTGCTGATCAAGGTGCATACTGATGAGGGCATCACGGGGCTGGGGGAAGTGTCCTGTACGCCCGGCTGGAGTGGAGAGGATCAACAGACCGCCGCCCACTTCATCGCGGAGTTGCTTGCCCCACTCCTGATCGGACAGAATCCGACGGCGATCGAGCGCCTGACTTCTATACTCCAGCGCGGAGTGGCGGCGAACCCGTTCACCAAGTCAGGACTGGAGATGGCCCTCTGGGATATCCTGGGCAAGTCGGTGGGACTGCCGGTGTATCGCTTGCTCGGTGGGCCGGTGCGAGAGGTCGTCCCCACGAAGTTTTCGGTCTCTGGGCAGAAGCCCGACAGGGCGGCGGAGATTGCCGCCTGGGCGGTGGCTCAGGGGTTCCGCACCATGAAGGTGAAGGTTGGTGTCGACCCGGAGGAAGATGTCGCGCGTGTGCGGGCGGTGCGCAAGGCGATAGGTCCTGATGTGCGATTGGGTGTGGACGCCAACGGCGGCTGGTCCCCGCGAGTGGCCATCCAGACGATCCGCCGTCTCTATGAGTACAACATCTACTTTGCGGAGCAGCCGGTGCCCGCGCTCGATGTCGCCTGGCTTGCCGATGTACGCCATCAGGTGCAGGTGCCGGTGATGGCGGATGAGAGTGTGTATACGCTCCAAGACGCGATGGCGGTGGTGCGGGCGACGGCGGCGGACGTGCTCTCGGTCTACGTCGGCAAGGGCGGGGGAATCGGTCCGGCGCGGAAGATTGCCGCGGTCGCCGAGGCCGCAGGCCTGACCTGCACCGTGGGTAGTAATCTCGAGATGGGCGTGGCCAGCGCCGCGATGATCCATCTGGCGATGGCGACACCAGGAATCGGCGCCGAGGAATTTCCCTGCGATATCCTTGGGCCGTTCTTCTACGAGGGTGACCTGCTGGCGGAACCGCTGCCAATCAAGGGCGGCGAGGCGAGGCCGCTGGAACGGCCTGGACTGGGCGTCGAGCTCGATGAGGCGAAGGTCGAGCACTACAGAGTGACGTAGGGCCGAACCCCGCCATGCTCCACCATACTGGTGCGAGGAGACTGCTATGGCATATGGGCGTTTGCTGACATCGCCTGCGGCGGCCACCGAGCTCGTTGGTCTCTTCAAGTATCAGCTTGAACTGTGCAACCTGACACCCGGGGAACTGTGCGTTGTGGTCACAGACACGGCGTTCAATCCCATCAGCGCGGCGGCCTGCCTGGGAGCCGCGCTGAACCTCGGCGCCGAGGCGTATCAGATGATCCTGCCGTACTCGCATCGTCTGCCGGGCAAGTCCCTTCGCGGGGCGTGGAAGGACGCGGATCTCGTCGTGTGCATGACGACCCACCGCCTCCACTACCGGGATGAGATTCGAGAAGCGCTGGGAAACGGGCTGCGGATGCTGACAGCCGTGGAGCCCATTCACTCGTTGCAGCGGCTCAAGGGGGATCACGACGTGATCCGGCGGACGAAGGCCGGCGCCAGATTACTCGACGAAGCCCGAACCATCCGCGTCACCTCTGACGTGGGGACCGATCTCGTCATGGACAAAACCGGTCGTCCCGGGTTTGCTCTCTATGGCGTCGCCGATGAGCCGGGCCACGTGGATTTCTGGGGAGCCGGGATGGCGACCGCTGCTGAGTTAGAGGGGAGTCTTGGGGGCAGGCTCGTCCTGAACACCGGTGATGTCGTCTTTCATCTGGGACGGTATGTCGAGCATCCGGTGACCATCACGTTTCGCGAGGGCCAGGCCGTCAACTTTGAGGGGGGCCTCGATGCCTTTCTCCTCGAAAACTTCCTGCGGTCGTTCAAGGACCCCAAGGCGTTGATGGGTGGTCACATGGCGTGGGGGACTGATCATCGTGCCCAGTGGTATGCTCCCACGGTGCAGTTTCCTGATGCGGGCGCCGGCGGCCTCGACATCGAGTCCTACTACGGCAACGTCCAGATCGAGATCGGGAGCAACAATGACATTGCGTTCAAAGGCGAGAACGATACGGCTGCACATCTGGGCCTCTGCATGCTCAACTGCAATCTCTTCCTCGATGGCCATCAGGTGATCGATCACGGAGAGTTCGTTCCCCGGGAACTTCTGAGGAGTCTATAGCCTTCGCTTGCGCACCAACTCTCGAAGCCCTGCGCTTGTGGAGGGGTTCACCCCCCGGCAACGTTGAGGGGGCCGAGCGCGAGATGACGGCCACCGGCGGCTCCCGTTTTTACATCGCCGTCGGCCAGGAGCGGGCGTCCCCTCAGGAACGTGCGCACCGGCCTGCCCTGTACGGTCCATCCTTCCCAGCAGCTATAGTCCACGCTGTGCATCTCGGCGGCCCGTAGGGTCCATCGAGCCTCGGGGTCGAAGACGCAGATGTCGGCGTCGGAGCCCACACGAAGCCCGCCTTTCCGGGGGTAGAGACCAAACCGGCGGGCCGGGTTCTCGCTGCTGCAGGCTACCCATTGAGCGAGGGCGATCCGCCCCTTCGCCACGCCTTCGCTGTATGTGAGCGACAGCATCGACTCGACGCCCGGCGCGCCGAAGTACGCTGAAAAGAAGTCGTCGGGCTGCCCCGGGTATCGCGCCGTACGCTTGGTCGCGCTCATGAACGGCGCATGGTCGCTGCCCAGGCACTCGATCACGCCACTGCGGAGGCCCTCCCACAGCGCCTCGACGTGTTCCTGCGTGCGCAACGGCGGGCCCATCTTCGCGAGCACGCCGCGCTCGGCAAGGATCCCGTTGGTCAGGGTCAGGTACTGCGGGCAAGTCTCCGTAAAGACCGGCTTGCCCTCACGCTGTGCGGCCGCGATGAGATCGAGGCCTTCGAGGCTGGAGAGGTGTACGATGTAGAGCGGCGCGCCGGTGAGGTCGGCGAAGAGGATCGCACGGTGGATCGCTTCCTGCTCGGCCAGCGCCGGCCGAGAGGGCAGGAAGTACTCCCACGTCGTCTTCCCTTGCCGGCGGAACTCGGTCTCCAGATGATCAATCAGATGCCCATTCTCGGCGTGCGCCATCAGCAGGCCGCCGTGAGCCTGTACTGCGTGCATCACGCGCACGATCTCGTCGTCGGGCATGACCTGTCCCAGCGAGAGATACGCCATGAAGATCTTGATCGTCCGGATCTCCCGCCGAAACGCGTCATAGACCTGACCACCATCGCCCGGGCGCAGGATGCAGTGGAGCATGAAGTCCACGTGCGACACTCGGGTTCCTTCGTCGATGAAATGGTCGAGGAATCGGCCGACGGGATCGCCGGGCCGTCCCACGAGGAATATCCCGACCGTCGTGCAGCCGCCGAAGGCGGCGCTGCGGGTCGCAGTCTGGAAGTCGTCGGCGACGTCGTTGAAGCAGCGGATGTGGATGTGGGGATCGATGGCGCCAGGCAGCACGAGCAGGCCGGCGGCGTCGACGGTGTGACGCGCCTCCAGCGGTGTCCCCCGCGCGGCAATCGCCGCGATGCGCTCGCCCTGGATGGCGATGTCGGCCGCGATCGCTTCACCGCCGATCACCGCGGTCCCATTGGCGATCACGGTATCAAACACTATTCGTCAACCCGCCAGGCCTCGAGTGTTTTCCGATCGAGCCGGACGCCGAGACCGGGTCCTTCCGGTGGATAGAGCACTCCCTGCTCGATGCGCGGTCCGGGCGACACGACGTCACGCTCGTAGCGCAGCGGCCCGAAGGTCTCGCATGCGTACGGCAGGTTGGGCACCGCCACGCCCAGGTGCGCGGCCGCGGCCGTGCCGATGCCCAGTTCAGCCTGGCTGCCGATGATGCATGGAATGTCGAGGGCGGCTGCAAAGGCGAAAATGTGGGCGGCGGCGAGCAAACCCCCTGCCTCGACGACATACACGTTGAAGACGTCGGCCGCTTCGGCCCGGGCGACGGTATAGGCGTCGTGCAGGATCTGCAGGCTTTCGTCGACCATGACTGGCACACCGCTCTGCTGGCGCAGCAGGCGCAATCCGTCGAGGTTGGCGCGACCGAGCGGCTGCTCAACCCAGGCGATCGATGCCTCAGCGGCCAGCGCTCGAATTGCGGCCGCCGCCTCGGGAACCGTGCGCCAGGCCATATTGGCATCCAGGCGCAGCGGCCACTCCCGTCCCACAGCCTTGCCGACCGCCCGCACAGCCTCGACGTCGTCGCGCAGCGCTCGTCCTACCTTGAGCTTGATCGCGCGAAAGCCGGCCGCGATACCCGCGGCCGCATCCTCGGCCATCGCTTGGGGGGCCTTCTGGTAGATCCCCCACGCTAGCGGCACACTTTCTCGCGCTCTGCCGCCCAAAAGCTGGTAGACCGGTATGCCATAGTGACGCCCGGCCAGATCCAGCAGCGCCATCTCGAACGCGGCGCGCAGATAAGGTACGCTTATCTCGGCAAAGAGCGTCTCATCGATTACGCGCAGCGCCTCGGGCAGCGCCAGGGGATCGCGACCCAGCAGGCGAGGCACCAACAGGCGGCGGGCGGCATGGCACAAAGAGAAGCCAATCCGGGGATAGGTGATCGAGATTTCACCCAACCCCTCGGTCCCGTCGTCGGCCTCGATGCGGACGATGCCGAACTCCGATGCCGTGACCGGCCCGGTGGCAGTTGTGCCGGAGCGGACCGGTTCTTTCCGCGGGGCGCGCACCGCGAACACATCGATCCGCGCGATCTTCATACGGGCACCCGCCAGCGATTGATCGCGTCCCAGTTCGGGGTCACTCCCAGCCCGGGCGCTTCCGGAGGATAGAAGAGGCCGTCTTCCAGGCGCAGCGGCTCGCGGATGATCGATTCATCGTAGCGAAGCGGGCCGACGAGATCGCAGGGAAAGGAAATGTTGGCGCACGCGACGCCGAGGTGCGCCGCCGCGGCTGAGGCGATCTGCAGCTCACCCATCGTCCCGATCAGGCAGGGAATGCCCGCGGCTTCGGCGATGGTGATGATCTGCTGCGCGCGCAGTAGGCCGCCTGACTCGCTGACATAGACGTTGAAGGCGTCGGCCGCCCGCGCCTGAATCGCGGCGATGGCGTCACGCGGCGCCTGGATCGACTCATCGAGGATGATCCGGGTGTCCACAGCCTGGCGTACTTCGGCGTGGCCTGCGAGGTCCTCGGCGGCCAGGGGCTGCTCGGCCAGGTGGATCCTGTACGGCTCAAGCTGGTGGATCGCGGCGATGGCGTCCTTCGGCGAGCGGTACGATTCGTTGGCATCGACGCGGATGGGAAAGTCCGGTCCCAGACGCCGCCGGACCGCCGCGGTGGCCCGCGCATCGATGTCGCCGGGACGCCCGATCTTCAGGCGGACGCTGCGCACCCCGTGCGTCTCGACGTAGTGGGCGGCCTCGTCGGCCGTCTCCTCCGGCTCCATGTACCCCATCGTCCAGTTGAGCGGCACCGCCGGCCGCGCCTTCCCGCCCAACAGGCGGTAGATCGGCAGACCTGCGGC
>JBQTJG010000136.1:0-3671 GCA_052387355.1 Armatimonadota bacterium | reverse complement strand
GGCAAGACGACGATGGCCCGCATCCTGGCGAAGGCGTTGAACTGCGCGACTGGGCCGACGCCGACGCCGGACAACACCTGCCCCCAGTGCGACTCGATCAATAAAGGCGTCAGCATGGACGTCATCGAGATCGACGGCGCCAGCAACACGAGTGTCGACGACGTGCGCGACCTCAAAGAGAAGATCGTGCTCGCGCCGACCGAAGGGCGCTACAAAGTGTACATCATCGACGAGGTCCACATGCTCTCGACCAGCGCGTTCAACGCGCTGCTCAAGACTCTCGAAGAACCGCCTGCGCACGCGGTGTTCGTCCTGGTCACCACGGAACCGCACAAGATCCCGGCGACCGTGCTGTCGCGATGCCAGCGGTTTGACTTCCGCCGCGTCTCGTTCGGCGAGATCGCCACGCGGCTCCGCACGATCGCCCGGGAAGAGGGCATGGCGATCGATGAGGACGCCCTGGCGTACATCGCACGCATCGCCGACGGATCGGTGCGGGACGCGGAGTCGGTGCTGGACCAGTTGAGCGCCTACAGCGACGAGCCGATCAACCGGACGCTGGTCACCAACGTGCTGGGCCTGGTGGATGACGAGGTCGCTGCAGCCTTCGCAGAAGCGGCGCTGCGCCAGAACGTGGCGGCGGCGCTCCGCCTGGCGCAGGAAGCGGCGGACGCCGGCAAAGATATCCGCCAGGTGCTCCGGACGCTGTTGGAGCACTTCCGGGATCTGCTGCTGGTCAAGACCTGCGGCCCGCAGGCTGTTGAGATTCTCGATGCGCCGAAGGAGCACTACGCGCGGCTGGCGACCCAGGTCGAGGGTGCGGGGGTCGCCGATCTGCTGCGCGCGGTGCGCATCCTCAACGATGCGGCGAGCGATGCGCGGTGGAACACGCAGCCCCGGCTCGCGCTCGAAGTGGCGCTCATCCGGCTGGCCCGGCCCGAGATGGATCCCTCGCTGGAAGGGGTGCTTGTGCGCCTCGATCGGCTTGAGGCCGCGCGGCCCGTCCCGGCTCCTCCTGTCCAGGCGCCTCCTGCCTCCCCGGGCCCTGCACGGCCCGCGCCCCCACGCCGTCCCAGGGACCGCGCAGATTCGGCGGAGCCGGGAGACACGCCGGCGGCTGTGGTGGCGGCATCGGAGGCGGCGGCCACGCCCACTTCGGTGTCAGGGCTCGTGTCCATCGACGATGTACGCAGGCAGTGGGCGCGGGTGCTCGAGGATATCAAACGCGCAAAGATGATCTGCCATGCGCTCCTGATCGACGGCACCCCGCTCGAGGTGACCGGCAACACGCTGACCGTTGGCTTGCGGTCCGCGTACACGTTCCATATGGAGAACCTGAACCGTCAGGAAAACCGCGACATTGTGGAAAGCGCCCTGGCCAGGGTGCTGTCGCACCCGCTGCGCTTCAGGTGCCGCCTCTACGAGACGCCCGCGGCGGCCCTCGCCGACACGGAGGTGCTCGCCGGCGCCGCGGAGATCCCGGGGGTCGCGACCGGCATCGCGGTCTCAGCGACACCTGGTGGTGGGGGATCGTTCGTCGAACGCGCCCGGGAGCTGTTCGGCGCCGAGATCGTCGACGAGAGGCCGGCAGGGTAGACGCGGGCCGAACTGTCATTGACCAGGAACGGGAGGCCCTCCTGTGCGCATGGGCGACATGGGCAAGATGCTGAAGCAGGCGCAGAAGCTGCAGGCCGACATGGCACGGGTGCAGGAAGAACTGTCATCGGCGAGGGTCGAGGCTTCCGCAGGAGGCGGCGTCGTCTGGGCGATCGCGAACGGTCATGGCGAGTTGATCGAGTTGACGATCGATCCGGCGGCGGTGGATCCCAGCGACGTGACGCTGCTCACCGACCTCATTCTGGCGGCGGTCAACGAGGCTCAGCGCAATGCCCGCACCATGGCGGAAACCCGCATGCGGGCGATCACCGGAGGGCTGCAGATTCCCGGCCTGCTCGGCCCCTGATGTCCCTACGGGGCCGGCGCATGCCATCCCGAGCCTGATGGACTATCCGGTTCCGCTGGCCCGCCTTATCGACGAACTGTCCAAGATGCCGACCGTCGGGCCCAAGACAGCCCAGCGGCTGGCGTTTCACATCCTTCGGCTGTCTCCCGAAGAAGCGCGGGTGCTCGCCGACGCCATCCTCGACGTGAAGGCCAAGATGCGCTATTGCTCTACGTGCTTCACGATCACGGATGTCGATCCGTGCGCGATCTGCACCAACCCGGCTCGCAGCGATGCCGTGTTGTGCGTCGTGGAGGATCCTCGTGACGTGATCGCGCTCGAGCGCACGCGCGAGTTCCGCGGCCGGTATCACGTGTTGCACGGCGCCATCTCTCCCCTCGACGGGATCGGACCCGACGACCTGAAGATTCCTGAGCTCCTCCCCCGGGTGCGGGCCGGCGGGATCAAAGAAGTCATCGTCGCGACGAATCCGCGTGTGGAGGGCGAGGCGACGGCGATCTACCTGGCGCGCCTGTTGAAACCGCTTGGCGTGCGGGTGACGCGGATCGCGCACGGTCTGCCGGTCGGAGGCGATCTCGAGTACGCCGACGAGGTGACGCTGGCGAAGGCCCTTGAAGGGCGACGCGATCTCTAGATGAGCGCCGGGGCAGTTGCCGATCGTCCCGCTAGATTCGGGGCCCTCCGACACCGAAACTTCGCGCTCTTCTGGATCGGCCTTCTCGTCTCTCACACTGGCACGTGGATGCAGCAGGTCGGGAGCGGGTGGCTGGTCTACCAGCTCACCAATACACCGGTGTGGCTGGGACTGACGAGTCTGGCATTCGCTGTCCCAATGGTGGTACTGCCCCTCTTCGGCGGCGCGGTGGCGGACCGCTTCCATCGGGTCAGCCTCATTCGCAACCTGCAACTGGTCATGGCCGCCGTCGGCCTGGGGCTGGCAGGGCTGATCTACACGGGGACCATCGCGCCCTGGCATCTGCTCACGTTCAACCTGATCCAGGGCGTGGTGCTCGCTTTTGAGAATCCGGCCCGCCACGCCCTCCTGCCGGAACTCGTCGGCCGGGAACATCTGATGAGCGCCATCTCCCTGTTTCAATCGTCCTATCAGCTCGGCGGGTTCTTCGGACCCGCGCTCGCCGGCGTCATCCTCGGAGCGTTCGGTGACGCCCGCATGGACATCCTCTTCGCGCTCAACGCGCTGACAGTTCTGGTTTTTGCGGGGGCGCTCTCACTTATCCGCGGAACGCCGCGCGCCGCCGGCTCTCACCAATCGCTCGTCGGATCGTTGACGGGCGGCGTGCGATTCGTATGGGCGCAGGCGACGCTGCGCGCCTTGCTGATCCTCGTCACGATCATCGGAGTGTTCGGCCGATCATACGTGGCGCTGCTGCCCGTCTTCGCGCGCGATGTCCTCGCCACCGACGCTCGCGGGCTCGGCTATATTACCGCGGCGCCGGGAATCGGGGTCATCGTTGGGGCCACGGCGTTGTCGGCGGTCGGGGCAATCGGCCACCGGGGCCGGACGATCGTGGGGGCGGGCATGCTGTTCGCCACGATCCTCGCGGCGTTTGCGCTATCCCGGTGGATGCCGCTCTCGATTGCCCTTCTGGTCTTGCTCGGCATGGTCACCATCACGCTGGTGTCGGCGACGTCGATGGCGATGCAGCTTGCCTCACCGGACGCCCTGCGCGGCCGGGTGATGAGCCTG
>JBQTJG010000135.1:0-3199 GCA_052387355.1 Armatimonadota bacterium | reverse complement strand
CCGGACCTGGAAAGCGTGACGATTCTTGAGCGCCTGCCGACCGGCACCGTGACCGCGTGGGTCGGCGTGGTACAGGGCCGCAAGATCCGGTGGGGAGAAGAGGATGAGTGGGACGATGCGGCGCACGCGTGCGCGTTCAGGCAGCGAAGCGGCGATTTCAATCGCTATGAGGGGACGTGGAGTTTCGAGGCGGTCCCCGAGGGGTCGCGCACGTCGCTGGCGGTGGATTTTGAGCTCGACATCCCCCTGGCCGGCGCGTTGCTGAGCAATCTGGTGAAGGTCCTCATGCGCAAAAATTGTGAAAGCATGTTGGCGGCGCTCAAAGGACAACTCGAAGGCTAGACCACCTGGCAGCGAGGGCACGTGAGAAAGTTGCGGGGTCTGCCCGGACGTTATATATAACATGGGGTATGCATGCATGTGCCACCGGGAGTGATGGATGACCCCACGCACGGCGGCGGCGATCCCGATCGCCCGACCGCAAATCGGCGAGGAAGAAAAACGGCAGGTCCTTCAAGTCCTTGAGTCCGGCAACCTGGTGGCGGGGCCCAGGGTGGCGGAATTCGAGGTGGCCTTTGCCGCCTACCTTACCATCCCCCACGCAGTGGCGACGGCGTCCGGCAGCTCGGCGTTGCAGGTGGCCATGCTGGCGCTGGGTATCGGCGCCGGCGACCGCGTGGTGACCACCCCCTTCACATTCGCCGCGTCAAGCAACGCGGTGATTCACGCCGGGGCGCAGCCGGTATTCGTTGATGTCGATCCCGCAACGTTCAATCTGGATCCGTCGGCGGTCGAACACGTGCTGCGCCGTGGCGGCGTCCGGGCGATTCTGGTCGTGCACCTCTACGGGCTGCCGGCGGACATGCAGGCGTTCCGGGCGCTGGCAGATCGTTATGGCGTGATGCTGATTGAGGACTGCGCGCAGGCCCATGGCGCCGCGATCAACGGTCGACGGGCCGGAACCTTTAGCGACGCGGCGATCTTCAGCTTCTACCCGACGAAGAACATGACGACTGGGGAGGGGGGCATGGTGGTTACCGGAAGTCCGATGGTCGCCCGGCGGGCCCGCCTGCTCGTCGACCCCCGGGGCGACCAGGAATATGCCTACGAGGTCGTGGGGTTCAACTACCGGATGACGGAGATTGCGGCCGCGATCGGATTAGTGCAACTCGCGGCGCTCGAAGCACGCAACGAGCGCCGGCGCGAGCACGCGAAGCGGTTGTCCGACGGCGTGCGCGATCTGTCATGGCTGCGGGCGCCAGAGGAGCCGGCGGGACGCCGCCACGTGTATCATCAGTATACGATCCGCGTGGCGGGTCAGCGCGACGCCCTGGCCCGTCACCTGGCTTCGCAGGGGATCAGCAGCCGGGTGTACTACCCCATGCTGGTGCCGGAGACGCCCGCGTACAAGCACCGCGGCTTCGGCGGCACCTATCCCAAGGCTGCGCAGCTCACCCGTGAGGTTCTTTCCGTGCCTGTTCATCCCAGCCTGCGGTCCGAGGAGATCACGTCGATTATCGACGCGGTTCGCGCCTTCCCCGGGAGCGTGACGTGAGTCCTGACCGCGTGCGTTTGGGCGTCGTCGGCCTCGGTCAGTGGGGACGGCATCATGCCCGCGTCCTCGCCGGCATGCCCGGGGTTGAGCTCGCTGGCGTCGTCGACCGGGATCCGAGGGAGGCCGAGGCAGCGGTCGCCCGCTATGGCACGCGCGGGTACGTCGATCATCGCGAGTTGATCGGTAAAGTCGACGCGGTGACCGTGGTCGTCCCCACCGTCCACCACTGCAGCGTCGCCACGGACTTTCTGGATGCAGGCGTGCACGTGCTGCTCGAGAAACCCATGACCGCGACGATCGAAGAGGCCAGGCGCCTCGTCGATCTGAACCACCGGCTTGGCACCGTGATTCTGGTCGGGCACGTCGAGCGCTTCAAGCCCGTGGTGCAGAAGCTCCGGGACGTCGTCAGGGAACCCCTTTTTATCAACGCACGCCGTGTCCGGCCATTCGAGCCGAATCGGGTCATGGATGTCGGCGTGGTGCTCGATCTGATGATCCACGATCTCGACATCGTGCTCTCGTTGGTGCCCGAGCGGGTCGCCGAGATCGGGGGCGTCGGTGTCCGCGTACATAACAGCCATGAAGATCTGGCCGTTGCGCATCTCACCATGCAAGGGGGGTGCCGGATGACGCTGACGGCCAGCCGTGTGTCGGCCATCAAGGCCGTCGACATGGAAGTCACGATGACCGACCGGGCCATCCATCTGGACTATCTGCGAGAGACGATCAGCATCAGGCACTACAACGGCGAACTCCAACGGCACGCATTGGACGGCGAGGAGCCGCTCCGCGCCGAGCTCTCGCATTTCGTGTCGTGTGTGCGGGGAGACGAGCGTCCGCGCGTGTCAGCCGAGGACGGACTTCGCGCGTTGGAGGTGAGCCACCGCTTGCTCAGCCACATCGTGGATATCACCCCGAGGGTCCACGCCTAGCCCTCGCGGGAGCGTCAGGGCCGCACGACCACGCAGACCGAAACGGTTTCAACGCCTTCGATCGCTTCGATCTGGTGCCCGATGTCAGCCAGGATCTTTGTCGACTCCGCTCGAGCGATCGCCAGCACGTCCACGCCGCCCATGGTCACGGCGGCTTCCGCCACACCGGGAACGCGCCGGACCCTGCGGGCGACCTCAGCAGGCGTACTGCGATCAAGCTTGATCAACACGTAGGCGGTTTCTATCATCGCGGTGTCCCCGATGTTCGCTGGCCGGCACGCGTCTCCTCTCCTCGATGCGGCATGGCGCCACAGCGGCGTGTTGGAGTATCGCGCTTCGTCTACAATAGGACTGTTGCGTTGTTGAGGTGTGGCCGTGGACGATGTACTGGTGAGCGCGATCGCGGCTCATGGCGCGGTGCGCGGCTGCGTGGCGATCACGACCGCTCTGACCGAGGAGGCTCGGGAACGGCACGGCACGCTGCCGACCGCGACCGCGGCGCTCGGTCGTACCCTGGCCGCCGCAGCCCTCCTTGGGGCCGGATTGAAGGACCAGCAGACGGTCATGGTCCGGGTCCTGGGGGATGGACCGCTTGGCCCGTTGATCTCCGAGAGCACGGCGGATGGGTCGCTGAGGGGGTACGTCACGAATCCGCTGACCGACCTGCCGCCGACGCCTGCGCGTAAGCTCGATGTCGGCGGGGCCGTCGGCC
>JBQTJG010000134.1:0-3194 GCA_052387355.1 Armatimonadota bacterium | reverse complement strand
GCCGCGGCGTTCGGCCAGCCGCGGCGATACGACACCGAGGAGCGCGAGTCTATCGCGCAGCAGAGAGTGTGAGTCGCGCATCGAGCATCGCCGCTCTATCGGGCAGCGCCTGGGACGAGCCGGGCATTGAGGACCTCCAGCGCCCGCGCCTTGCCGCGGCTGCCCACTTCGAGTACTGGCCCCACGCACGATGGGCAGCCGGCGTCGCACGGACATGAGGCGATCAAGTCACGGGCCGCCGCGAGTACTTGATGATGCATGCGGAAGAGCCGCTCGGCGAATCCCACGCCGCCGGGAAAGGTGTCGTAGAGGAAGACCGTGGGCCGGCCCGTATGCGGCGAGTGCACTTCATAGGCCCGCCCGAGGTCGCGCGGATCGCACATCAAGAACAGCGCGGCCACCTGTTCCAGGGCGTGCGAAAGTCCGATCAGCAGTCCCTGGATCTCGTCGCGAGGAATCGGCAACTCCGGCAATGCGAGCCAGTACGCCGTGGTGTGGAGCGTCGACTCGGGCAGATGGATCGGTCCCCACCCGACGTTCTCATGACGCTCGAGCGTCAGCTTCTTGAAGATCGTCGGACGGTAGGTCACGACGACCTCACCGTGCGCCGGCGGCGGCGAGGCCCCACCTTGCGCAAACTCGTCCAGCACCCGGATGTCGACGGCGATTTGCGCGGTCGTATAGTGATCCACGTTGACGCGGTGCACGTAGGCCTTGCGTTCGTCCCACTCCAGCCGGTCTACATGGTACTGCTGGCCGAGATGCATGTAGATCGCATCCTCGTGGACCAGGCCGGGCGCGCTGGCCAGATCGACCTCGCCGACGACGCGCGGCGCAGGATCGGACGTATCTATGATGACGACGTTCTCTGTCGACGCGCTGCGCAGTGAGACATCCTGTGCAGGATACGCATCGGCCACGTAATGCCAGCGATCTCCCTCGCGATGCACGATCTGGTGAGTCTGCAGGTAATCAAGGATCTCCGGCAGCGTGTTCGGTCCGAATCGCTCGCCCTCGTCGATCGGGAGTTCGAATGCCGCGCAGCGGACGTGACTCGTGAGTACGTAGAGGTTGTCGGGGTTGACCAGCCCGACCTCGGGCGACTGGCCGAAGAAGTACTCGGCGTGCCGGACAATGTACTGGTCGAGCGGATTGCTCGTGGCGACCAGGATGGCGACAGACAGATCCCGGGTGCGGCCCGCACGCCCGGCCTGCTGCCAGGTCGAGGCCACCGTGCCTGGATAGCCGACCAGCAGCGCGGCCTGCAACCGGCCGATATCGATGCCGAGCTCGAGGGCGTTGGTCGCTGCGACCGCTAGAATGTCGCCGGCGCGCAGGCCCTCCTCGATCGCGCGGCGCTCCGACGGCAGGTAGCCCGCGCGGTAGCCGGCGATGCGCTGCGGCGGCACGTGGTGCGTGACGGCCGTGGCCTTGAACCCGGTCGTGAGTAATTCGGCCGATCGCCGGCTGCGCGTGAACGCGATGAGCGGGATCCGGTTACGGATGAATTCACCGGCCAGCCGCCCGGCTTCGCTGAGGGCGTCGCGCCTGATGCCGAGTTCGCGGTTGATCACCGGTGGATTGTAAAAGGCGATGACCTTCGGGCCCGATGGCGCCCCGTTGTCGTCGATGAGTGTGACCTCGTCTTCGAGGAGGCGCTCCGCGAGTTCTTTCGGGTTGCCGATCGTGGCCGAGCAGCAGATCACCTGCGGCGTACTGCCGTAGAAACGGCAGATGCGCCGCAGCCGCCGGAGCACGTTGGCCAGGTGGCTCCCGAACAGACCCCTATAGGTGTGCAGCTCATCGATGACGATATAGCGCAGGTTCTCGAAGAGGCGCAGCCACTTCGTGTGGTGCGGCAGGATGGCCGCGTGGAGCATGTCGGGGTTGGTGACGACGACGTGCCCTGCGGTCCGGATGGCGCGCCGCGCCTCGCCCGGTGTGTCGCCGTCGTACGTGTAGGCCTTGATGTCCCTCTCGAGCTGCCGCACCAAGGTCTGCAGTTCATCCACCTGGTCCATCGAAAGAGCCTTTGTGGGGAAGAGGTAGAGCGCGCGGGTCTCGGGCGCTGCCAGCAATGTATTCAGCACGGGCAGGTTGTAGCAGAGTGTCTTGCCCGAGGCCGTGGGCGTGACCACAACAAGGTGGCGGCCGGATCTTGTCACCTCGAAGGCCTCGGCCTGGTGGCTGTAGAGGGACTCGATGCCGGTCCCACGTAGGGCTGCCGCCAGTTGAGGGTCGACAGAGGGCGGGAATGGGACGAACACCCCAGGCCTGGCCGGGATGTCATGCCAGGTCGTGATGTTCCGGGCGGTGGCCGGATCGGCGCGAATCGTGGAGAGAATCTGCTCGAGAGTCATTGCGCTAGGCCCCAATGGGCGAACATGAGTTCGACGGTCTAGGAGGTGTTCCCTCCAGGTTTGGACGTGGCCACCAGTAATTGAGGGGTCGACTCACCTGCCTTACTAAATGCAGTCTGTGGAACGGGGATGGCAAAGTCCGGGGATATGCGAGTGCGACACGTGGTAGGTAGACCCGGACCATGCTACGATTCGGGACAAGCCCCTCGGGGAATCATCCTACATACCCTCTGAAGGAGGTCGAAAACCATGTCCATCCGTTTCGGTCTATGCGTCGCGCTTGTCGGGATTGTCGCCGCCGCCGCCCCCTCTGTGGTCGCCCGACCGTTGACGCCCAAGGGGGAGATCGCCCAGATCCAGCTCCCGCAGATTCCCAACATTCCAAAAGAAGGCGCGCTCGTGACGCCCAAAACGCCGACCATCACCCAGCCGCGCCCCGGCGCGGCGGTCAGGTCGCCCATCCTCGTGAAGGGTACGACGTCGCCTGATGCCAGGGTGACAGCGACGGCCACCCTACAGGTACTGGTCCCGCTGACCTCGTTAGACCAGAAGCTCGGCGAGGCGAGCACGACGGCTGACAGGAAGGGCAACTGGCAGGTCACGCTGGCGTTCTCGTCACAGATGCTGGTGAAGAGCAAGGACGCGCAGATCATCCTGGAGGCCGTCGCCGCAAACCCGCTGACCGGGACGAAGAGCCAGGCGACGAAGGTGGCCCTGAAGCCGCGCTGAGCGTGCGTTGGTAGGCCAACCGCATAGTGCTCCTGACGATCACGACGACCCACGAGCCCGCAACCGATCTAGGGTATCTGCTGCATAAGCATCCCGATCGGGTTC
>JBQTJG010000133.1:0-5543 GCA_052387355.1 Armatimonadota bacterium | reverse complement strand
GGGTCGATCCTGCCGAAGTCGAAGCAGCCCAGTGGTTTAGCGTGGACAGCCTGCCCGATTTGCCGAGCCCGATCAGCATCGCCCGGCGACTGATCGATGCGACCGCCGCGACCATACGGGCCGAGCGTCGCTCCCCGCCGCGCGGGTAGGCGGAAACGTCGGCTCATCTTCGGCACACGTAGATGCGGTTCTGCGGTCGAGGCGAATCGAGGTCACGAGGCACCTACGACCCCCACGGGGGCAGCATGGACACGCGGGACGCCTCCCGCCGCCAGCGGGAACTTGACCCAAACGCGTCCCTCCCGAATTTCTTGCTGGAGCTGGCGACGAGATTCGAACGCGCGATCTGCGACTACGAGTGCGCCCCCTGAGGAGTATCAAGGTTAGTCACGTGTCGCTCCATGCGCAGAAGGTCGGCTTTCCACTTGGCCTTGGAACTTTGACTCATGATCCAAGTTTCGTATGTTTTCACGAGAGCGAAGACGCACTATGGCTCTTCCAGGCCTCCACAAAGGTCCGCCATCGTCAGCGCCATGACGCGTGCGGCGACAGTGAGCTCACGAATCGAGATGTATTCGTCGGGGGGTATCTCCCCGGCCATCTCGCGCAATCGATTTGGATCGTGGATGTGATTGCCCGGTCCATAGATCACCGTGGGTATGCCGGCCGCCCCCATCACCGCCCCACAGCCGTACGCGGACCACCGACCCTCAGGGCCCACGAGCGCCCGCTCGCCGGTGACATGACGGTGCCACTTTGCCACGGACTGGACGACAGGATTCTCATACGGGGTATCGAGGGGAGGGCCCCAGAGTTCCACGTCGACCCCGCCACTGAGGAAGTCACCGTATCTCCTCTGAAGCTGAGACACGACGCGCTCCAGATCTCGCTTCACCGTCAGCTCATCCTGGCCTGGGACAGTCTTCACGAAGACGCCAACTTCGACAATTGCGTGGCTGATTCGGCGCACGTACTCAATTCGATGATCGGGCCAGGCCTTCAGAATGGAATGCGGCCGATACATCGTCCAGCCATCCGGCCCATGTGGGATGCCCTCGGGCCCTAGTGCCTCAATAAATCGTGCAGCGTTGAGGAATGCGCTGGCGCCAGAACCCACGCTAGGAGCCCAGCTTCGCATCCTCGGATCTATCCCCCTGATTTGAACATCCGCCGTCACGATACCGACATGGGCCGGGACGACCATATTTCCGGAGTTCTCAGTATTGATGCCGTAGTCAGCGCGAATTCCCGAATCCATCATGACCTTTGTCCCAATGCTGTGCGACTTGTGTCCCATCACCGGGCAAAGTAAAACGTCGCCTCTAATTGGGACGCCGGCCCTTTTGAGGGCGACCGCACCAGCCAGCATCGCGCAGATGCCGCCTTTCTCGTCTTGGGCCCCTTTTCCGTAGATCAATCCGTCCTCGACCGTGGGTTCGAACGGTGCCCTGACCCACCCTCGGAAGTCGTCAACGGCCCTGCCGGTGATGTCCCAAGGACCATGGTCCATGTGCCCGTTGAGCATCAGGCTCTTTCCCCCGCCACTCCCACCAAGCCGTCCGATGACGTTGTGGCTCGACGTCCTCGAACTTTTCGTCTGTGCCAGGTCGGGAACGGGCACGTCCTGAAGTCGGGCTTGGATGCCTTCCTTACTAAGGAACCCCACAATGAATTGACCAAGTTCTGTCTCCTCCATCGTGTAGCTGGGGATTCGGATCAGACTTTTCTCGAGTTCAACAATCTCGTCGTCAGAGATGGCCGACCTCATCGCCTCAGTCACGCGGTTGACATCCACGGCCTTCGCCATCGCGTCCTCCCTCTGGGTCTGGTGCCCTATCCTTCCTGACCAGAAGATCTGCTATGCCTGCTCACAAGTGTCGGATCAAGCGCATCCCGCAGTGCATCTCCCATCAGGTTCATTCCGAGGATCGCTATCGCCAGCGCCACCCCGGGCAGCGTGACCGACCACCACGCGTATCGCATGTAGGCGCGTTCCCCGGCGATGATGAGACCCCAGCTGGGCGTTGGTGGGGCCAACCCAAGGCCAAGGAAACTCAGCGACGCTTCGGTCAAGATCGGCGTGGAGACGGACAGGGTCGCGTAGACGAGAATTGGGGCGAACACATTGGGCATAATGTGTTGCCACATGATGCGGCGGTTCGACGCGCCGAGTCCCTTTGCTGACTCAACAAACTGCCACTCTTTCGTCGACAGCACTTCAGCGCGAGTCAGTCGGGCGAACGTCGTCCATCCCTTCAGCGTGAGCGCAAGAATCAAGTTCCAGAATCCTGCCCCCCGTATGGCCATCACCGCGAGCGCAAAGAGCAACGTCGGGAACGCGATGAAGACGTCGACAATTCGCATCAAAATTTGATCAGGCCGCCCGCCGTAGTAGGCTGCGATCATACCGACCGGGACGCCGACCGCAACGTCAACGCAGACTGCAAGCAGCCCGATGACGAGCGAGATTCGAGCCCCGTAGAGGACACGCGAAAGGATGTCCCGGCCGAACTTGTCGGTGCCGAACCAGTGCTGCGACGAAGGCGACAGGTGCTGCCCCGCGAGGTTCATCTCGAGTGGGTCTGAAGGTGCCAGGCTTGGGGCAGCGAGCCCGATCACCACAAAGAGAGAACTGAGCACGATCCCAAGCCGGCCGGAGTTCGTCCTCAGCATGCGGGCCGTGACTCCCGCTCGTCGAGTCGTCTGCGGGCGACCGCCTGCCGGCACCGAGTTGACCGTCCTCCCGGTCGTTATCGTACCTTCCTTGGGGACCGAGTCAGTCACCTGGGGATGATCCCAGCCTGATGCGTGCGACGCCACGCCGTTGGGTCAGTTCTCACTCGTACCGAATTCGTGGGTCGAGGAATGCATAGCAGATGTCAGTGACAAGGTTGATCAGTGAGAAAAGGAGTGTGAAGATCAGCAGATTCGCCATGATGGTCGGATAGTCGCGTTGCAGCATGCGCAGATACGTATACTTGCCGATCCCCGGCCAATCGAAGATCGTCTCGATTACGACCGACCCTCCTAGCAAGTATCCGACCTGAAGGCCGATGATGGTGACCACGGGGAGCATGGCATTTCGCAAGGCATGCCTGAAGACAACCGAACGGAGGCCCAGACCTTTCGACATGGCCGTCCTGACATAGTCCTGGCGCAAAACCTCGAGCAGACTCGATCGGACGAGTCGCATGACAATAGCGGCCATGCCTGTGCCAAGGGCAAAGGCTGGCAGGATCACGTGAAGCAGGGTTTCGCTTCCAGTCGCGGGCAGCACCGGCCAGAGGTAGGCAAAGAGCAAAATGAGGAGCAGACTCTTCCAGAACGCCGGCATGGCCAGGCCGAGCAAGGCCAGCACCCGAGAAGCGTTGTCAAACCAACTTTCACGCCTGACGCCCGAGACAACTCCAACAGGGATTGCGATCGCGAGCGAGACCATGAGGGAAGCAGCCAGGAGGAGGAGCGTCTTCGGAAAGCGGCGCATGACGTCAGGGAAGACCGGCCGACTATCGATGAGCGATGTGCCGAAATCTCCGCGCACCACCCCGGAAAGCCATACAGCGTACCTGGAAAGGATAGGTCGGTCCAGCCCCATCTGCCTGCGGACTGTCGCCACTAGATCCGGAGACGCGTTCTCCCCAAGCATGAGGAGGGCAGGATCTCCCGGAACAAGTTCGGTCAAGAGGAAGACAACCGCGGTCACACCCAGGAGAACTGGTATGATTGCTGCAGCCCTCCGGGCGACGTACAGTCCCATGCGTTTCTACGGGGCGCAGCTAGCCGGTCATCTGCTTGCGTCCCATTCCGCCTCCACGAGGGACTTGACCATACCAGCGTTGACCGGACCAACCCTGAAGTTCTTCAATTCGCGCCGCATGACGACGAACTCGGGAACGTCATGCAGGAACAGGTAGGGGACATCCTGTACGATGACCTTCTGGACCTCGCGATAGTGTTGTTGACGTGCGTTGCGAGTCATCGTCGACCGAGCCTTGTCGAGCAAGTCGTCGACTTTGGGATTCCTGTACCGGCTCCAGTTGAAACCCGCGGGCGGGAAGTTCCTGGAGTGGAATGGTCGATACAGGTGCTGATCCGGATCCCACTGCCCGAGCCAGGCAAGAATGAACATGCCGTCGACCGTTTCCTTGAAGAGCGCATCGAGGTAGGCGCCGAACTCCATCTGCACGATCTGGATGTTGATCCCGAAGCGTCGCAACTGCGCCTGAACGACCTGCGCGTACTCAGGTTCCTGCCAGCGCCCGCTCATGTACAGCTTCGCTGAAAAGCCGTTCGCGTAACCGGCTTCAACCAGCAGGCGTCTGGCTTTCTCGGGATCGTGGGGAAAGATCCGCTCGACTTCGCTGTTGTAGGCCCAGGAGCTGGGCATGATCGGGCCGTGCATCACCTGTGCTAACCCACCAAAGACAGAGCGCACGATCTCCTCTCTATTGATCGCGTGCGCGATGGCCTGGCGTACTCTGACGTCGTTGAATGGCGGCTTGTGAGTTTGTATTCCGATAAACTCGAATCCAGAAGGCGGGACCCGGTAGACCGTGAACCGCGAGTCTCGTTGAAGTCTTGATATGTCGTGCAATGGCACACGAAGTGCCACGTCGATTTGCCCAGTCTCTAGGGCAATGAGTCGAGCGGCGTCCTCCCCAATGGCTCGGAACGTGACCGTCTCAAACTTTGGTCGGCCGCCCCAGTAGTCGCCCCTCGCTCTCAACACCACCTTCTCGCCAGGAGCATATTCCGCGAACGTAAAGGGTCCGGATCCGAACGGCTGCGTCCGTAGCCTCTCGCCTGGGATGTGACGTGGGACCACCGCAGTGTACATGCTACTGAGCCAACCCAGCAACGGTGGGTATGGGCGTTTGAGGTAGAAGCGTACAGTCTGCTCATCGGCGACGTCGATCCGGTCTATAGGCTCATAGTTGTTGACGTTGGGCGCGCCGAACTCTCGGTTTCGGAGTGTGTCAAACGTATACTTCACGTCGTGCGCGGTCACTGCCCTTCCGTCGGGCCATGTCGCACGATCGGTGATAACGAACGTCACGGACTTCTCGTCGTTCGCGAAATCCCACCTCTGTGCCAGGTCCGGTCTGAACGTCAGATTCTCGTCCACCCGCACGAGCCCGTTGTAAGTCGCCATGACTTCAGCTGCAGCGCCGCCGCGCGCACGCCGAGGGTCCAGATCAATGCTGATGGTGCTATAGTCTCCGATCGTCAGATCCCTCTTGGGAAGAGGAGCGGCACGTGACAAGGTCGGCAGCAGCGCGATGGACAGGAGGAGTACGAGGAACGTCATCAACCGTGCTGGGAATGACCTCCAGTCAGGGAGCCGAGACTTCATGTGCAGATCACCTCCGACCGCTTGGGGTCATCGCCGTAGACAAACCGGTCGTCACATCTATGAGATTTGCCAATAAGAGAAGCGATCCTGCAAGAGAGAAGAACGTGCCTCCTATCAAAGCCGGATCGACATCGGCACTACAGGGTCTTCGAGCGTTACCTCAGGATGCGCGATCGTCTCGTACCTGCGG
>JBQTJG010000132.1:0-2609 GCA_052387355.1 Armatimonadota bacterium | reverse complement strand
GCCCGCCTGGATCCAGACGCCGCCGACCTTCACCGGGATCCCGAAGTCGACCAGGTGCACGTTGGCGTGTGACACCGACACATGGGCCGCGCAGAACTGGAACTCCAGGGCGTGCACCTCGTCCAGGTCGCGGACCGACCCATCGGTGATCACGCCGGCGCACCCCAGCGCCCTGTGGATGTTCGCCTGCACTTCACCCCAGAACGACCCCTGGCCGCGCGGATCGTCCAGATCGTGCATGACCACGATACGGGGCTCGGGCAACGACAGGATGTGGTCCCACCAGGCGAACACGCTCGCGCGGCGGCCCTCGGCGGGCTCGTGCTCTGTGCGAATTAGCGCGGTCGCGGCGTACCCAATCATGGGACCGATGTCCGGGAACAACCCCCTGATCTCGGGCGAGAGGTTCCCGTGCTCGCGCGGCCGGACCCTGAAGGTTTCAATCGCATTCGCGACGGTGGGGCTGGTGAGTCCTTTCAGCATGGTGACCTGCTCGAGGGATATCGGCACGGTGGTTCCTCCTCACACAAACACGGGCTCGCGGGATGGACTTCGTGCTTCCCGTGGCCGGGCCTTCCGGTGCCATTGCGTGATCCGCTTGCCGGGACATGACCGCAGGTGATCTCGAATGCCGGTCGAAGCGGACCTCCCGTGGATGCGGCCGCGAATCCCCGTGTCTCGTTGGCCTCTCCGCTGGCCATCCGCAACTTTCGCAACCTCTGGATCGGCCAGAGCATCTCCCTGGTCGGCGATCAGTTCAAGTTCGTGGCGCTCTCCTGGCTGGTGCTCTCGTTGACGGGACGTAGCAGCGCGCTGGGGACGGTGCTGATGCTGCAGGCGATTCCTCGGGCAATCCTGATGCTGGTCGGCGGGGTCGCCTCCGATCGTCTCCGGCCACGCACCGTCATGCTGGCGTCCGACGTGCTGCGCGCGATTGTGGTGGGCGCAATCGCCGTCCTCACCGCGACGGGCGGGATCACCATGCCGCACGTGTACGCGTTGGCGTTGCTGTTTGGGGTCGTCCATGCCTTCTTCTATCCGGCGGCTTCGGCCATGACGCCCGAGCTGATTCCTTCGGAACTGCTGCGGCCGGCCAACGCCGTGAATCAGATGACGAACCAGATCGTGCTGGCCGGGGCGCCCGCCCTCGCAGGGTTTGTGATTGCCGCCGTGGGGACCGCTGGAGGCTTCGCGGTCGACTCCGCCAGTTTCCTGATCTCGGCGGCCTTTCTGTTTCTTATTACCACCGCGCGTCGTGACACGGCTCCGGGCCGCTCCAGCGCATGGCGGGAATTCCTCGAGGGAGTGGCCTACGTCCGGCAGCGCCGGCTGCTGTTCACGCTGATCGTCACGGCTTCGGTGTTCTTCTTCGGATACTCCGGCACGACGTACGTGGGTCTCCCCGTGCTGGCCAAAGGGCCGCTCGACGCCGGAGCCAGAGGACTGGGGCTGCTGTTCTCTGCGTCCGGGCTCGGCGCGCTCGCGGGCGGTCTCCTCGGCGGCACGATGCACAGCCGCCGCCGCGGCGTTATCGGCATGCTCCTTATCCTCATGATGGGTGGTCTCATGGCCGCGATCTCCGTCACCCGCAGTTTGTGGCAGGTGGCGGTGCTGCTCTTCCTGTCAGGTGCGGCGTTCGCGTGGATCGGGATCACGTATGTCACGGTGATTCAGCAGCTCGCCGAGCGTCCGTTCATGGGACGCGTCATGGGGATCTTGCTGTTTGGGATTTATGGGCTCTATCCGATCTCGTACGCGGTGGCGGGGTGGATGGCGGACGTCATCGGCGTTCATTCCCTCTTCGCTCTCGGAGGCGCGATGATCGTGGCGTCCGCGCTGGTAGGATTGAGCGTGCCGGAGATGCGCGCGTTGGACTAGGGCCGCGGCCCGCTGATATACTGGACGTCTACGGGCCCTTAGCTCAGCAGGAAGAGCGGCGGGCTTTTAACCCGCGCGTCGGGGGTTCGAGTCCCTCAGGGCCCACCAGCACCCGAACTATCGTTAGTTATAACAGGTATGGAGGTTCAAAGAAACGGTCGTGGTCCAAGACGGCCGTCTTGTTGCTGTATGTCCACTTTACAGGTAAGAAGCGGTTCAATTGCTCAACAAGGCCGTAGCAACAATGCCGCGCTGGTCGCTATCATCCTTGACAACTACCTCGGAGTCGGCCAGCGAGGTATGCTCAGAGGGTGTGTAAATGACGAAGGCGGTGTACCCTCCTGTTAGACGACACACCCAGGGCCTTGCCGGGCCCAAGGAGGGAGCACACCGCCATGAGCGAGCACACCACCGAAGCCCAGGTCTCGTCAATCCCTATCTGGGAGAACCTGGAGGAGTGGGTCCGGACCCAGGTCCAGACGTTCGTGCAAGATCTGCTCCTGTACCTGCACGGCCTGGCGCATCGGGACTTTGACCTGGCGCTCCGCGGACTGCTGGGTGAGACTGCGCCGCTGTCGGCGAGCACCGTGGCGCGGTTGAAAGAGAAGTGGCAGGCGGAGTGGGAGAGGTGGCTGAGCCGCCGGCTGGACGCCGTGGAGGTCACGTATCTGTGGGTGGACGGCGTCTATGTGAAAGCGGGGCTGGAGAAGGACAAGGCCGCCCTGGTGGTC
>JBQTJG010000131.1:0-25874 GCA_052387355.1 Armatimonadota bacterium | reverse complement strand
TCGAACGACTGGCAACTCAAAGCGACTTCTCGCCGGTCCCACGCATTCCTACCCGTCTGCCTCACGGCCGTCGCGCGCGGGCACGCCACCACGCGGCGATGCGCTCGCCGAACGGCAGGGACATGATTACCCGACGTCGCAGCCGCGCCAGGGGGAGGTCCTGCATGCCGTACGCGAAAAACAGCGTCTGCCGAAGGACGTCGGCATCGGGCCCAGGTCCGTGCTCGGGCTTCCGGCATTCCAACAGGACCGCCCGCCAGCGCCGCGGCCGGTACATGCGCAGCGCCACCCGGTTCTGAATCCGCCTTGGCTGCGCTCGACCGTCAATGAAGTCGACGAAGCCGGCCGCAGCCAGTGTACGCGCCAGCCGCGCAAACGTCCACCCGCCCTTATGAAACTCGCCATCGCCGGTCTGTGTCCCAAACAGCAGATAATAGTAGAGATCCTTCTGCTCCTCGCGTCCCTGGGCGAGCAGACGTCGCATGATGGCCTCAGCATCCGGCACCTCGATCGTGAGCAGTCCCCCGGGGCGGAGCACCCCATGCCACCGCGGCAGTGCCTTGAAGAGTTCGACCCTGGACAGGTGTTCGATGACGTGGGCCGTGTAGATCGCATCCACGGAGCCCTCGGAGTAGTCAAGCTCCTCCACCCGAAGGATCCGGTCCGGTCCGTGGGCTGCGCCCGGCGAGGGGTACGCGTCGATGTTCACGTAGCCCGCCAGGTACATGTCTCCGCACCCCAGGTGGAGGCGCAGCGGGGCGGTCGCGATCATGGCGTCGTACGACCTTGCCGCTCATGAGACCGGGACTGGCTCGGTGGCCGGCGGGCGATCCACGTCATGAATGCGGCTCCATGCGAGGTGATCTCCACATCGGCGAAGTGGCGGCTGAGCAACGCCCGCAGCGCGAGCGGCTGATATTCACGGCGGTGAAACGGTGAGCCCGAAAACGTCTCCGCCGTGGTGGGATTGGGCGGTGTCGAGCCCACAAAGAGCCCTCCCTCACTCAGAGCGTCGCGAACGAAGGGCAGGAGCGCCAGCAACGCGGCCTCGGAGATATGCTCGATGAACTCTGTGGCGACAACGACGTCGAACCCCGCCGGGAGATGCGGTTTCGCCGTGAGATCCTGCGTCCGGTAGCTGATCTTTGGATGGGCGCATCGGAAGTCCGCGATCCTGTCGATCCCCACCACCTCGCTGACCTCAGCCCGGGCGGCGATCTCCCAGGTGAGGTAGCCGTGCCCGCACCCGAGGTCAAGCACCCTCCCCGAGGTCTTCGGCAGGAGGACGGCGGCGTACTGGTCCAGGTAGGCTCGCTCGCCCGGATCGCGGCCGTCGAAGCGCTCAGTCGCAACCCATCGGAGCGCCAGGCGATCGGCGGCCCGCACGATCGGCGCCAGCAGCGCTAGACTGCGTGCCCGGTCCCGCAGGCGACGCAACGATCGGCGCACCGGCGTCATGCGCGCGCCGCCGGGACCCCGACGAGTTTCATCCGCTCGAAGAGCGCGGTAAACCGGCGCTCGTACGTGTGCTCCGCGATCGTCCGCCGGTATCCTGCCGCGGCGATGGCTTCACGCTGCTCCTCATGTGACAGGTAGTGCCGGATCTTCTCCGTCAGGTCGGCGGTGCTTTCATAGCACACGATCTCTCGCCCGATCTCAAAGTAGCGGCCGATCTCAGGCGAGGCGCGCGTCAGCAGGAACCCTCCGCACCCCGGCACCTCAAAGTCGCGCCCCTTGACCTGTTCGACGCCCTCCTGCGACGCGTTGCTCAGGTTGAGATTGATCCTTGACTGATTGAAGAGCTTGATCACCTGGCTCTGGGAGGCCCGGCCCGCGGGCCACCCCACACCCCAGGTCTGGACGGCAATCCCCTTGGTGCTTAGCGCAGCGATCACCTCGCGGCGGTCGCCGTGAGGCTGCCCGACGAAGGTGACGTCGTGTGTCCGCGGAAGCCCCAGCGGCCGGAACAAGTGGGGATTGCACGCCCATTGCGTGTGAATCGCGTGCGCGAATCCGTCACGCTGGTAGGCGGCATACGCGTCCGCCGACGTCGTACCGACCCAGTTGAACGCCGGCGCCCACCGCCGGCTGAACGTCTCGTACCGCCAGTGGTCATCGGCGAACCAATTGAAGGTCGTCGTCGGCGTCCGATCTGAGATCTCCCGGACCGCCGCCGGGTCGAGTTCGTTGCGAAAGAGGGCGGTGAACATCAGGTCCGGAGTGTAACGATACACCGCTTCTAACAGCATGCGGCTTGCGGCAGCCCGGCCGAGCCGGCGGCCCAATACGATCGGGTCGAACCGGATGAGCTCGTGACCCATCATCAACAATGAGTGGTAGAACGCGTGCTCCTCATAGCTGAGCCCGCGCGCGGGGTCGCCGTAATCGTGGCGCATCGCCACGTAGAGGATGCGCAGCCGCCGCGGGGATGGCACCGGGACGGTCTGCAGGCAGCGCCACTCCAGATGCTCGTCGCCGGCTACCTCTCCGCTTGTACGCCCGATCAGCCGTGCAAGCGTGCGTGCCGCCGCGCGTCCCAGCCATGTCCGCCCGCGGGCCCACGGCCGCATGTGTCAGGCTCGCCGTGCCGCGCCGGGCGCGGCCCGGTTGGCCATCCGTTCCACGGTTGAGAACACGGCGGCCCCCGCCAGGGTCGGCGCCCGCCCGAGCCAGGCCGACACCGGGAGCCTCAACCGCTCGATCGCCAGGCGCTGCAGTTTCGCCTTGCGCCAGAGCGCGTCGCTGCGGGGTCCCGAGCGGCCGCGGCTTCCCTCGCGCAGCCGTCGAATGACGAGCGGGTCGGGCAGATTGGCCAGGGGAAAGGACTCGGCCATGCGAATCCAGAGGTCGTAGTCCTCGAACTGCATGTCGGTGTAGGCGCCGACGGCCTCCAGCGCGGATCGCCGCATCATCACGGAGGTGTGCACAATCGGATTGCCCCAGGCCAGCGCCACACGGATCTGGCGGCTCGTGGTCCGCACGCGAAACGGGCGGTCACGGGACTGTGCGTCACGCAAGACCGCGCCTGTGCCCACGAGCGCGATCTCGGGATGCGCATCGAGGAACGCCACCTGCCGGCTGAAGCGTTGGGGTAGGGAGAGGTCGTCGGCGTCGTGACGGGCGATCAGGTCGCCGGCGGCCGCCCGGATCCCGGAGTTCATCGCCACGGGCTGGCCGGTGTTCATCTGACGTATCACCCGGAGGCGGGGATCGCGGAACCGTTCAACGATCTCGACGGTCCGGTCGGTAGAACCGTCGTCCACCACGACCAGCTCGAAGTCGATGAACGTCTGAGCCACGATGCTGGAAATGGCCTCGGCGATGACACCCTCTTCGTTGTGCGCCGTCAACACGACGCTCACCCGAGCCACGGAACACCCTCTAGCGCCGTTCTGCCGCAGGCGCCCGTGCACCGCGCTGCACCTGATACCAGGCAATCGTCTCCCGGAGTCCCTCGACGAGCGGCACCTGGGCTTCGAATCCGAACACCTCCTTCGCCCGGGAGACGTCGAGCCGGCGCCGGCGCTGTCCGCCCGGCCGCATCGTGTCCCAGACGATCCTGCCGCCGTAGCCCGACAGTTCGGCAATCTGCCCCAGCAGCTCTCGGATCGAGATCTCAACGCCGGTTCCGAGATTGACAGGGTCGGATCCGTCGTATTGCTCGGCCGCGAGGATCAGGCCGCGCGCCGCGTCCCTGACATGGAGGAATTCACGCGTGGGCGTGCCGTCGCCCCAGGCCACGATCTCGGTCGCGTCGCCGGCGACCGCCTCCACGCACTTGCGGATCAGCGCCGGGATCACATGCGAGGTCTCCGGATCGAAGTTGTCCCCAGGGCCGTAGAGGTTGGCCGGAATCAGGTAGATCGCGTTCAGCCCATACTGCGCCCGGTAGGCCTGGACCATGACCAGCAGCGCGCGCTTGGCCACACCGTACGGCGCATTCGTGGGTTCAGGGTAGCCGCTCCAGAGGGCGTCTTCGCGCATCGGCAGAGCCGTGTCCGCCGGATAGGCGCACGTCGTGCCGGCGACGACGAGTTTCTCGAGACCGCCGTATCGTCGCGCCGCCTCGATGAGATGCAGCCCCATCGCCATGTTTTCATAGAAGAACCGTCCTGGATTGGCCCGATTTGCGCCGATGCCGCCGACGGCCGCCGCCAGGTGGAAGACGACCTGCGGCCTGACCTCGGTGAGGACGCGCTCGCATGCCCGCGGATCGGTCAGGTCGCAGTCCTGACGGCGGGGGACGAAGACGCGCGCGCCGGCGGCGCGCAGCACATCGGTGAGGACCGATCCAAGAAACCCCGCGCCTCCGGTGACGACGACCTGCCGGTCCTGCCAGCGATCGAGCGCGCTCACACCGCCGTCCTCTCGTGTGTTCCGCTACCCACCGAGGGCTCCCCGGGAACCTGACCGGTGTCCGGCCCGCTGCAGCGTCTGCTCGGCCCTCGCAAGTTCGAGATCGTGCTCCACCATCTCGCGCACGAGATCATCAAAGGACCGGCGCGGCCGCCAGCCCAGCACGCGGCCGGCTTTCGACGCGTCGCCCTCCAGCCGGTCGACCTCGGTCGGGCGGAGATACCGGGGATCGATGACGACGTATTTCTCCCACTCGAGGTCCAGCCGGCCGAAGACCGCCCCGAGGAACCCGCGGACGGACCGTGACTCGCCCATGGCGATGACGAAGTCGTCGGGCTCGTGGTGCTGCAGCATCATCCACATCGCCTCGACATAGTCTTCGGCGTGCCCCCAGTCGCGCCGGGCGTCGAGGTTGCCCAGGTAGAGACGCTCCTGCATCCCCAAAGAGATCCGGGTCGCCGCGCGCGTGATCTTCCGCGTGACGAACGTCTCGTGTCGCCGAGGGCTTTCGTGATTAAACAGGATGCCGTTGGCCGCGAACAGCCCGTACGCCTCACGGTAGTTGACCACCTGCCAATGCGCATAGGCTTTGGCGACGCCGTACGGGCTGCGCGGACGGAAGACCGTCTCCTCGGTCTGCGGCGGCGGCGCGTTTCCGAACATCTCCGACGAGCCGGCCTGGTAGAACCGCACACGGTGACCGGTCCGTCCCTGGTAGTCGCGCAGCGCTTCCAGAAGCCGCAGGGTGCCCAGGGCCACGACGTCCGCGGTGTACTCGGGTTGGTCGAACGAGACGCGGACGTGCGACTGCGCGCCGAGATTGTAGACTTCGTCAGGCTGCACGCGTTCGAGCAGGACGCGCAGCCCGCTGCTGTCGGTGAGATCGCCGTAGTGCAGGCGTAGGCGTGCGTCGGGATCGTGGGGATCGCGGTAGAGATGCTCGAGGCGGTCGGTATTGAAGGTGGACGCCCGGCGGATGATCCCGTGGACCTCATACGCGCGAGCCAGCAGCCGCTCGGCCAGATACGAGCCGTCCTGTCCCGTAATCCCTGTAATGAGCGCGCGCGGCATGGACGGTCGGCCACCCTCTTTACTATGCCAGAACCATCATATGCCCTGACGACTTCCCGTGAAGACCGCGCAAGACGTTCTTCGCCCGGCGGCCGGTCTCGCGTGACCCCGTGGCGGTCACCAGGGAACGGGTCCCATCTCGGGGAACCGGACGAGCGCGGAGGTGATCACCCCTTTGATCGCCTCCAGCGCCGGCCGGCTGCGTGCCTCCGCGCGGAGGACGAGGGCCGGCTGGGTGTTGCTCGCCCGGACCAGGCCCCAGCCGTCGCCAAACAATACCCGCGCGCCATCCACATCGATGACCTCGTGGTGGCGCTTGAACTCCTCGACGAGCGACGCGACGATATCGAACTTGCGCTCATCGGGGCAGGTCACGCGGACCTCCGGTGTGATCGGATACCGGGGCACGTCGGCCATGAGCGCCGAGAGCGGCCGCTCGCTGTGTGAGAGGATCCGAAGCAGTCGCCCGGCGGCGTAGAGGGCGTCGTCGAAGCCGTAGTACTCGTCGGCAAAGAACATGTGGCCGGACATCTCGCCGGTGAACACGGCGTCGATCTCGCGCATCTTGGCCTTGATCAGCGAATGTCCCGTGCGATAGAAGAATGGCCGGCCGCCCAGGCGCGTGACTTCCTCGACGAGCGCCTGCGAGCATTTGACCTCCACGATCACGTCGGCGCCGGGATGACGCGGCAGGATCTCGCGCCAAAAGAGGACCATCAGGAGATCACCCCACAGGATCTCACCGCGGTCATCGACGACCCCGATGCGGTCGCCGTCGCCGTCGAGGCCGATGCCGAGGTCGCATCGCTCCCGGCGCACCAGGTCGATGAGGTGGGTCAGGTTGTGCGGATCGACCGGATCGGGATGATGGTGTGGGAACCGCGGATCAGAGTCGCAGTACAGTGGCAAGACGTCTACACCCCAGGCGGCGCACACCTGCGGGGCTACCAGACTGGCCGTACCATTGCCGCAATCCAGCGCGACGCGCAGGCGCCGGGGGCCCAGACGGATCTTGTCCCGCAGCATGCTCGTATAGACCGGCGTGATCTCGCGAGACTCCAGGCGCCCCTCGCCTGTGTGGAACGGGCCGGTTTCCGCACGCCGCCGGACGGCCTGGATCTGCTCGCCATGCAGCGTGTTGGACCCGCCTCCCAGTTTGAAACCGTTGAACTCCGATGGGTTATGGCTGGCCGTCACCATCATGCCGCCCTGGATGGCCCAGTGGACGCGGGCGAAATAGAATGTCGGGGTGATGACAGTTCCGATGTCGAAGACCTGGCAGCTTGAGGCCACGAGGCCGCCGGCGGCCGCAGCGGCGAGCATGGGTGAATGCTCCCGATTGTCGCGCCCGAGCACCATGGGGGCGCCCGGTTGATCGAGCCAGGCGGCATAGCCCCGGGCGATCTGCGTGGCGACCTCGGGGCTTAGTTCGGAGCCCACCACGCCGCGGATGTCGTACTCCCTGAAGATCGACGGCGTGATGCGCACATCGGTCACGTCAATGACTCCTCGCATCGTGGTCACTCGCGGCGCCCGGCGGGGCGCCCGGCAGAGCGGGCGGCGGCGGTGGCGAGCGCGGCACAAAGAAGCCCGGCCGCTCACCAATCCCGATAAGACCGAATTCGATCGAGAACTCTCGGCGCACCTGGCGGTACCGCACCACCACGTCCACGCAGTCGCAGATTCCACGAATGGTGTAGTCGATATCTTCGAAGCCAGCCAGACGCGTGTTGTACACTGCAGACACGCCGAACTCCAGGGACGGGCTGATGATAACCGCCGCGGATCCCGAGAACTTCGTCTCCGGCACCGCCGCGTTGTACGCCATCCTGGCCGTGACGCGATACCGATCGGGAACGGTGCGCGCCATGGCGAGGCTCACGGTGTTCTCCGGATCGACTACGTCGATCTGGAGCGGCGTGCGTCCCCCCACCCCTACGAAGAGGTAGCCGACGGTCGCCGTGGTGTAGGGATCCACCTGATAGGTCAGATCGGCGCCTACTGTCGTCACCGTACGGAGCGCCCCGGTGCCGTAGCTAGACACCCGAAACGCCGCCACAGCGCCGGCAGACAGCGCCGGCGCGATGGACATGCGCGATGACTGGAGCACGACCCGGCCGTCCAGACGCGTGGTCGAGACGCCGGAGAACTGCTCGCTGTACCAGCCGGCGGTGCCGGAGAACGACGAAAAGAACGGCGTGCCGCGGATACGCACCGGGGTGGTGGCCGCGCTGACCTCCGCCACGTCATACCGCAGGAGATTGCGCGCCTGGGTTTCATCCATGGTCTGCGTGCGCCCGAGCCGGAGCGTCGTCGTGAACGCCGGCGCCTGATGCGTGAGCACCAGCAGCGGCATGATCCCCGAGGCCGTCCCATACTTCAGATAGACCTGACCTTTCGCTTCCGGCGTCAGCACGCGGATGCGCTGGTCGACCCAGTACCCGTCGACCGCGTTGTATCCGAAGCCTGGAACCAGCGTGCCTTCCTCGCCGGGACGCAGCGATGCCACGAACCGGCGCGTCCCGTAGATCCGCCGGCCTCCGAGCCGGACGGTCGCGTCGTGCGCCACGATTTCCTGATTGGGCACGATCTCGATGCGACGGGCGGTCACAGAGACCAGCGGCCGCCTGGGATCGCACATGGTCACCAGGCTCCCGTGTGAGATGAACCGGTTGGGGGAGAAGTCCAGCCGATCCCCGCGCACGTAGACTCGCCGTTGTGGGTCCACAATCCCTTCGAACGCCTCGAGCATCCCCTCCTCCGTCCGGACGTTGTAGGTCAGCGTCCGGCCCCGCAGCTCCCGGCCGCCGGCGTCGAGCACGCGGACGCGGCCGGTCGCCGAGACGATCTCGGTCCGCAGATCATAACGCATGGCATCCGCGAAAACCCGGTACTGCCTGCTGACGATGCGGACATTGCCCTGTGCAGTCACGATCTGCAGCGCCGAGTCGTAGGTGATGGTGTCGGCGTCAACGGTAACAGGAGCAGGCTGAGCCTGGGCGGCCCCGACACCGATCACCAACACGAAGGCCGCCACGAATAGGGTCAAGCGCACGCAGCACCCCACTGCAGAACGTCCCGGTCCTATTCTGTCGGGTGTTTTGGCTTCCTTCTCACCGCGCGACGGAGTTGGTCAGTGGGACGGCGTGACCCAGTTGGCGACTACGACCAACGATGCAGGACTGCGGTGGATGACGACCGGCGAGGGGTCGAGCGCCTGGGCCAGATCCTGGAAGCGCTCTGTCGGGATCACGACGATCAGCCGCTCGCGCCTCCACAGCAAGGCCAGCTCTGACGGGCTCGCGACGGAGACGACGGGCTCGTCGAGATAGAACGTCGCGAAGTTGTACGCCTCACCGGCACGTCCATACAGGATGACGCGATCGCTCACGGACGTCAAAGGCGCCGCCGCGGCCGCGATCGCGGGCCACGGGTTGATCGCCGCCCGGTGGACGAACATCCCTCCCTCAAACAGGGCAAAGCCCGCCACCGTGGCGACGGTCGCGACGATGACCGCCAGGCGACCCCGACCGCCCAAGGCAGCAAGGCCGAAGCCTACCAGACCGGCAACCAGAGCGATGAGGAACGGAAGGACCACTGCGATGAGCAATGCTCGCTCTGGAGGAAATCGGGACCAGAGAAACCAGAAACCGGCGCCAATAAAGACGACCGCGGGGATCACGCTGATCCATCCTGCCAGTCGAAGCCGCCTGCGATCGCCAAAGAGGGCCGCCATGGTGCGGCCGCTTAGAACCGCTACAGGAGGCATGCAGGGCAGCAGATAGCGGAAGACCTTGTCCCCCGGTGAGAGTGACAGCGCCACGAAGATCGCCAGGAACCACACCGCGACCATCCTCAGGCCCATCGTGCCGGTACGGAAGACTCGAGGGAGCTCAACCACGCTCATGGTCAGGATGGGCGACCAGGGGAGCACGCCGAGAAACAAGAGCGGCACATAGGCAAAGATGGACGGGAGGTATGGGGAAGTCGAGCCCGCCGGATGGAAGAACCGCCCCACGCCGAGCGCGCCCCCTGTGAGAAATGTGCGGACGAACGGCTCTCCTTGCCGGAGGGCGCCAATCACAAACCAGGGGAGGGCCAACGCGACAAATACGGCGGTGGCAAGCGTGACGTGCGCGAACAATTGTGACCGAGGATGCGGAGTTCCGGGCCGGACAACCAGGAGGGTCACCAACAGCACGAGCCCGAAGAGGCCGAGTCCGGCGACGCCCTTGGACAGCACGGCGAGCGCTACCGCCACCGCGCACAGTGTGATCCACCTTCCGCTGCCGTCTTGGAGATAGCGCAGGAGACCATACAGGGCGAGCGTCAAGAAGAGAGCCAGCGGAACGTCCTGCTGGGGCACGATGGCCTGGTAGAAGAACTGGATCGACGTCGCCAGGATCACCGCCGCCAACAATCCTTCTTCCAACGAACACCCCGCAGCACGCGCCACAAGATAGGTGAGCGCGATCAACGCCAGCGCCAGGATCAACTGCCAGAGGCGCACCGTGATGTCCGAGATCCCGAAGACCTTGAAGGAGGCGGCCATCAGCCAGAACTGGACCGGCGGTTTGTCCACTTGCCAGCCGGGATGGCGGAGTGTCAGCCAGTCTCGGGTCGTCAGGATGTTCGCGGCGATCTGAGTGTACAGCGGGGTGTCGGCATCGAGCTGCGGCAACGGCGCGGCAGCCAGGATGGCCAGCCCCGCGAGCCCGATCAGGGCATGCAAGACACGACGATGCATCAGGGGGGTCCGTGCGCCGTTGCCTCGCTTCGCCGGCGCCGCCGGATGCCCTGCATGACAGGTGCTTGCCAACCGTGTCGGGAAGACGTCCTTCCGAAGCTTCCCTGAGCGCGGCCTTGCGCGCATCGCGCAACACGGGTAGAATTGAACAGGAAAGAAGTCAAGAATCGTGGAGGGGTGCATGATCACCATCACCTCACAGGCGGCGGAAAAACTCACTGAGATCATCAAGCAGCAGGAGGATCCTGCGACGCGGCTGCGGCTCTTCATCACCAAGGGCGGGTGCCATGGCTATTCGTACGGCATGGCCTTCGATCCCGAGCGCCGCGATGACGACCAAGTGGTCGCGCAAAACGGGGTCGAGCTCGTCGTGGACCCGACGAGCTCGCGGCTCCTGGCCGGGGCGCAGATTGACTACATCAAGTCGGTCACCGGCGAGGGGTTCATGGTCCGAAATCCCAACGCGGTCGAGACCTGCGGGTGCGGGCATTCGTTTCAGACCCGGGATCAATCCGGCGCGCCTGACCCGTGCGACGACGCGACGGCGAATTAGTGGAGGCGGCAATGGCCGATCAGGTGCAAGTCGAGGAAAGGACCCCTGACCTGCGCGAGCGGATCGAGAAGGTGCTCGACGGGATTCGTCCATATGTGCAGGGCGACGGCGGCGACATCGAGCTCGTCGACGTCACCGATGGCATCGTGCAGGTGCGTCTGGCGGGCGCGTGCGTGGGATGCATGCACTCCATGATGACCTTGCAGGCCGGGATCGAGCGGATGTTGAAGCAAGAAGTTCCAGAAGTTCGCGTGGTGGAAGCGGTCCCCTTCTAGCGTCTCCCCGAAGATCGGTTGGGCCCCCATGACGCGCGTGCGGGGCCCTTTTCGTTGATGGGGCGAGGGTGTGCAGAGGCAGCGGGCGGCGACACCGACGATGACGACACCGTGGACGCAGATCCTCAGGAAGGTCGACGACTGGCGCTGGGAGATCCCCGCGACCTACAAGCCCGGCATGCGTGTGCCCGGACTGATCTTCGCCGACGAGCGCATGCTCAGGACCATGGGCGAGGAGCAGGCGTTCGAGCAGGTGGCGAACGTGGCGACGCTGCCGGGGATCGTCGGGCATTCGCTGGCGATGCCGGACGTCCACTGGGGATATGGATTTCCGGTGGGCGGCGTCGCGGCGTTCGACGCGGAAGAGGGGGTGATTTCTCCCGGCGGCGTGGGGTATGACGTCAACTGCGGCGTTCGGTTATTGAGAACCGATCTCACTGCAGAAGACGTTCGGCCGAGACTGGACGATCTCGTCAACACCCTCTTCCGGGCCGTACCGACGGGCGTCGGCATCGGAGGCCGCGTGAAGGTCGCGATGGCTGAGATCGATGAGGTCCTGCGCAAGGGGGCGCGATGGGCCGTGTCACAGGGCTATGGCACCGCCGACGACCTCGAGGTGATCGAGGCGGGCGGCGCGCTCGAAGGCGCCGACCCTGAGGCCGTGAGCACCGAAGCGAAGCAGCGTGGCCGCGGACAGATCGGCACGTTGGGCTCGGGAAATCACTTTCTCGAAGTGCAGGTCGTGGATCAGATCCTCGACGAAGCCGCGGCCGGCGCCATGGGTATCGATGGACTCGGGCAAGTCGTGGTCTTCATCCATACCGGCTCGCGCGGCCTGGGGCATCAGGTCTGCACCGACTACCTGCGGGTGAGCGAGCGCGCCGCGCGGCAGCACGGGATCCATCTCGTCGACCGGCAGCTCGCCTGCGTGCCGATCCAATCGTCTGAGGGGCGGCGCTACTTTGGCGCGATGTGCGCGGCGGCTAACTTCGCCTGGGCCAACCGCCAGGTCATCTCCCACTGGGTACGCGAGAGCTTCGAGGGGATCTTTGGACAGTCGTGGGAGCGCCTGGGCGTGCGCCTAGTCTACGACGTCGCGCACAACATCGGCAAAATGGAAGAGTACGATGTGGCCGGTCAGCGCCGGCGCGTCTGCGTGCACCGTAAGGGCGCCACGCGCGCGTTCCCGGCCGGGCACCCTGAGGTGCCGGCCCGATACCGGCATGTGGGCCAGCCGGTCTTCGTGCCTGGGGACATGGGCCGATATTCGTACGTGGCGGTGGGGGCGCCCGGCGCGATGCGCGAAACGTTTGGCTCGACCTGCCACGGCGCCGGCCGGGTGCTCGGGCGCAAGGCCGCAGTCCGCGCACTCGCCGGCCGTGACATCGGCGAGGAGCTGCGCCGCGCCGGCATTGTCGTGCGGGCGCACGAGAAGAGCCTGCTCGCCGAGGAGGCGCCGGCCGCATACAAGGACGTTGCCGATGTCGTGGCCATCTGCCACGCCGCCGGTCTCAGCACGCGGGTGGCGCGGATGCGACCCATGGGCGTGATTAAGGGCTAGCGTAAGGGGAGGAACGCCAGATGGCACTGGCCGCCGACGAGCAGAGGCTGTTGCATCAAACGATTCGCGAGTTCGCACGCGATGAACTGCGGCCTCGCGCGCGGGAGTGGGATCTCGAGAACCGGTTTCCCACCGAGCTGATTCCCCGTCTGGCCGACCTCGGGCTGCTGGGCATGACGGTTCCCGTGTCGTACGGCGGTGCAGGTCTGCCGATGACCGCCATCGCCACCACGATCGAAGCGCTTGCCTGGGGCGACGGAGGCGTCGCCCTCTCGGTTGCGGCGCACAACTCGCTCTGCACCGGGCACATCGCGGCGTTCGCCAGCGAGCAGCAGCGCGAGCGATTCCTGCCGCGGCTGGCGAGCGGCAAGACGCTGGGCGGCTGGTGCCTCACCGAGCCCGGGTCCGGGAGCGACGCCGCCGCACTGCAGACGCGCGCGGTTCGCCGAGACGATGGCTGGGTGCTGAACGGCACTAAGATGTTCGTGACGAACGGCGGCCTGGCAGGCCTCTACGTGGTCATGGCGCTCACGGACCCCGGCGCCGGTCGCGGCGGGATCAGTGCATTCATCGTCGAACGCGGAACGCCCGGTCTGGAGATCGGCAAGAAGGAAGACAAGCTCGGTGTCCGCAGCAGCGACACGGCCGAAGTGCGATTCACAGACTGTGCGGTGCCGGATGAACAGCGCGTCGGCGAGCCCGGAGATGGATACCGGCAGGCCATGCGTGTGCTCGAGCGCGGCCGCATCGGGATCGCCGGCATGGCGGTGGGCATCGGACAGGCGGCGCTCGACGCCAGCCTGGACTATGCTCAGCAGCGTGTCGCGTACGGACGGCCGATCGCCGAGCTGCAGGCCATCCAATTCATGCTCGCGGACATGGCCACCGAGCTCGATGCTGCGTGGCTGCTCACGGAACACGCAGCCGAGCTGGCCGATCGTGGCGAGCCGTTCCGGACCGCGGCATCGATGGCGAAGCTCTATGCGTCGGAGGCCGCCGCGCGGGCCACGGCCAAGGCGGTCCAGATCCACGGGGGATACGGGTTCACCAAGGACTATCCGGTAGAGCGTTTCTACCGCGACATCAAGCTCTGCGAAATCGGAGAAGGCACCAGCGAGGTGCAGCGCGCGATCATCTCTCGGGCCATTCTGGAAGGAAGCGGAGAGACCCGGTGACGGAATCCCGATCAGGTCCCTTTCTGCGCCGGCTTGCCGAGGCCCCGGTCGTCGCCGATGGTGCGATGGGGACGATGCTCTACGCCAAAGGCGTGCCGTTCGACCAGTGTCTGGACGGCGTGAACCTCACCAGACCTGAGCTGGTGGGCGGGATTCACCAGGCCTATCTCCATGCAGGTGCCGACATGCTCGAGACCAACACCTTCGGCGCCAACCGCCTGAAGCTCGCGGCGCACGGCCTCGCCGCGAGCGTCGGGATCATCAACGCCGCCGGCGTCCGCCTGGCGCGTGAGGCGGTACAGCATGCTGGCCGGCCTGTCTGGATCGCAGGGTCGATCGGGCCGCTGGGCCGTCAGATGGCGCCGCTGGGCGCGTTGACCGAGGCCGAGGCCATCGAGGCTTTTACGGAGCAGGCACGCGCGCTGGCTGAGGCCGGCGCGGATCTGCTCATCCTCGAGACGTTCATCGATCTTCGCGAGCTGACTGCCGGTGTCCGCGGCGTCCAAGAGGCGACCGGTCTGCCGATCATCGCACAGATGACCTTCGCTCCTGACGGGCGGACGCTGCTTGGCTACACGCCCGAGGAGATCGTCGCGCGGCTGGAGTCGCTCGGCGTGACGGTGATCGGCGCGAATTGCAGCGTCGGCCCGCAGGGGATCGTTGAAGTGCTGGAGCGGATGGCGGCGGTCAGCCACACGCCGCTCTCGGCGATGCCGAATGCCGGCCTGCCGGCCTACGTCGCAGGCCGCGTCGCCTACGTGGCGTCTCCAGCGTACATGGCCGAGCACGCCGCAGGTCTCGTGGAGTTGGGAGTGGCCGTGGTCGGGGGATGCTGCGGGACCACGCCCGAGCACATCGCCGCAATGCGCGCCGCCGTCGCCGGCCGGCGGGCCGCGGCGGCGCGCCCCAAGGCGCCCGCCGCCGCCGCTACGCCACCGCCTCCGGCGCCGACGATGGAGTCTCCGGGCACATTCACGCAGAAATTGGGCCGCAGCTTCGTGGTGACGGTCGAGGTGTCGCCTCCTCGCGGGGCGCATGACGCGGAGGAACTCGAGAACTGCCGGCGGCTCCGGGCCGCTGGTGTCGACGCGATCGACGTCGCCGACAATCCAATGGCGCGACTCCGCATGAGCCCCTGGGCGACTGCCGCTCGAGTGCAGCGCGAGGTCGGGGTCGAGACGATCCTGCATTTCACCACGCGCGATCGCAATCTGATCCGTCTGCAGTCCGACCTGCTCGCTGTCCACGCGCTGGGCATTCGCACAGTGCTGGTACTTCGGGGCGATCCTCCGCAGGCCGGCGATTATCCGCAGGCCACCGCGGTGTCGGACATCCACCCGTCCGGGCTCGTCCGGATGATTAAGGAGTTCAACCAGGGCCGCGATGTCGCCGGCAACGCGATCGGAGAGCCCACGCGCTTTCTCACGGGCGTCGCGTTGAACCTGGCCGCGCACGACCTCGGCCGTGAGGCCCGCGCGCTGGAACGGAAGCTCGCTGCCGGCGCCGACTTCGTGTGCACCATGCCCGTCTTCGACCCCGCGACGCTCGACCGCTTTCTTGAGCGGTTCGGCCCGCTTCCCGTTCCGGTCCTCGTCGGTATACTCCCGCTGCACGGGACAAAGCATGCCGAGTTCCTCCACAACGAGTTGCCCGGAATGGTCGTCCCTGACGGCGTGCGCGCACGAATGCGCGAGGCTCCAGACGGACGCGAAACCGGGCTGCGCCTGGCCCGCGAGCTGCTGCTGGCCATCCGCGACCGGGTCGGCGGAGCCTATCTGATTCCATCGTTTGGCCGCTACGACCGCATCGTCGATCTGATGCGCGAGGTGCGGCCCGCGCTGCCGGCACGGTAGGTGGGCGTGGACCGAGAGATCCGCGTCGAGGCGCATCGCCTCATCCGCGCGCCGCTGCACCGGATCTGGCAGTTGCTGAGCCGACTCGAGTCGCACCCGCGGTACGTGAGCCTATGGTTCACCACTGACGTTGCCGAGCGGTCACAGTCGGCTGCCCTCGTGGAGTTCCGCGGGTTCTTAGGCGGGCTCCCCATCACCTCGGTGCAGCGCGTGGTGCTCCGGCCGCCCGGCCGCATCGAGTTCCGTCAAGTTCGAGGCACGCTGCGGGCGATGGCCGGAGCCTATCTCCTGAAGGATACCGATGGAGACACCGACGTGACAGCGCACCTGGCGGTCGACGCCGGGATCGTGCTGTTCACCGATGCGTCGGTCCAGCAGATTCTGGCTGCGCATCTCGATGGGACGCTGACGAGGATCAAGGCATCGGCTGAACGCGATCTGGTGCGGGTCGTCGTGCGGCGCAGTCAGGGAGCCGCCGAGGTCGAGGCGCCTTCGGCGCCGGACGCATCGCCCGACGCTGACGGTGCACCGCCGGAACCCGCGGGAATGGCACCCGCGGGAGTGGTTGAGGAGGCCAGCGGCGACAGCGCGCCGGAGCCGGCTTCAGTGCCGTCCTCAGGAACACCTTCCGAGAGGCAAGGGCGCCACCGGCGCCGTCGGCGCCGCCGGCACCGAGGTGGCGGGCCGCGGCCATCGGGTCCGGCCTCCTGACGTGTTACACTTTCGGTGCGCCCCGGCGCCTCCGGCCCCGGGGCAGAGGAGGATATCGATGATGTCAATGTTCCGCCGCCAGAACGGTCCGACGAGGGACCAGGTGCTAGAGGCGCTCCGCGACGTCCAGGATCCTGAACTGCACAAGAGCATCGTTGAGCTGAACATGGTGCGCGAGATCATCGTGCAGGACGGCCAGGTGACGGTCGACGCCCTGCTGACGATCAGTGGGTGTCCTCTGCGGGAAACGATCATCACGTCTATTGCCGACAGGGTGAAGGCCCTGCCAGGCGTCAAGCACGTCGATGTCACCCTCGGCGTCATGAGTCAGGATCAGCGCCAGGCGCTGATCAGGCAACTGCGGGGCGGGGAGATGCATCCGGCAAAGAAGTCATCGTTCCTCACCGCGGAGTCGAGCACACGAGTCATCGCCGTAGCCAGCGGGAAGGGCGGCGTCGGCAAGTCTACGGTCACAGCCAACCTGGCCATGGCCCTGGCGCTTGACGGCCGGCGCATCGGGGTCATCGACGCCGATGTGTATGGGTTCTCGATTCCCAGGATGCTGGGCGTCTCCGGCCATCCGACCGCGATCGATCAGATGCTGATCCCGCTGGAGCGCGACGGCATTCGCGTGATGTCGATCGGCTTCCTGCTCCCCAACGAAGAGGAGGCCGTGGTCTGGCGCGGCCCGATGCTGCACAAGACCCTGGTGACCTTCATCTCGGAGGTGCACTGGGGCGATGATCTGGAGTATCTGCTCATCGACCTCCCACCCGGGACCGGCGACGTATCGCTGAGCATCGCCCAAACCCTGCCGCAGGCCAGCATGGTGATCGTCACCACCCCGCAGTCTGCGGCCGCCGCGGTGGCGCAGCGGGCCGCGAAAATGGCCGAGAAGGTCAATATGGACGTCGTCGGCGTGATCGAGAACATGTCCGGTTTTACGCCGGCGCCCGGCGGTCCCACGATCGACGTGTTCGGCCGCGGCGGCGGGCTCCGTCTGGCCGAGCAGCTCGGGGTGCCGCTGCTGGGTGAGATCCCCATCGATGTGGCGGTGCGCGAAGGCAGCGACGTCGGGCAGCCGGTGGTGAAAACGCATCCCGACTCCCCGGCCGCCCGTGTGCTCCGGGAGGTCGCGCGCAAGCTTGTCGATCTGGTTCCCGTCGGAGTCCGCGTCTAGCAACACGGGTGTCTCTCCCGACAGTCCCAAGGGGGCACAGACCGATCGTGATTGACCGGCGGGCGCTCATCAGTGGCATCGTTGCAATTTTGGTGGCGGCGTCATCTCCGGCGGTACGCGGGCAAGGCACAGCCGCCGACTGGCCGACGTTGATCACACGACAGCAGGAGCTGGTGACCCGCGGCCCCGCGGATCCTGGCGCCCGGTTTACCCTCGCGATGCTCTATGCCAGAGACGGGCGTCTGCTCGAAGCCTACAAGCAGTTGCAGGAGGCCGACAATACCGCCGGGGCGGCGCGTAGAATCACACTCGCCCGTCAGATCGCCGGCGAAGCTGAGGCACTGGTCCGCCGGAATCCCAACGATTTGCTTGCCAGATACCGCCTCGCGTTCGCCCGGCACTTTCTGGGTGATCACGCCGGCGCCGCCGCCGAAGTGGAGAGGATCGTTGCCGCCGATCCTCGGAACGACTGGGGCTACGGCTATCTTGGGCAGGCCTACGCCACCCTTAGTCACACCGACCGTGCGATCGTGACATGGGAGCGAGGCCTGGTGATCAATCCCAACAACGCGGTCCTGCACTATCTGCTGGCCCAGGCGTATGCGAAGAAAAATGACAAGAAGAAGGCGGCCCAACACTTTGCGGCCGCCTACCGGGACCGCACGCTGTACGACTACCTGACCGGGAACCGGCGATGAGTCCAAGCCCCGTGCGTCGCCTGGCGCTGTGCCTCGCCGCAGGCCTGCTGGCCGGATCAGGAGCCGCCCACGCAGCCGCCGCGCCCGCCCGACCCGTGGGCCCGACGCCTGGAACCCGTGTATCAATCTCCGCAGACGAGTTGAGCATCGATGCTGCCTCCCGCGTAGCCCGGGCCACGGGGCACGTGCGCATCACCGACGGCGTCACGACCGCGATGTCATCGCGCGCAACCCTGTTCCAGAAGGAGGGCCGCGGCGTGCTGGCAGGCCAGGCCCGCGTTGTCGGACCCTCCGGGGTGCTCGAAGGCGACGAGATCACCGTCGAATACACCGCAAGGGCCATCAGGCGTATCGTCGCCAGAGGAACGGCGAGTTTGGAGGTCGAGACCAGCCTCGTCTCTGCGCAGGCCGTGACGCTCGTTCCCTCGACCGACACGGTCACCGCCGAGCCCCGGGTCACCGTGTTCACCAAACCTGATCTTGTGGCCACGGGAAACCGGCTCACCTACCGGCGATCACGGGGAATCGCGGTCCTGGACGGCCGCGCGCGCGTCCAGAGCTCCGACGGGTTCATCGAAGGCGGCCGCCTCGAGAGCGACCGGCGGTGGGAACGGCTCACCGTGGCCGGCGACGTCCACGGCATCTTCCGTGACGTCGAGGTGCGCAGTCGCAACGCCGAGGTGTCTGGCGTCGAGAAGAAAGCCGTCTTTACGGGCGACGTTCGGCTGGCGCAGCCAGGCCGCCGGTTGACAACCGACAAGGTCACGGTCTGGTACGCGTCAGGTCGGGTCGTCGCGGAAGGCCAAACCTGGATTCGGCTCGAACCACAACCGTAACCCCACGCGATGACGACGACACCGATATCGCTTGCGCCGCTGCAGGCGCTGGTTGAGAATGCGCTCCCCGGGACGACCTCCGGCAGCTTCATCGGGCTGATCGGCGACCATCCGTCGGGGTACTCGCGCAGTCCGCACCTCTGGTCGGCGGCGCTCTCGCACCTTGGAATCCAGGCGGCCTACCTCCCCCTGGACGTGGTCTCCGAACGGCTGCCCGCGGTTGTCTCGCTGCTCGGACGCACCGAGGCTTGCCTGGGCGCCAACGTGACAGTACCGTACAAAGAAGCTGTCGTCCCTCTGCTCGACGACGTCGATCCGGTCGCAGCGGCGATCGGCGCGGTCAACACGATCGTCCGCACCAGCGGCGGCCGGCTCATCGGCACGAACACCGACGGCGTGGGATTGATCGCCGCGTTGCTGCATCCTGGGGAGGACGGGCCGCTCCTCGAGACTCCCTATGGACTCACCGTGCTGCTCATCGGCGGTGGCGGCGCGGCGCGCGCGGCCGGTGTGGGGCTGGGGTCGCTGCTCGGGCCTGGGGAGTTGCTCGTCGTGAACCGGAGTCCGGATCGCGCCCAGGAGGTCGCCGCCCGAGCGACCGCGACAGGCGCGCGCGCCACGGTCGTGCCCGAGGACGGGCTCGATGCGATGCTCCCCGGGATCGACCTGGTCATCAATGCCTCGGTGCGCGGCCAGGCCGGTATCCACAGGGGGCCCAACGGTTGGACGATGGTGGAGCCCTACTCGGCGCTCGCGCCGGCCTCTCCGGCGGTGTTGCCTCCGATGCCCGAGTCCGAGTTCGCCGGGGCCTGGGCATCGCGCTCGGCGGCCGACATCGAGGCCAACCACGCGCGCTCACGGGCGCGCGTCCGGCTGCTGCCTCGCCAGGCGGCGGTCTTCGACATGATCTACGCGCCGCCCCAGACGATCACGCTTCGGCACGCGCGTGAGGCGGGACTGCGCGGCGCGAACGGCCGCTGGATGATCATCGCTCAGGCGGTCGAAGCGTGCGTCGGTCACGTCTGTGGCAGATGGCTCGGGTCGGCCGGCATCGACCTCGAGGCCGCGCGACGTGAGGTGACCCGCGTGATGGCCGAGGCCTGGAGCGCATAGGAGCGGACCCGTGCGGTCAATCAGGCTGACGGTGAGGGTTCTTCTTGTCCGATCCACTCGCTGCCCGATGCCCACACTTCTTTCTTCCAGATTGGGACGGTTTGCTTGAGAGTGTCGATGGCGAACCGGCCGGCCTCGAACGCGTCCCGGCGGTGCGGAGCGGCGACGGCGATGGCGACGCTGATCTCGCCAATCGCCAACGTGCCCAGGCGATGGACGATGGCGATGCGCACGCCCCAGCGCTCGATGGCGTGGGTGGCGATGCGCGTCATCTCCTTGCGCGCGAGCGCCTCATAAGCCTCGTACTCGAGATGGCCGACATGGCGTCCGCGCGAATGATCGCGGACCGTACCCAGGAACAGCACCACGGCGCCGGCCCCGGGAACGCGAACCGCGTCGAGGAGCGCGTCTACCCTGATGGGATCACGCCCCAGCTCAACCATGGGCGCCGCCGCTGACCGGCGCGAGCAGCGCCACCTGATCACCCTCAGCCAGGGGGTGATCGGCCGGATGTACGGTGTCGTTCACGGCAACGGCGGTGGGCGGTGCGACCTGGCGGAGGCCGGGATGTCGGGTGACGAGGAGGGTCCAGATCTCACCTGCCGTCGTTCCATGGGGAATAATGAGAGGGACGGTGGATGTGCCCACAGCCTCGCGGTGGGCGGCAAAGAGATGGACGGTGATCTGCATGAAGCGATCCGCGGCAGTTCAGGCGCATCGTAGCACGGCACCTGGGGACCCGCAAGCGCGCGCCAGCGGCACAGGCGCGCGTCCGCGTCGCGCACGGGTGCATCGGCAGTCCGTGAAGGCGCGCCTCTGGTGGCTGACCTGCATCGCGCTGGTCTTCGCCCTGGTGCCCGCCCCGCGCGCCGACGCGGCTGTCATTAGCCAGGATGAGGAGATCCGCATCGGCAGACAACTGGCCGCAGAACTTGAGGCCGAGGTCGGCCTGGCGAGTGATCCGGCTATGACGGCCCGCCTGGCGACGATTGGGCGCCGGGTCGCGGCGGTCTCCGACCGCCGCGACTTGCCGTACACCTTCAAGGTCCTGCGGGGACGCGACGTGAACGCGGTCGCGCTCCCGGGAGGGTTCATCTATGCCACCGTGGGACTCATGCAGTTCGTCCAGTCTGATGGGGAGCTGGGCTTCGTGATGGCGCACGAAGTCGGACACGTGGCTGCCAAGCATCATGTGGCAGTGATCGAGCGCGAGCTCCTGTTCGGCCTGATCTCGCGCGTGCTGTTCGGCGAATCCGCCTCCGCGCAGATCGCCGGAATCGCCCGGGGCCTCATCTCCCGGGGCTTTTCGCGCGAGAACGAGTTCGAGGCCGACCGGCTGGGCGTCATCTACACACACACGGCGGGGTTCAATGCTTCAGCGGGCCTACGATTCATGGAGCGGCTGCGGGCGATGGAGGGACGCGACCCCGGCCAGATCGAGGTGCTGCTGCGCACGCATCCGGGCCTGCGTGACCGGATCCAGCGGGTGCGCGATCAGCTCGTGCGACTCGGGTATCGGATCGCGGCGCGCCGTCAACCGTAGGTACCAGTGCGCATCCGCGATCCGTACGCCGTTCCCGGGACGTACCAAAAAGCACAGCTCCACTGTCATACTAGACGATCTGATGGCCGGTTCGAGCCCAAGGATCTGGCCCGCCGCTATCGCGACGCCGGCTACACCTTCATCTGCTTCACCGACCACGACATCCTCACGCGCTGTGATGAGGTCAACGACGCGTCGTTTCTGGCGATCCCGGGTGTGGAGGAGACGATCGTCAGAGGTGTGCCACCGCTGGGGCCGCACCTGGGGCGCCTACTCGTTGACAACGTGCTCGGCGCCGGGTCCGCGGAAGAGCGTGTGAGGAGGACTCTAGACGCGGGCGGCGTCCCCTGCCTGCACCATCCGTCATGGACCGGCAACCTGTGGACCGGCGCCTGGCCCGCCCCGACGATGGCTACGCTGCCTGGACCGTTTCTGGTCGAGGTCTGGAATCCCCATTCCGATTCCGAAGAGGATGTGCGCCGCTGGAGCCACGCGGCCCGGGCGCACGGCCCCGAGGTCGTCATCAGCGGGGTCGCCGCCGACGACTGCCACACGATGCTGCAGTTCGACCACGCGTGGGTCATGGTGAAAGTATCTGCCATCACCAAGCCGGCACTCCGCGAGGCGCTGCTGCATGGCGCGTCCTACGCCAGCACAGGGATCGTGGCCGAGTTCGGCGTCACCGGCCAGGTCATCACCGCGCAGAGCGACGCGGATGAGATGGCGGTGATCGACGCCGCCGGTACGCGGCGCGCGGTGATTGCGGGCGGGTCCGGCCGGTACGAGCCGGCGGGCGACGAGGGCTTCGTGCGGCTGGAGTGTCGCGCCGGCCCCCGGTGCGCCTGGAGTCAGGTCTTCTGGATCACCCACGAGCACTAAGGGACGGTTCGCCGCCGAGGCGTCGCGCTGACAGATCCTACGCCCGGTTGAGCATCTCCAGGAGCGCCGCAGTGATTCGCTGAGCCCCGCCTGGCGGACCCATTCGCTCCCGGCCGACGGCGCCCCGGCGCTGCCGTTCGAACGGGTCACGGAGCAGGCGCACCACCATGGCCGCGGCCTCCTGCCAGTCGCGGGTCGGTACCAGCGCGTCGCCCAGCAGCCGATGTTGGGTGGCGAGGAACTGCGGACTGAACTGGGCGCCCGGGCCAGGAAAGGCCACGACCGGCCGGCCCAGCCCGGCCGCCTGCTCGTTGGCCGTCCCGGCGAGACCGATCACGACCGAGGCGCGTAGCAGCGCGTCGGCAAACGCCCCGGTGAGGCGCAGGCGCGCCCCCCCGATGTGAATTTCATCCTGCGCGATGACCACGGCGCGAGCGAGCGCGCCAAGCCGGGTGACCAGCGACGCCGCGGGAACGGTCGGCGCGACGGTCATGAGACACCGGGCTTCCACAACCTCGGCGGCGACTGCCTCCGCCGCCTGCGCGACAAGGACCGCGTTCTCCACGGCATCGCGCCGGCTGCCGGGAAGGAGCGTGACCACCGGCGCCTGGGGAAGCAGGCCGAACGCCTCGCCCGACGGCCGGAGATCGTCCATCGCGACAATCCCTCCGGCCGTTGCGAAGAGTCCCATGGCCGACAGGACATCGGCCGTGTCCTGATCGCGCGCGAAAATGCGGCTGGCGTAGTGGCGCAGCGCCCACTTCGCCATGGTCCCGAACGGGGAGATGCGCGATGAGTCGGCAGTCGCCACGAATGCCGTACGAGCCGCGGCCCGGCTGGCCATCCACAGGCAGTACGTGTCGCCGACCGCAACCACGATGTGGTGTGTCCCACGCTGGCGCGCCAGCGTCTTGCGCTGTTGTCGCCAGAGCCGGATCATGCCCGCTGCGAGATCGGCGGCCAGGTTTCTGTGCCCGGCCCGGAGCGAGAACCCGCCGCTGGGAAGGTCTTGTCGCGGATTCAGGAGAGGGATCTCTGGAGGATAGACCCCGAGCCCGACGAGCGGATAGGCGGTCACCGCCACGCCCGCGGTCCGCAAGCCTGCGGCCAGGCTGGCGGCAATGAGATCTTCTCCCACCCCATTGCTCACGAACAACGCCGTCCGCATCAGGACCTCGCCGGCGCGCCGGTGTTCACGAGACGGCCCAGGTTGCACTGATGACCTCGACGATTCGCCGCGACGCGCCCGGTTCGTTCGGAACCGCCTCGAGATCCTGGATGAGCTTCTGGCGCGCGGCGTCGTCATCAAGCAGCCAAGCGCTTTCCGCGGCCACGCGCTCCGGCGTGATCTTCCCAATGAACTCGGGGATGATGCGACGGCCTGCCCGCATGTTCGGCAGCGCTGCGTACAATCCGCGGGTGACGTACCTGCGCTCCCGCAGCATCTTGAGGCCCAGGCCGACGCCAGGTACGCGCGCCACCCAGTCGGTGAGACCTTCGAACGCGATCGTCCGGGTGAATGGCGGAGGCGCGATCACGATTGTTGGGATACGGCTGGCCGCCAGCTCCAGCGTGTTGCTGCCGGGAAGCGTCAGCACAAGATCTGAGGCCAGCACGCCTGACCAGCCGTCGTCACGAACCTCTACGCCGGCGGCGTCGAGCGCGCGGCGATGCCGGCTAAGCAGCGACTGGTGCACCTGAGGGGAAACGTACGGTGACACCGCCATCAGGAGGTGCGCGTCTGGAAGCGCTGTCCGAAGCGCCTTGACGGTCTCGACCCAGAACGGGAGCATGGCCTTGAACACGGCATCACGGCTTCCCGTGAGCACGGTCACGGTCCGCCTGCTGCGGTCGCCGTTGGCGGCGGCGCGGGCCCCGTGATGCGCGAGGCCGTCGTTCCGCGGATCACCGGTGACGAGCACCTTGGCCGCCGGTACCCCCAGATCGAGCAGCCGCCGCTGGAGATCCGGCGTCGGGACAAAGATTCGCTCAAAAACCTCATGCACGCGCGCGACATGAGCGCGCTCGACGAACGCGAACGTCCGGGCGCGCCAGCGCCTGCCGAGCTGCCTAGCGTACCAGAAATCGCCGCCGACGTGCAGCAGAATCGGCCGGGCTGGCGGCATCCAGCCGGATAGACCGAGCCCCAGCCGCAGCGTCATCCACCGATCGAGGATGGTATCGAACAGGCCGGTCGAGGCTGCCACCGACCGCTCCTGGCCGCTGGCGCCCTGGCATGGAGGGAGGCACAGGGTGATGGCAAGCGGCCGATGCTGCGTCGCGGCCCAGCGGCGAGCCTCGGCAGCCACGGGCATCGCCCATCCCGCGACTTCACCAGGACCGTTCCCGATGATGACCAGCGCGGGCGTCACGGCGATCGCGGCCCGGCGCCGTTCTTCTCCATGATCCAGATAGACGGCTCGTCCCACTCAGGTACCGGGCGCCGCCCGGTCCAACGACAGGATCGATGTCAGGATGTGCCCGATGGCGAGATGGGCGTCCTCGATCTGACCCACGACGTCAGACGGCACCACCAGAGAGAGATCCACGAGGTCCTTGAGCACACCCCCATCGAATCCGCTCAGGCCGATGGTGACGGCGCCCATCGTCCGCGCCCGGCGGACCGCCTCCAGCACGATCGGGGAGCGGCCCCTGCTGCTGATGGCGATGACGACATCCCCGGGCCGTACCCACGTCTCGAGCTGAGCGGCAAACACGCGCTCGTACGAGGTGTCATTCGCCCACGCGGTGAGGACCGGGACGTTGTCGGTCAGGGCGATCGCGCGCAGACGCGGCGCCCCGGGCCGGATCGTCCCCTTGCCGAGATCGAGCGCGATGTGGGACGCCGTGGCGGCGCTGCCCCCATTGCCCATCAGGAATATCGTCCGCCCGTCGGTGCGGCCGCGCTCGAGGATAGCGGCGATGCGCTCAATCGCCTCCGGCGACGTGCCCTGCAGCGTCCTGGTCAGTCCATCGAGGTAGACCGCCGCCAGGTCTGCAGCGTTCACGTCGATCTCCTGAGGACGCCGAGGCGGCGCATGGCGACCATCGCGGGTTCCACGCGGTCGGGCCGCTCCGGAAGAGCGTTCAGCCAGGCCAGATAGGAGGAGGCCACGGTCGCGAGCGGTGTCCGGGGCTGCCAGCCAAGCGCTTTCAGTCTCGAGACATCAGAACGGACCTGGCGGGCATCCCCCAAGCGAAATTCACCCGAGACGACCGGTTCGACGCGTGCGCCTGCGACCGCGCACAGCATGCGTGCAAACTCCTCGACGGTCACCGATCGGTCGCCCCCGACGTTGAAGGCCCCGTCGTCCATCTCATCG
>JBQTJG010000130.1:0-2273 GCA_052387355.1 Armatimonadota bacterium | reverse complement strand
CGTCGTCAGCGACCAGCAAATGGCCCGCATCAAGCTGGTCCCGCATTCCTTCCATGGCGAGTGGAACTATACCGTTCTGCCCAACCTGCGGAAACGCATATGAATCACTTATTTCGTTACAACTCCTAAGGCGGCAGATGGAGAGGCGGACCTGACCGCACGGACCTTGCGCCTCTAGCGAGGGGATCGTCAATCCGCCTTGAATGATACCGGTTCCTCGCCGTTGTGGACTGCGACTCCTTGCCGACTCTGTTGACACGGGGCAGCCCCATTGTCGTCTAGAGGGACGATCTCGTCTCAGATCCTGCGATTCGAGTGGGGGGTGAGCGGGTGACTCGAATTTGGGGATTCCTGTTACTGGTTTGTCTTATGTGCGTGCTCCACCTTGCATTCCCCAAATCCCGCCGATCGCCAGGAGTTCTCTGCGCTCAAGGAGAAGGAAGCGCCGGTGCGCTCCTGCTAACGTTGTCATTCCCAAGGAGGGATCACGATGCGCACGCGACACCATCGCCATCCGGGCGTCCCTGGGCTCTGTGCCCTGCTGGTCGCCGCCCTTATCGCGGTGGCGCCGGCTTACGGCGCCCCCACCGTCCGGCTCAATCTCTGGGGAGGATTCCCGGAGATCGGCCCGTTCTATGAGAAGATGGCGGCCGACTACCGCCGGAACAACCCATCGGTCGAAATCTCAATCCTCACGCATCCCCTGCGCGACTTCGAGCGAAAGCTGGCAGCGACGATCCCGGCCGACACTGCGGCGGATATCCTCGAGATCTCCACGTACGCGATGCAGCGCTTCATCGAGGCGGGGTTCGTTCCGCCCAACCCCACAGCGCAGGACACCTTTCTCAAGGGCAAGGCGTACCCCGACGCGATGAAGATCATTAATACCTACCAGCGCAAGACGTACGGCGTGCCGTTCTTCCAGGGGCGCCAGGTGCTGTTCTGGAACATCAAGATGTTCCAGGAGGCCGGCCTGACACGCGCCCCGCAGACTTGGGACGAGGTGATCGAGTACTGCCAGAAGCTCACGAAGAAGGACGCCACGGGCAGGCTGACCCGAGCGGGCATCAGCCTGCGGCTCTTCGGGGGCGGCAGCGGCGTGGGTGAGAAGTGGTGGTTCTGGCTCTACCCTGCCGGCGGGACGGTCATCGAGCAGCGGCCGGGCGGCAAGTATCGCGCGGGCTACGGCAATCAGGCGGGACGCGACGCGCTGAAGCTCTTCGTGGACCTGGTCCACAAGTACCGCTGCGATGATCCCACCCTGAAGCGTGACGCCGAGGGGTTCGCGCTAGAGCAGGCGGCGATGTTCACCCGCGAGTCGTGGGTGATCGGCTTCGTCCGGAGCAACAACCCGGGCCTCTTGTACACTGCTGCCCTGCTGCCGAAGTTCCGGCGTGCGGGCACGATCATCAACCCGGTCAACTTCTTTGTCACCCGGTCGGCGAGGAATCCTGATGTGGCATGGGATTTCGTCAACTTCATCCTGCGGCCCGAGAACCAGCAACAGTTACTGGAGATGACTGGCTGGATGCCGGCGCGCCAGGACGTGGAGTACAAGGAGCAGATCCGGAAGTCGCCGCAGTTCAAGGCGTTCTTCGAGGCGCCCGAAGGGTACGAGTTCTACTGGTACCAGCCCATTGGGCCGTTCGACGAGATCCTCACCAAGCTGGCCGCGCGCCTGGAGCGCGCGTACGCCGACAAGTCGCTGGTGGACAACCCCTCGGGTATCGCCAAGGCGATCGAGGACGCGGCCAAGGAGACGAACGACATCCTGCGAAGAGAAGGGTTGCTGGGAGAATAACCCGGGCAGCCATCCGCCTGAGCCCTGCGCACAGGGCGTGCCTGGAGTCAGGACCATGGCGCAGGAACTGACCGCGAGAGCGCAGCCGCTCCAGCGGAGCGTCAGCCGACGCACGTTGGGCCTGTACTGGTTCTGCTATCTCGGGCTGGCCCCGATCCTGCTGCTCTTCTTCTACCTGCGCGTCATCCCGATCATCACCACGCTCGCGGCAGGCTTCTACAACTGGGACATGATCCGCCCGATCCGGGTCTTCCTGGGGCTCGGCAACTACATCGAGCTGCTCCGCGATCCCACCTTTCACAACGCGCTGTCGAACACCGCCATCCTCGCGGCCGGGAGCGTCATCCTCGGCACCGTCCTGGCGCTGGCGCTGGCGATCACCGTCAACGCGCGGATCACGGGCGCGCCGATCTACCAGCTCATCTACTTCCTCCCTGTCGTGACGCCGTGGGTACCCGTGACGGTCGTCTGG
>JBQTJG010000129.1:0-1506 GCA_052387355.1 Armatimonadota bacterium | reverse complement strand
TCGAGTCTTTCCTGTCCTTCCTCGGGCTGGGCGTGCAGCCACCGACGCCCGCGTGGGGCAACATGCTGGGCGAAGGCCGCCTCTACATGCTGAACTTGTGGTGGATCGCCGCCTTCCCCGGCCTCGCGATCTTCGTGACCACGCTCGTGATCAACCTCATGGGGAACGCGCTGCGCGACTGGCTCGACCCGCACATGAAGCTGTAGCCCGTCGCCGCACGTGCCGCCCGGCGGGGCTTCGGCGCCGACGATCAGGCGACAGGACCGCATGACGATGCTGCCAGCAGCCGATGTTCGCGAACAGCACCGGCGCGACCTGCAGAGTGGCGGCGGCTCGGTCGACCTTCTGAATCGCGGGCCATCGGCCGTGCGAAGCCCGATCGACGCAATGCTGGGCGGCTGAGGCCAAGCACCGAGAGCCTGCGATCGTTAGCCTGACCCAAGGGCGCCGCCTGCGTGGAGGTGAAGAGATGGGGAGCAATCTCTACCGGATCACCGTCTCCGTCCTCGTCGCCGCGATCCTGGGTGGATCGGCCACGCGCGCTCTTGGACAGGCGCCGCCCCCGACACCAGTCGCGGTGTCGCTGATGTCGTTCCCGATCACCGTGGCGGCCGGTGACTACGCCTTGGTCAATCAGGTCCTCGATTTACCGCCCGGCAGTGGCGTGCCGCTGCACTACCACAGCGGACCAGTCGTGGTCACCGTAGTTACTGGCGAGCTGACGTTGGTTGACGACGCGGGCGAACGGCTCGTGAGAGCTGGCGAGAGTTGGACGGAGAAGGCTGGCGACAAGCACGCGATTATGAACAAGAGCGCCGGAACGATCCGTCTCGTCTCAAGCGCTCTGTTCCCGGAGGGCGTCGCCCGCACAACCGTTGTCAAATAGCGGGACCACGGCATCGCGGAGGTTTTGCGACGGACTGGGCGATGACACGATCGCCACGCATCCCGCGGAGGTCGTCGAACACCGCGTTCGCCATACCGCGGACGGGCTATGGGGAGGCTATACTTTCGGCATGAGCAAGCGTGACGTTGACATCGCGTCGTTGACACCGGAAGAGCGGCTTGGCCTGCTGGAGGAGCTCTGGGACAGCCTCGCGGCTACGCCCGAGACGATTCCGCTCACGGCCGCCCAGCTCGCAGAACTGGACCGGCGCCTGGACGACTTGGAACGCGAAGGTCCCGTCGGCATACCTTGGGACGGCCGCCGCCGACATCGAGCGAGCCTACCAATGGTACGAGGCGCCACGACGGGGCTTGGGTGAAGAATTCTTGGCAGCGCTGCGATTGACGCGCGACCGAGTGCTCGAGTCTCCGGAAGTCTTTCCCGTCCTCCACCGAGATACCCGCCGCGCTCTCATCCCTCGGCGCTTTCCTTATGGGCTTTTCTACCGGATCTATGGTGACACCGTCGTCGTCGTGGCCTGCATGCACGCGAAGCAAGATCCCCAGCGGTGGCAACGCCGCATCTGATGGCGAACTTCTGCTTTCAGCCGACCGGCTGCG
>JBQTJG010000128.1:0-3939 GCA_052387355.1 Armatimonadota bacterium | reverse complement strand
GTGATGCTGGGCACGCTCTATCCTTACGAAAAGGGCGGCTACATCACGTCGTTTCCCCTTACCAACCACGTTGGCGCACTCCTGAAGCGCACAGGACGTACGTGGGAGGTGCTGGCCTGGGGGTTATCCTGCGACCGGCACGTCTGTGATGACAAAATACTCAAGGCAGCGCTAGCAAAGTATCCGCGAGCGCCGGGATCAGTCCTCGAGGAATGGAGCGCGATTCGAGAAGCGATCCGGCAGGCGGCAGAAGCCAAGTACAAGCGGGGCCTCAGGCTTCATCTCACGACCTTGAGAGTTCACGATGGCTGGGCGCTTGTGCGCGATGGTTACCTCCGCTCGGCCAAGCCGGACCCTGAAGAGAACCGTTCACTGACACGTTGTCCTTGGTGTGGCGCGACTCGGGCGCTTCTGCAAAGGACGGGCAACGTGTGGCGGGTTCTGCATTGGGGGCTGGGCGGCGACGATCTCGGATCGACGTGGGTTTTCGAGAGAGAGGTCAAGAAGAAGTATCCACAAGCACCATGGGCGGTTTTCGGTACAATATGCTTGGGAGAAAGATGCGGTTAGTCTGCACGTCTCCGGCGAGGCTTCGCCTGGTTTCCGGTGACTAGCGCTTGGACTTTGCGAGTCGTCCCACCATGGGATTATCCGCCACGATCGACTCGTCGCTCTGCCGCGTGAAGACAAACTTGCCCGCAGGAGGCTCCGGGCAGTCGAGCGTAAGGGTCTTATCCCCGTCCGTTGTGTAGGTGCACTCCTCGGTGTCACCCAGCGCAGTAAAGGAGGCCTTCCCGCCCTTCTTGACGTCGAGCGTAATCGAGCCGTTGGCATTCGAGTATGTGCCTGCCCACGGGTCGCGGGCGCCGCAACTTGATGAAAGAAACAAGAAGGCGACAAGAAGCGCCACGAGTCTCATTGGGTTCCTGATTGGTTTCTCCTCTCCGGCTTGAAGGATATAACCTACGAGCATTTGCTGAGCATTCGCCGGCGACCGGCAGCGGTCCTCCCATGAACCGCCCGGGCAATGAGGATGTGGTCGCATCGCTGCCGCGCGCCTTGACGCTGCTTTGGTCTTGAAGTACGTTACTTGTAGTCCCATCAAGCGCTTGATAACTTCATGTACACGTTAAAGGGGGTGGGGAAGTGACTGCACCGAATGGCAACCCGAAGCCGGAAGCGGTCGTTCAGTTGGTGAAGTCCGCGTATGAGTCGCCTTCGCTGGTCGTTATCGGAGAAGCGATAGAGTTGACAGGGTTCGAGTCCGGTGGCATTCACCATGATGGAAACTCTGACCAGACGATGAGGTGGAAGCAAGGGTAGGCACGCCCTGAACGGCGGGACGCTACCTCTGGGTCAATCTCGAAGTGCCCCAGCTTCCCACGTCCGGTGGATCGAAGCTGGGGAACTCGTGTTTTTGCTGTGCTTGAAGACTGGCACCTACTTCGCCTTGGAGGGTTCTGCGGCGGCGATGTGGTCCGGTCTGGCCAGGCAAGAACCCGACGCTGAGATTCTTGCTCGGGTGCGAAATCAGTTTGCGGTTGACGACCGTACGGTTTTCAGCGATCTATCCCGCTTTGAAGCGACCTGCGTTGCCAAGGGATTCTTGTCCTCCCCGTTCGCCGGGGCAGGTGACACTTGCGCGGATAGCCGCCCGTGGACGCTGACAAGACGACTTCCGTCCGCCGTGCATGCATCCGTTCTTCGGCTGGCAGTCGCTTCGTTGCTCCGTTTCGGTGGCTTTTCCCGCGCCTACGAGTTTGCTGCGCGCCGTGCGAACCTCCCCGCTTACCCCGAGAGCCATCGACAAGACCTGGCCGATCTGCTACCTGCCTTTCGCCGGGCAGAGTTCATTTCTCCATCGCTTCGAGGTGAACGGGATTGTCTTCCACGGTCCCTCGCGCTCTTCAGCTTCCTCAGAGAGCGAGGTACGCTGGCTCAACACCTCATCGGCGTCCGATCCGCACCTTTTGCCGCTCACGCGTGGGTCGAGGTAGACGGGCGGCCCCTCTTGCAGGAAGCTGAACGCCTGAGATATTTCCACAAACTCGCCGCGCTCGGATGACTGCCGGCCGTGCGAGATTCGTTGGCAGGCTGACCGGACGGCGACTGGAATACTTCAGCGAACCCCGGCCTTTCGTTCTGACGCGAGACTCCCGAACCATCGTTGTGTTCTTTGCCGGCTTCATCAGTAACGAAGCAGAATTGAGACAGAAGGCCGCATCGCGCGGTCAAGCCGCAGCGAACAGCGCCGCCGAGTGGATCGCCATGGCCGAGGACTGGTGGGGCGGCGACTGGAGTCGCTACGTGCTGGGGAGCTTCGCGGCCGCTATTGTGGACCAAACGGCCGGAACCGCATGTCTTGTCGTAGATAGCCTTGGTTTAGGGCCGCTGTTCCATCTCCATGAGGGCGGAGATCTGCTCTTTGCCTCGCGCCTGGTCGATCTGGTGACGCTCAAGCGGCCTTCCGGTATTGACGCGACGTATTTTCGCCAGGCCCTAAAGAGCGCAAGCTTCGTTACGGACCTGACACCGTATCCCGGAATTCGACGCTTGGGGTTTGGCGCAGCCCTGCGCTACGGGCCCCGACACTCGGAATTGGTCTTTTCCTGGCGTCCGACCGAGGCGCCGCTCATTCGTCTGCCCGGCGCCAAGGACTACGATCAGGCGTTGAGGGCGGCACTCATCGACGCAGTCGATCGAGCCGCCCCCAAAAATGGACGTGTGTGGTGCGAGGTGTCCGGTGGACTCGATTCCACATCGGTGCTCGCGGCGGCGCTCAACATCGGCCGGTCTATCGAGGCTCTGTCTTTCGTGAGCGGCCGTCGTATGGATGGCGGAGACTCCGACATGGTGTCCCGCATATCCCGTGAGATCGGCGCGCGCTGGCATTTCCTGGACATAGACGAGACACCCCCGTTCTCCGACCTGCCGGGAGGACTTCGTCGCGGAGCCTGGCAGCGAGATCACGGTATCCCAGCGGAATGCGCTCACGAAGTTGCTAAGGACATGCATGGTCGACGTTGTCTTGACGGGCGCTGGTGGGGACGTGACCTTCGGCTCGGGGGATTCTCCGCCACACCATCTGGCCGATCCGCTGGTTCATTTGGCATTCGGCCGCCTTAGGACAGCCCTGAGCCAATGGATGGATCAGGACGTAACCGGTCGGAGTGCTTCTTTTTGGCTCCTTCACCATGCGCTTCCAACGGCGATCCGACATACTTTCCGGCGTCATGGCCGGGTGGCACGCGTTGCGGTACACGCACCTCGCTGGCTACGGAAAGAATGCCTTCGCCGAGGAGAAGCTGATCCGTTCCAGGGGAAGCACGTGGCATTTCCGGATCTCGAACCAGGCCGACGCGCGCTTTGGGAGGAGGCGTACAGCCAGGCTGCCAGTCTCAGCGCCGAGAACCGAGCCGAGGTTGTCTCGGAGTATCGACACCCGCTTTTGGACCGCCGGCTTCTCGAATTCATGTTGTCGGTGCCTCACGAGTTGCGTACCACGGCGGATCGTGATCGTGTACTCCAGAGGCGCGCGCTCGTGGGGCTTTTGCCCGAGGCGGTGCGCCTCCGGCGTTCCAAGGGGTCCAATCAGGGAGCCTTCGACGAAGGTCTTCGCCGAAGCCGGCCCTGGTTCGAGCTGCTGACTCGCGATCCCCGGCTGGCTGAACTCGGTTTGGTCGACCTTGCCAAATGGCGAACGGCGGTGGAGCGGGCGCGGTTCGGGGTGTACGAGTCCACGCCTCACTTTCTTGTCGCCGCCTCGGCGGAATGTTGGCTTCGACGACACGAAGCTGGCATGCCCCCGCGGGATTTCACGTTGGAATCTGCTGCCGCCAATCATGGACGATCGTGAGTACGCTGGGTTTGAGTTCCGGGGCGTGGTCCTCGCGCCGATCATCATGACAGGTCTGTATCCTGAGATCGAACCGTACGAGC
>JBQTJG010000127.1:0-17421 GCA_052387355.1 Armatimonadota bacterium | reverse complement strand
AAGTCCACGTCGCCCACGCGCCGTAGAGCCCCCTCGGGCCGGCCGCCCAGCGGCCGGTCCATGGCAGGTCGGATCCTCGCCACTCCATGAGTCTCGCACTTGGTCTTGTTGGCCTCCCGAACGCTGGGAAATCGACGCTGTTCAACGCCCTGACGCGCGCGGTCGCGGCCGTGGCCTCGTATCCGTTCACGACGATCGATCCCAACCTGGGTCAGGTGCCGGTTCCTGACGACCGGCTGCAGGCGCTGGCTGCCGTCATCCGCCCGGCGCGCGTCGTGCCGGCGACGATCAGGTTCATCGACATCGCCGGGCTCGTGCGCGGCGCGTCGAAGGGCGAGGGCCTGGGCAACCGTTTTCTCGCACACATCCGCGAGGTCGACGCGATCGTCCATGTTGTGCGCTGTTTTGAGAGCGGCGACGTGGCGCTCGTCGAGGGCGATCTCAATCCGGTGCGCGACGCCGAGATCGTCGAGACCGAACTGGCGCTGGCCGACCTGGAGTCGGTCGAACGCGCGCGGCAGGCCGCGCAGAGCCGTGCGAAGAGCGGCGATGCTCACGCCCAAGAGCAGGCTGCCGCCCTGCAGCAGATGGAGGCCGCGCTGAGTCAGGGGATTCCCGTGCGGCGCCAGGCGATAGGAGAGCCCGCGCGCGGGTTGATGCGCGACCTACGTCTGCTCACCGCGAAGCCTGTGATTTACGTGGCCAACGTTGATGAGCGCGATCTCCCCGATGGCGGCCTGCCGGCGGCGGCCCTGCGTGCGCTCGCTGACCGGCAGGGCGCGGGATTCGTGGCGCTGGCCGCACTCCTGGAGGCTGAACTCGGCGATCTGTCGACAGGGGATGCGCAGGCCTACCTGGTCGCCGTTGGGCTGAGCGAACGAGGTCTCCCACGGCTCATTCGATCAAGCTTCGCGTTGCTCGGCCTGCTGAGCTTCTTTACCATCCTGTCAGATGAGGTCCGAGCGTGGCCGGTTCCACGCGGGATGACGGCGGTTGAAGCTGCGGGGCAGATCCACACCGATATGCAGCGCGGGTTCATCCGGGCGGAGGTCATCCCCTGGGATGCGCTCGTCTCCTATGAAAGCCTGCGCGCGGCGCGGGAGCGTGGGGTGACGCGGACGGAGGGGCGCGACTACCTGGTCACGGATGGGGATGTGATCACGTTCCGGTTCGTGGTGTAGGCGGAAGAACACTTACACGACTAGTCTGACCAGTCTATAATGCCCCCCGTACTTGTACCCACCCCCTGCCGATGATACAATTGGCGTCGCTTGTCGAACGCGCGGTGAGCTCGCGCGTTCCTCCTGCCCTCCGCCGATGCCCATCGTGACGGAGGGCCGCGGGCGATGTGCCCTCCAGGTTCGTGGCATCGAACCTGGGAGTCCAGAGGAGGGGGGAGAGAATTGCCCAGCTACGATCTTGTCTATATTGTCAGGCCCGACCTCGAGAGTGATGCGATGACTGCCGTGGTCGAGCGGGCCACCCAGCGCCTGCTCGATCAGGGTGCAACCATTGAGCACACTGAGGCCTGGGGAAAGCGCCGGATGGCCTACCCGATCCAGCGATATCGGGAGGGTCACTATGTGTTCGCCCGGTTCGCGGTGCCTGGGGACCGCATCCCGGAAATCCGGCATGGGTTGAAGATTATCGAAGATGTGCTACGCGCTTCGATCACCGTGGCGTTTGGGCCCATCGCCCCACCTAAGTCGGCACAGCCATCCACTCCAGCCGCTGCAGCGGCAGAACCTTCCACACTCCCGGCAACCGTCGACGTGTCCCAGCCCGGACCGGCGCAGCCCGAACCAACGCAGCCCGAACCAACGGCCTAAGACTACATCAAAGGGAGGGGAGTGTTGTGCTCAACCGCATCATCCTCATCGGCCGGCTCACCCGCGATCCAGAGCTGCGCTATGTCCCCAGCGGCCATCCTGTTGCGTCGTTCACGCTGGCCGTTGATCGTACCTTTGCCAACCAGCAAGGGGAGCGCGAGACCGACTTCATCGATATCGTGGCCTGGAGGAAGCTGGCCGAGCAGGTCAGCCAGCATCTGAGCAAGGGCCGGCTTGTCGCCGTGGAAGGCCGCTTGCAGATCCGCTCCTATGAGACGCAGGATGGCCAGAAGCGCCGGGTCGCCGAAGTCGTGGCCGACGGCGTCCGCTTCCTCGATCGGAAGGCGACCGGTGTGCCGGCAGGAGTGGCGCAGGGAGAGGAGCTCGCAGAGGAACCCGACCAGGACGTGCCGTTCTGATGGCGACCTGAGCACCGAGTTGCGCGACAGGGGCGATCCCGGGGTCGCCCCGATCCGCACAACGGAGGCATCACATGGCGGAACCGACAACCAGGAAGCAGTGGCGCGGTCGCAGGCCCAAGCGGAAGAACTGCGCCTTCTGCGTTGAAAAAGTGAAGGAAATAGACTTCAAAGATTCCTTGCGCATCCGGCGATTCGTGACCGACCGCGGCAAGATTCTCCCGCGGCGCGTCTCCGGCAACTGCGCGAAGCACCAACGGCTGCTGGCGGTGGCGATCAAGCGCGCCCGCGAGCTCGCGTTGCTCCCCTATACGGGGGAGTAGCCATTTCGTCACCGGGGTCGCGTACGCGCCGCCTCCGCAGATCCTGATGCCCGTGCGGCGCATGCAGACACAGGGCCTGACCGAGGGCGCTATTCTGGCCGCCCTGGTGGCGATGTTTGCTGTGGCGACGCGCTATCTCCCCTTGGTCGGGATCGGCACCGCGCTCCTGTGTCCGCTGCCGCTGGCGGTGCTGGTGATCCGTCATGGGTTCAGGGTGGCCGCAGTCGCCAGCGTGGTCGCCACGCTGGTCGCTGCCATGCTGGCCGGCCCGCTGGTCGGGCTGGCGATCCTTGTTTCTTTCGGTCCCATGGGCCTGGTCCTTGGAATCGGCGCCCGGCTCGCATGGCCCGCGACGCGCACCGTGCTGACCGGCGCGCTGGTGTCCTTCGTCTCGACGATCTTGAACTATCTCGGCCTCCTCGGCGGGGGGCGCATCAGTCTCGACGAGATGGCCAAGACGATGGAGCGTAGCGTCGAGATGTCGGCCAGTTTCTATGCGCGGCTGGGTTTGTCCCAGTCGCAGATCGACGCGGTCTCCGTCCAGATGCGCGAGGTCGCGCGGCTGTTTCCGTACCTGCTCCCCGCGATGCTGGTGTCCGGGGCCCTCTTCGCGGCCTGGCTGAACTACGAGGTGGGTCGTCGCGTGCTCGATCGCTTCGGCTATCGATGGCCCCCGCTTCCACCGGTGCGCACGTGGCGCGTGCCCGCGATCGCCATCTGGCTCATCCCACTAAGTTATCTGCTGCTCGCCTTCGGCAACCAGCCCGGCGCGCCCGCGGCTCTGCCTGGCGCCGGATGGAGTCTGGCGCTCACCATGCAGGCCCTCTTCTCTCTCCAGGGGCTCGTCACCGGGTGGGTCATTCTCGGCAACTACGGATTCGGGCGGTTCGCCCAGGCCATGGCTGTGGCGATGGTGTTTGCCGTGCCGTTGCTGAGCGTCGCGGTGTTCCTCCTGGGCATCCTGGACTCTACGCTCAGGATACGCGAGCGTTGGGGATTGCCGCGGCCGGCCGTCCCAAGGGCCGAGCCGTGAAGGTCATCCTCTTGAAGGACGTTCCCGGACCTGGAGCGACCGGCGCGCTGTGCGAGGTCAAAGAAGGTCATGCGCGCAACTATCTGTTCCCCCGCGGCCTTGCGATCCCTGCGAGCGAAGGCGCCGTCCGGACGCTGGCTAACCAGAGGCAAGCAGCCCAGCGTCGCGCCGACCGAGAGCGGACCGAGGCCACCGGACTGGTCGACCGCCTGCAGGGTCTGGTGCTCGAAGTTCGTGGCCGCGCCGGTGAAGGAGGGAAGCTGTTCGGATCCGTGACCTCCCAGCATATCGCCGACGCTCTTGCCAGGCGGGGCTTTTCCATCTCGAGGAAGCAGATCGAACTGGAGGATCCGATCCGGGTCGAGGGGTTCTACAAGATCCCGATTCGGATCGCGCCGGGCGTCACGGCCCACGTCGAGCTCAACGTCGTCACCACGCGTTGAGGCCGCTTCTCCACAGGCTAATCCCCCGTTTCTCGACCTGATACACAGAAAGATTTCCTCGTTACCCACACGTCTTCCCCAAGGGAATGCACATCGGTCTGCCCAACACCATCATGTGACGGAGCCACTGAATCCCCACGCAGCGGTCTTGACTTACCGTACATACGTTCGCTAATCTAGAGCAAACCAGACTTACGAACAGGAGTTCGCCATGAGCATTGGGCCGCCGGTTGAGCGTGTTCCACCGCAAAACCTGGAGGCCGAGCAGAGCGTCTTGGGGTCGATGCTTCTGGAGCGCGACGCTATCGCACGCGTGGTCGAGGTCGTCCGGCCCGAGGACTTCTACCGCGATGCTCACCGCCGTATCTTCGAAGTCATCACCGAGCTGTTCGAGCGCGGCGAGCCAGCCGATCTGATCAGCGTCAGCGATCGTCTCCGCGCCAAAGGGGCTCTTGACGACGTTGGCGGAGCCGCGTACGTCACGGCGCTTCTGCACGCCGTCCCGACCGCGGCTAACGTGGAGTTCTATGCCCGTCTGGTCGTGCAGAAGTCGATGCTCCGCCAGATGATTACCGCCGGCACGCAAATCGTGGGCCTGGGATTCCGCGAGGACCAGGATGTTGAGGTGCTGGTTGATCAGGCCGAGAAGATGGTCTTCGGTATCGCCAGCCGCCGGATCGGCCAAGACTTCGTCCCGCTCCCGGAGATCCTGCGGGCGAGCTTCGAGCGCATCGATCAGCGCTATCGTGGCAAGGGGACGATCACCGGCGTCCCAACCGGGTTCGCCGAGCTCGACAAGCTGACCTCGGGATTTCAATCGGCCGATCTGATCATCGTCGCGGCGCGACCCTCGATGGGGAAGTGCCTGAAGTTCGATGCCGAGGTCGTCGATGCGTCGACGGGCGAGGTGCGGACGATCCAGGAGATGGTCGCGGCGGGCCGTGCGACGCTGCTCACGCTCGATAGGAATCATCGGTTCCGGCCGGCCGCGCCGACCCGTTTCGTTGACGACGGGATCAAACCCGTCTTTCGGCTGCGGACGAGCGGAGGGCGCGAGGTCGAGACGACGCTCACGCATCCATTCCTCACGCCGTCGGGATGGGAACCGCTGGCGGCCCTCGAGCCTGGTGTCCTCGTCGCGGTGCCGCGCCACCTGCCGGTGTTTGGCCGGATGGAACTTCCAGACCATGAGATCAAACTGCTGGCCTACCTCTGTGGCGGCCGGCTGCTGGCGAGCCCCCAGATCGCCGAAGACTTTGCCGACGCGGCCGCGGCTGCCGAGGCGATCTTCGCAGCCTCACGCGGCCGGCCCGCCGCGCAGTCTGGCATCAGCGGCGGCGCGGAGGGCGGCGCCGCAGTCGCTGACCTGCTCTGGCGATATCCCGAGCTGGAGCAGGTGCCCACGGTGCGTACGCTTCCGCCCGTGATCTACATGTTGCGGCGTGACAAGCTGGCGCTATTCCTCAATCGGCTGCTTGGTAGCCTGGCCGAGGTCAGCGAGCATCCCGAAGGGCATCGCGCGCAGGTCCTCTTTCCATCCAGGCGCTTCGCGCGCGCCATCCAGCACCTGCTCCTCCGGTTCGGGATCCCCGCCACCTTGGAAGGGAACACGCTCAGCCTGGGTGTGGCCGCGACGCTCTCGCTCGTGCGCGAAGTCGGCATCTTTTGCTGGGAGCGCCTGCGGCGATGGGCCCGGAATGCCCAGCGCTCGCTTCTCGAAGACCTCGACGTGATGTGGGAAGAGGTCGTCTCGATCGAGGAGGTCGGCGTGTTCCAGGTCTACGACCTGACCGTGCCCGAGTCGCACAATTTTGTCGCCAACGACGTCTGCGTACACAATACGACCTTCGCGCTCAACATTGCCCAGCACGCGGCGCTCGAGCACAAGGTGCCGGCCGCCATCTTCAGTCTCGAGACGAACAAGGAGCAGCTTGTTCAACGGATGCTGTGCAGTGAGGCGCAGGTCGACTCTTCACGGCTGCGGAGCGGTTACCTCACCGATGCAGACTGGCCGCGTCTTGCCGCGGCTATGGGCCGGCTGAGCGAGGCGCCGATCTTCATCGACGATTCGGCCACTATCACGGCCATCGAGATGCGCGCCAAGGCCCGCAAGCTCAAGGCCGAGCACGGGCTGGGCCTGATCATCATCGACTATCTCCAGATGATGCAGTCCTATAGGCGGTCCGAGAACCGAACGCAGGAAGTGTCCGAGATTGCGCGTGCGATCAAGACGCTTGCCAAAGAGCTGGACATTCCAGTTGTGGCGATCTCCCAGCTCTCCAGGTTGGTCGAGGCGACGGGCAGCCGGCGGCCGCAGTTGTCGCATCTCCGAGAGAGTGGCGAGCTCGAGCAGGTCGCGGATCTTGTCCTCTTCATCTACCGGGAAGAGTACTACGACGCCGCGAAAGCCAGGGCCGAGGCGCGGGAGCATGTCGCCGAGCTCAGGGTGGCTAAGCATCGCAACGGCCCGGTGGCCGACCTCGAGATGTTCTTCAACAAGGAGCACGGCCGGTTCCGCGACCTCGACCGGCGGCACACGGGCGCGGCCGGGTCGTAGCCGGTGGGAGAGACGCGGCGCGTTTCCGCAGCGGACCTCCACTATAAGCGTTACCCGACAGTGGGTGGGTGAGTTTGTACCGACGGGAGGGAATATGAGTCGTCCGGTTCACGTGCTCGGATTCGCAGGCAGCCTGCGTCATGGATCCTACAACAGGGCGGCCCTTCGCGCGGCCGCTGAGATAGCGCCTCCGGACATGGCGCTCGAAGTCTTCGACCTGTCGCCCATCCCGCTGTTCAACGCCGACGTCGAGGCCGTCGGGGTCCCAGAGCCGGTTCAACAGTTCAAGGACCGCATCGCCGCCTCTGACGCCCTGCTCATCGTGACGCCGGAGTACAACTACTCAGTGTCCGGCGTGCTGAAGAACGCCATCGACTGGGCGTCGCGGCCGCTCAAGACCTCGCCGTTGAATCGCAAGCCGATGGCGATGATGGGAGCGGGCGGGATGATGGGGACCGTGCGGGCGCAGCATCACCTGCGTCAGATCGCCCTGCATAACGATATGCTGGTGCTCGGCAGGCCCCAGGTGTACATTGCCCGAGCCTTTGAAAAGTTTGACGCACAGGGACACCTGACCGATGAGCCGACGCGCCAGGCGATCCGGGCGCTGCTGGAGGCGCTGATCGTGTGGACCCGGCAGCTCCAGACGCAGGCGGCGCTGGTGTGAACGGGGAGACGGAGAAATTCATTCACCGTTTCATTCCGGCGGATGCGGGCGTCCCGGCGGGGCGGGCCGGATCGCCGGTGACCCTGCTCCTGCTCCACGGCACAGGCGGTAACGAGGACGACCTGATCCCGCTCGGGCGGGAGCTGCTGCCGGACGCCGCCCTGCTGAGCCCGCGCGGAAAAGTGCTCGAGCGGGGCATGCCGCGGTTCTTCCGGCGGCTGGCCGAGGGGGTGTTCGACCTCGAAGACCTGAAACTCCGCACACATGAGCTGGCGGCTTTCGTCAAGACCGCTGCCGTGACGTATGGTTTCGACCCTCACACCATCTACGCCGCCGGCTTCTCGAACGGCGCGAACGTCGCCGCAAGCCTGCTGTTGCTCTATCCAGGCCTGCTCCGTGGCGCGGTGCTGTTTCGTCCCATGGTGCCGTTCGTTCCAGATCCTCTTCCCGATCTGGCCGGGACCCCGATCTTCATCGCCGCCGGGCGCTCTGACCCAATGGTTGCGGCGGCTCAGACCGAGCGGCTGGTTGAGCTGTTCACGGCCGCGGGCGCACGGCCCGTCCTTCGCTGGCATCCCGGCGGGCACGGCCTGGCCGCCGACGAGGTTGAGACGGCCCGGGTCTGGCTGTCCGGCGTCGCCTCCGGTCTGCCCGCCCGCACCCCGCAGAGGTTTCTGTAGTGCGCCGGCGTTGCCTTGCCGCTGTCCCGCCCGAGTCGTACACTACTGATGGACGACCATGAGGGTGGGAGGCGCTGTCGTGTCCCAGTCCGGGAATGTGCAGGTGCAGGAAGGTCTCGAAGGGGTCGTCGCCGGAGTCTCATCGATCTGCTTCATCGATGGCACGACTGGGCAGTTGGTCTATCGTGGGTATGATGTCGCTGATCTGGCTGATCATGCCTCCTTCGAGGAAGTCGCGTACCTGCTGTGGCACGGTGATCTTCCCACGCGAAGCGTCCTGGACGGCCTGAAGGCCGAGTTGCAGCAGGCCGCCTCGCTGCCCAGCCAGGCACTCGACATCCTCAAGAAGATTCCCGCAGGCGCGCAACCCATGGCCGTGCTCCGGACGATGTCGTCGATCCTGGGGCACTTCGATCCCGACGCGAGCGACAATGCGCCGGCGGCCAATGCTCGCAAGGCCGTGCGCCTGACCGCCCAGATTCCTGCGGTGGTGGCCGCGTTCCAGCGCATCCGCAACGGGCAAACGCCGCTCGCCCCCCAGGCGGGGCTCAGCCATGCGGGCAACTATCTGTATATGCTCCACGGCGCGACGCCTGATCCCGAGGTCGCCCGGGCGCTCGACGTGGTGCTCATCCTCCATGCGGACCACGAGTTCAACGCAAGCACGTTTGCGGCGCGCGTAACCGCCGCCACGCTGTCCGATCTGCATTCCGCGATCGTCTCGGCGATCGGCACGCTGAAGGGTCCGCTCCACGGCGGCGCCAACGAAGAGGTGATGCGGCTGCTCGAGCGGATCGCCACCGTCGATCGGGTCGAGCCTACGATCATGGAGATGCTGGGGGCCAAGAAGAAGGTTCCCGGCTTCGGTCACCGGGTCTACCGGACCGAGGATCCGCGGGCGCGCTTCCTGCGTCCGATGTCGCAGCAGTTGGGCGAGCGCGCCGGCGATCCCCTGTGGGCTCAACTCACGCGGAAGGTCGAAGAGATCACCACGTCGCAGCGCAAGATCTTCGCCAACGTCGACCTGTACTCAGCGTCGGTCTACCGATCAATGGGCATCCCGATGGATCTCTACACCGCAACGTTCGCGGTCAGTCGGATTTCAGGATGGACGGCCCATGTCTTGGAGCAGTATGCGGACAACAGGTTGATCCGGCCGCTCTCGGAGTACACAGGTCCGGTCGGGCGCGCCTTCATCCCCCTCGGCGCGCGCGTCTGATCCCTACTGCGCCAGGAGAAACTCTCTCGTCGCGCGGTTGAAAGCCTCGGGCGCCTCCAGGTTGGCCAGGTGGCCGGCCCCGGGGATCGTGATCATGCGGGCGTGAGGCAGCGCTCCAACCATCTCTTCGGACGAGGCAGGCGGTGTGACCGTATCCTCTTCCCCCACGACGACGAGCGTGGGCGCCGTGATCGACGGTAGCAACGGCCGGCTGTCCGGACGCGTGGCCAGCGCCGAGAGCGCGGCGATCAAGCTTCGGGGATCCGGTGAGCCGATGATCTGCCGCACCGCGGCGATGACGCCCGGCCGCTGAGCCTTCGTGGTCGGTCCGACCAGCAGAGACGCGAACTCCTCGAGGAACACCGACGGTCCGTCGGCCTCAATCCGCTTGATGGCTGCGTGCCTGCGCTGACGGCCTTCCTCGGTGTCCGGCTCGGCGCGCGAGTCGGCGATGAGCACCGCGCTGATCCGGTCGGCCGCCCTGGCCAGGACCCGGAAGGCGACATAGCCGCCGATTGAGCAACCCCCGAGCATCACGCGCGTCTGTCCGAGCGCATCGAGCAACCGCAGGACGTCCTGCGCATAGTCATCCATCGTCAGCGCGCCCGACGGGATGTCCGATTCGCCGAACCCGCGGAAATCAGGCGTGATGATGGTGAACCGATCACGTAGGGCCGCGACCTGCGGACGCCACATCGCCCGATTCAGCGGGAACGCATGCAGCAGGACGAGCGCCGGTCCCTGTCCATCGATTTCATAGCCGAGCCTGATGCCGGAAACCTCAACGTGCATCGGTGTATCCTCCCGTGTGCTCTCTTGATCATAACGCATTCCACACCGCATCCACTCCCACTCACCCGCTCCGAGCGCCCATTGATACGGCTTTCGCCCCAGTTGACTCTTCGACGATCCTCGAGGTGCCTGCCGCGCGGCATCCTGTGGGGGCTCGATCCGCGGAGCGGGAGGTGCGTGGACATGGACGCGGCAATACAGAGTCCGGCGGTGGCACAAGATTCGGCGGAGCGACCGGCGTTATCAGGGGAAGTGATCGAGAGTTTCCTGCCGTTGGTTGGGGCGATCGCCAGGACGGTCAGCCGCGGGCTGCCATCCACAGTGGAGATCGACGAGCTGATCAACGACGGCGTCATCGGACTGATCGGCGCGCTGCAGCGATATGATCCGGCCCGGCGCGTCGTATTCGCAACGTATGCCGGCCACCGGATTCGAGGGGCCATGCTCGATGGGTTGCGCGAGCGTGATCCACTCCCGCGCGCGTATCGCCGCGCGCAGCGGATCGCCGGTGCGGGTGCGACGGGCCGGGGACACGCGGCCGGGATTCAATTTCTCGAGCTGGAGCATGCGCTCTTGGTTCCCGATGATGCGGAGGCGAGTCCGGAGGCCATTGTGCTTCAATCTGATCTCAGGCGCAGGGTCCGATGCGGCCTGGCGGCTCTGCCCCCGCGCGACCGGCAGGTCCTGGTGTTGCGCATGGTCCAGGGGCTCCCGCTGCGAGCCGTGGCCGCGCTCCTCTCGCTGTCCATCACGCGCACTGCCGAGATTCAGGGACGGGGGCTGGCGCGCCTGAGACGTTACCTTGCCGGTGAGCCGATGATTCGCGCTCGACGGTCCCGGGCGTCTGGTGTCCAGCCAGTCCGTCGCCCTGACGCGTTGCAGGAGGGGAACGGGCGTGTCCCGAACCCATCTGGTCCCTCCGTCTATGCGCGGCGCCCGCCTCAGCCACAGGCGGCTGAGGTGGGATGATGCGATAGGCGGCGGTTCCCACTCCGGATCGTCAGACGATTGTCGGACGCGCAGTACCGGCGTCCCTACTGCGGCATTCGGCCTATGCTGGGAGGGCCCGTGAACGCTCAGCCCAAGCATGGATCTTCAGAGCGGCGCGTCCGTTTGCTGCCGACGCTGAACCTGCAGGCGCAGACCCATTTGCTGGCCAACACCTTGAGTCTCGTCGGAGCCCTGTTGCGCCGGCGGCCGGAGGCGGCAGAAGATCTGCTCGCCAACGTCACACTCTACCTGCGCAACCAGTTCGGCCCCACGCGCCCGCTGGTGTCCCTGGCCGAGGAGTTGCAGCTCGTGCTGTCCTATCTGGCTGTGGAACGGGCCCGCCTGGGTGGCAGGCTTCGGCTCGAAGTCGCGTGCACGCGCGAGGCCCTGGCTGTCCTGGTCCCTTCGCTGGTACTGCAGCCGCTGGTGGAGAACGCCGTCCGGCATGGCATCGGCCTACGAGCCACAGGCGGTCGCGTCCGCATCACCGCTCGAGTGACTGGGGCCTTCCTGAACCTGTCCGTCGGGGATGACGGTCCGGGGCTGCGGCGCCCTACGGCCACCGCAGACCGCCAGGTGCGCGGTGCCTCTGCCACCAACCGTCAGCACGGCTGGGGTCTTGTCGGGGCCCGGCTGCGTCTGGCGGCGCTCTGGGGATCCGCGGCTCGATTGCGCGTGCTGAGCCGGCCGGGCGAAGGTACCCTCGCTGCGATCAGCCTACCTGCAGTATTCGCCCCGCTGCGTACTGACCGAACCCGCGGATGACCCCAGGATGAACCCGTCGAGCGTGCTGCGGGCCGTCATCGCAGACGATGAGGCCGGCGCCAGGCAGCACCTGCGCGCTCTCCTCGAAGTCTGTCACGTGCACGTGACCGGGGAGTGTGCGACCGGAGGCGATCTCCTGGCAGCCGTTGAACGGGCGCGGCCGGATTTCATCTGTCTCGATATCCGGATGCCGGAGATGGATGGCCTTGAAGTCGCGCGGCGGTTGGGCTCCCATCCTGCGGTCGTCTTCACGACAGGGTACGCGGATTACGCCGCGTGGGCATTCGAACTCGACGCCATCGACTATCTGCTGAAACCGCTATCATTCGCGCGTCTGGAAGAGACCATCCGGCGCGTGAGGGTGCGGTTGCGTCACGCGGGCGCTGCTGTGGCGCCTGCGGCGCCGGTGCCCCGTCTCTTCATTCCGGCAGCCGACCACAGCGTCGCGCTCGCACCGGAGGCGATCCGATTTGTAGAAGCGCGCGGCAGCACCAGCCTGATTCATGCCGACGCGGCGACCTACCGGCTGCGCACTCCGCTGGTTGCCCTCGAGCGAGCACTGGCATCGAGCGGATTCCTTCGCACGCATCGCGCGTATCTGGTGAACCTGTGGCGTGTCCGCGCGCTGGTGCCCTGGTCGCGCCACACCTACAGTCTGCTGCTTGACGGCGGGGAGGAGACCCACGTGCCGGTCGCCAAGTCACGACTTGCCGCATTTCGTGGCAGCGTGATCTGGATCCCGCATGCGGGAGGATATCGGGGTGGACCTCGGACTGCAGGGGAAAGTGGCGATCGTGGCCGGCGCGAGCCGGGGCCTGGGCCGCGCGATCGCGGAGGGCCTGGCGGCTGAGGGCGCGCGCGTAGTCATGTGCTCGCGGTCGGCGGAGGCGATCGGCGCCGCGGCCGCCTCGATCAGCGCCAAAGCCCAGGTGGCTGACGCAGGAGGTCAGGCCGTTCCGGTCGCAGCGGACGTCGGCCGTGCAGAAGACACCGACCGCCTCGTGACTCAGACCCTCGCCCGGTGGGGTACCGTCGATATCCTGGTGACCAATGCCGGCGGCCCGCCGTCGGGACCTGCCGCCGGGCTCACCGATGCGCAATGGGAGACGGCGGTGCAGACATTGTTGTGGCCCGTCGTGCGCCTCTCGCGCGCCTTGATCCCCATCATGCAGAAGCAGCGCTGGGGCCGCATCCTGCACGTTGCGTCGTTCACCGTCAAGCACCCACTGCCCAACCTGGCTCTCTCGAATGCGGTGCGGCTGGCCGTGGTCGGGCTGGCCAAGACCCAGGCGATCGAGCTCGCGCCGCACAATATTCTCGTGAACACCATCTGCCCCGGGCCGATCGCCACCGACCGGTTGATCGAACTCACGAAGCAGTACGCGGCGCGCGAAGGCGCGACGTTCGACGACGCGAACCAGCGTCTGTGGCTGTCCCAGATCCCGATGGGACGACTCGGGGAGCCAGTCGAGTTTTCGAACCTGGCGGTCTTTCTCGCCTCTGAGCGCGCCAGTTTCATCACAGGGGGAACGTTCCAGGTCGACGGTGGAGCCACACGCGCGCCATTCTAGAAGATTGCAACAGGAGGCGTAGCATACGAGATGGCGCGGCGATTTCTGAGTTTGCTCGGCAAGGTGACATCTGACAGCAAGGTGGAATGGCTGGTCGTGGCGAGTGTGGTCGTGCTACTCATCGTGGCGGTGATCGTTGGCTGGATCTCATTTTGAGCGTCGGAGCACGCATGTTATACTACGGGAGTCGATTCGCCCCCATCGTCTAGGTCGGCCTAGGACGCCGGTCTTTCAAGCCGGCAACGCGGGTTCGAATCCCGCTGGGGGCACCACCTCTTTTTCGCTGCCTTAGAGGCTCAAACTCGTATCTGGTAAGGCTCCCGGCGTTTTCATGCTCGCCACCCTCTAGAGACACTTGTGGCCAGGACTGCCACTTTCTGCGCTCCAGTTACGTTGAAAATACGTTGCAAAAGGGTGCTACCATCCAGCCCCGACATGGCGGGCCTGTGAACCATCCGCCAGAGCATCCCGAAGGTACGGGGTAAAGGGCAGGAGTACAGCTACCCGGCCGCATGTTCCATCGCCTAGCCTACCGTCTCTGGCTTCTATCCGGACGCGTCCTGACCAAGACCAAGGACGTCAAGATCAGGAGCGCCGCGGCGGTGCTAATTCGGGACGCTGAAAAGTTGGAGGTCTGGCCGTACTGATCATGCTCCACCTCCCTCGATCTTGATCGCCGCGACCACGCGTGTCGGGGTGATGTCGGTCACGCTGCGTCGGCCGCGCAGTGCGAGCCCGGCGATCGCGCCAGCCAACGAGAGTGTTGCAGAGGCGCCCATCGCAGTTGCGAATCACTCACTAATGCTTGTGCGGAAACATGGCTGCCTGTCCCCGCGAACGCGGCAACGAGAACCGCGACGCCGAACGCCCCGCCGAGCTGACGAATCGTGCTGTAGGCGCCCGAGGCCTTGCCGATTTGCTGCGGCGCGACGGAGGTCAGCACGGCGCTCTGGGTCGCAGGCGAGGCCATCGCGACGCCGGTGCCGGAGAGGATCAGCGGCGCGACCAACCGCCAGTAGATGAGGTGCGGTTCGGCGATCAGCGCGATCCAGATCATCCCGGCCGTGTGCAGGGACATGCCCGCGACGATGAACGGCCGCTCGCCGAGACGGTTGATAAGCGCCCCAGCGATCGGGGGGACGATGAATGTCGTGGCACCCCAGGGCATGAGCCGCAGCCCGGCGCTCAGCGGTCCGTAGCTCCGGCCGGTCTGGAGGAACTGCGCCATGAAGAACAGGGCGCCCAATGCTGACCCCCAGAGGAAGAAGATCGCCGCGTTGCCCGCCGAGAACGTGCACGAGCGGAAGAGATTCATCTGCAGCATTGGCGCGCCGGCACGCATCTCCCAATAGACGAAAGCCACCATGAGCAGCACCCCGAGCGCCAGCGTCGCCACGACCTCAATGCTGCCCCAACCGGCGGAGTTACCACGCACGAGCCCCCACACGATCCCGAAAGCGGCACGTGTACGAGCACGAGGCCAAGGTCGAGGGCTGTGTCTGGGCCGAAGCTCTCCTCGATCCGTCTGCGCGTGAGCAGGATCAAGAGCAGGCCGATTGGGACGTTGAGCCAGAAGATCCACGGCCATGACATACCCTCAACGACTGCGCCGCCGAGGAGCGGGCCGAGGGGAACGGCCAGTCCGATGACGCCTGTGAAGGCGCCGAGCACCTGGGTCGCAGCTGCGGCGGAAAGGCCGCGGCGAGCAGCGCCAGCGCTAGCGGCATCACCAGCGCCGCCCCCATCCCCTGGACCGCGCGCGCCGCGATCAGCCAGCCGATATCGGGCGCCAGCGCGTAGGCCGCCGACGCTGCCGCGAACACGCCCAGGCCGGCTGCGAATATCTGGCGGCGCCCGAAGCGGTCCCCGAACGCGGCGGCCGTCATCAGCAGCACTGCAAAGCTCAGGACGTACGCGGTGACGGTCCACTCGAGCTCCTCCAGCGAGGCACCGAGGTCCAGTCGGATCACGCTCAGTGCAGTCGACACCACCAGTGCGTCGAGCACAACCATCAACGATGCGACGGCCGTCACAACGAGTGCCCAACGCTGCGCCGAACCTGCACTCACTGCCCAGTCGCTCATACGCTCGTGTCCTCCTATCTTCTCTCTGGTTGTCACTGTTTGAGACACCATTGGCGACACGAAAGGAACGGCCGATTCGTTTCGAGCGCGGATGGTGTCTCTATCAGTGGTGCGCGGTCACAGGAGGAGGACGACCATGCTGAAAGACAAGGTTGCCGTGATCTATGGAGCCGGAGGCGCGATCGGCAGCGCTGTCGCGCGTGCCTTCGCGCGCGAGGGGGCTAAGCTTTTTCTCACCGGGCACCACCTGGCACCCGTCGAAGCTGTCGCCAAGGACGTCGTTTCCGCGGGAGGATCCGTCGAAACGGCGGAGGTCGACGCACTCGATGAACAAGCCGTGGATCGGCATCTGCAGTCCGTGACCGACAAGGCGGGCCGCGTCGATATCTCGTTCAACGCGATCGGCATCCCGAATCCGAAGATTCGTGTGCCCCTGGTCGAGCTGGATGTCGAGCAGTTCTCCCTGCCGATCGCGACCTACACGAGGTCGTACTTTCTGACCGCACGCCTGGCCGCCCGGCGGATGGTCGCGAACCGATCGGGGGTGATCATGACCGTCACCGCAACCCCTTCGCGGACGGGCACCCCATTGGTGGGAGGCGGCGGTCCGGCGATGGCCGCCGTGGAGGCACTCACCCGAGGTCTATCCGCCGAGCTCGCACCTCAGGGCATTCGCGTGGTCGGTCTGCGACCACAGGGCATCCCGGAGACAGGCAGGATCAAGGAAAGCTTCGAGCTTTACGCCAAAGCATCGGGAATGACCTGGGAACAGTTCCACGAGTTGCTCGCAGGCAGGACCCACACGCGACGGCTTTCGACGCTCGCGGACATGGCTAACGTGGCGGTTTTCATGGCTTCCGATAAGGCAAGCGGGATGACCGGAACTACCGTCAATTTGGCCATGGGCAGCCTGGATGACTAGCGCATTTTTTACTCTACTTACACAGCGTTGATGTCAAGACCCCGAAATGGCGGTCCGTGAGGAGAACGATATGAACATTGCGAACAAGGTAGTCTTCAGTCACCGGCGCCAGCCGCGGCCTCGGTCGTGCACTGGTCGAGGAAGCCTTGAGAAGGGGCGCGAAGCGGGTGTATGCTGGTACGCGCAAGCCCTTGGCTCACCCGGATGAGCGCGTCACGCCGCTCACCCTGGACGTGACGGACGCTGCGCAGATTCAGGCAGCTGTCGAGAAAGTCGAATCTCTCGATATCCTCATCAATAACGCCGACGTGGCGTTTAAAGATGACCTGAGCGATCGCGCCTTGCTCGAACGGTACCTCGCCGTCAAACTCTTCGGCACGCTCGGCGTGACCCAGGCCTTCCTGCCGTTGCTGGTTCGTTCTCTGGGAGCCATCGTGAACGTTATGTTGAGAGCGGCCTTGACCCCCTTGCCGCGCATTCCGGCCTACTCGATCTCGGACGCCGCCGCGTTCCCCTGATGCAATCGCTGCGTCGTCTCTTGGCCGTACGGGGCGTGAGCGTTCATGCCGTCGTGCCCGGCTCTATGGACACCGATATGAGCCGAGGCTTCGACGTACCGAAGAGCTCTCCGGAGTCCGTCGCTCGAGGCATCCTGGACGGAGTGGAAAACGGGGAGGAGAAGATCTTCCCCGATCCCGTGTCAGCGTCCATGGCAGAGAGCTGGCGCAGCGGTGCGGCCAGGGCACTCGAGCGCCAGTTTGCGGCGCTTGTGGCAGAGAACGTCAAGTCTTGAGCAAAGGGGAGGGACTGAAGATGCAGTACCGGACGGGACGCGACGCCGACTCCCCGCTCCGTCGCCATGACGAGCGCTAGGACAGCCGCGACGGCAGCCGCACTGACGGCGACGCTCGGGCTCGCCGCCGCATCCTGGGTCGTCGCGGTCCAGCAGATGAACGGGATGGACATGGGCGTCGCGACCCAGCTCGGCTCGTTCGGGTTCTTCGTCGCCCTGTGGGTGTCGATGATGGCGGCGATGATGCTGCCGGGCGCGGCCCCGGCAGTCTTGAGACACGCTCACGCCGACGGTCGTGTGCGCGCCGTGCTGCTATTCGTCGGGTCGTACCTCG
>JBQTJG010000126.1:0-30210 GCA_052387355.1 Armatimonadota bacterium | reverse complement strand
AGTACCAGGAGTTCGACGACGATCACTCCTCGACGAACTACCGGTACGTCGAGTCATTCCGCCGCCTGTGCGCCGCTCTGCACCCGTAGCCAGCCCTTTGACGCTTCGCTGAAAGGGTCAGTGGTCTCAGCGATGCTTGAAGCGAGGGCAACTTGACGGTCGTTGCCTGCGGACGGTAGGCTACTCGTGAATAGATGATCATATTCTCATGAATGGAACCTTCGACATGGCGATGGAAAGAGCAGGTTCTTCCGGACCGCTGCGACGTTCATGCGACCGACCGCGAGGCGGTCCTTGCCGCCCAGGCCTCCATGAAGGCCGACGAGACGATGGTTCTGCTCGCAGAGACGTTCAAAGCGCTCGGCGACCCGGTGCGGGCAAAGATCCTCTATACTCTGGCTCACGCCGAACACATTGACCGTGCGGCTGAATCCCTCGACGTCGAGATGCCGACAGCTGCTGGTTCTGGCAGTAATGGTCGTCAGCGTCTTCGGCGCCATCGAGGTGCTTACGCATGTTCATGGGGTCACCGATTCGCATAGCACGCACACCCTTCAGTCCGTCTCCGTGGTCGGTCAGCTTCAACAGGGTATTGTCACCGCGGCACAGACCGTCGTGCTCGAACCTGCGACAACGCGCGTAGGGGTAGTGGACGGCCAAAATGCAGGGCTGGTTGCAAGCCTGCGCATACGCGTCAGTCTTCAACGCGCTCCCCCCAGCAAACCCGCTTCATAGTCCAGCCTGTCCGATCCAGAAACGCGATGCGCACCGGCGCAGTTGACATCTGCGCTTGATGACTTCGTGGCTCCTCGCACGAGGCGATGTTGGAGGAGGGGATCGTTGTGCTTCACAGTGACGCGGTCATGAGAATCCCTCGGATGAACTTAGGGGATCGCGTCCTGCTGCTAGGGCTGGCTCTCACCTTGTGGCTGCTGGCGGCACCTCCAGCCGCCGCCCACGGTGTCCTTGAGCGTTCGAATCCGCGTGCAAACACATCGCTCGATGCGTCGCCGCGCCAGGTGATCCTCTGGTTCACCGAGCCAGTGGACTCCGGCCTCAGCTCAGTGGCAGTCCTCGACCGCCAGGGGAAACGGGCGGGCCAGCGTGCAGTGGTATCCCAGGATGGCCGACAGATGACCGTGGCCGTGGGCGAGTTGTCCCGCGGAGTCTATACGGTCAGGTGGCGCGTGCTCTCCACGGTGGACGGTCACACGACCGCAGGCGCCTTCGCCTTCGCCATCGGAGAGGCCGCTCCGTCAGCACCCGGCGACGCGGGTGTTGCGCGCCCCGGAACGGGTCGGGTGGCGATTCGCTGGGCCGGGTTCCTGGCCGCCATTCTGCTTGCAGGAAGCACGTTCTTCCAGGTCGGGGTACTCCGTCCCGCCCTGGCCAGAGTTGATCCGCAAGACGCCCACCGCATCACCGACGTCGCCGCGGGCCGTCTCCGTCCCCTGGCGGTGGTTGCGATACCGGTCCTGCTCGTAAGCGTCATGGTTGAGTTTGCACTCCAGGCCACGGCGCTGCTCGACGCCTCGTTGTCCCAAGTGATTACAGGCGGAATGCTGTGGTCTCTCCTCGGTGGCACGAGGGTCGGATGGAGCCTCCTGGCGCGGGTGACTATGGCGCTCGTGCTACTGTTTCCGCTCCTTCCTCTTGGTCGCATTCCAAAGGCGGCCGCGTCGATCCCAGATCGTCGTATTCTTCAACCCGGCTGGGTCTCTCTGCTCGCCGGGGCCGGTCTGCTCGCAGGGTTCACGATCACTGCCCATGCCTCGGGAAGCGGTGCCCTCGCTGCCCTTGTGGACTGGGTGCACCTGCTGGCCGTCGCCCTCTGGATCGGCGGTCTGGTCACGCTTCTCCTTGTCCTGCGGGCTGCCGCACCTTCTGACCGGTCATGGCTTTCCGCCGCCCTTGTCCCTCGATTCTCCACAGTCGCCGGCATCAGTCTCGTCGTGGTCATCGCGACCGGCCTCTATAGCTCCTGGCTCAACCTCCCCAGCGCGCGGGCCCTCACTATCACCCCTTACGGCCGAGCGCTGCTCGTGAAGCTTGTGCTCATCGCCCCGCTTGTCGCCCTCGGAGCGCTCAACCGCTTTGTGCTGCGCCCGCGGCTCGCCGTCGCCACAGCAGGGTCCGAGCCCGCAGCGCTGCGGAGGTTTCTGCACTTCGTGACCGGAGAGGTCGGGCTGGGTGCGGTGATTCTGCTTGTGGTGGCGGTCCTGACCATCACTCCCCCGGCAAAGGTGACCATGCCGGTGACGGCGCCGAAGCCCCTGATTCTTGCGGGGCTGGCCGGTGACGTTCAGGTGCGTCTGACCGTCACCCCAGCCTTGCCGGGGTGGAACCGTCTCGAGGTCGTCGCGATCGGACCGGACGGGCGGCCGATCGCCGCGGATGGGCGCGTATTCCTCCGGCTGACAAAGCTCGATGAGAACCTGAACCCCACGACCGTACCTCTGATCCCTCAAGGGGACGGCCAACATGTCGCCGAGGGCGGCGACGTCGGTCTGCCCGGGTGGTGGGAGGTGGAGGTCGTGGTGCGCCAGCGTGGGAGTCTCGACGTTTCAACCTCCTTTCCTCTGCGGTTGGGGCAACCATCTATTTCCCCCCCGAACCCTTCGGCGGTCCGCCTCCTCGAGGGTGCGGAGCAGGCGATGGCCCGTGTCACGACATGGAGGCAGGTGGAGCAGATTACCGACGGGTCTGGCGGCGTGGCGTTCACCAGCTTCGAGCTGGTGCGTCCGGACCGGCTGCGCCTTCGCGCATCTGGGGGCCCAGAAACAGTGATCATCGGGACGACCCAGTATCAGCGAACCGGCACCGGTCCATGGGAACGCACCACTCTGCAGCGTGCGTTCAGTGTCGAATCCCCGCTGTTGGGCACGGGACGGGCAGAGGCTGTCCTGCAGGGCCGGCAGGCGTCATGCGATGTCGAGGCGTGCCGGGTGATCCTGTGGGAGGCGCCCGGGCGAACGGCAGCCTTTGCCGGATGGATCGGCGGGGATAGTCGCCGGCTCCACCGGCTGATGATGATCGCTCCTTCCCACTACATGACCGGACGATTGACCGACTTCAATGCGCGCCTCACCATTACCCCACCCAAATAGGGGCATGGGGCCGAAGAGGAAGACACTACCATGCGCATCTCGCCCTTGATGCTGGTGCAGATTGAATGACCTAAGGGGGGAATCATGCAACGGGTTGCCCTGATGGCGTTGCTGGTGGCGGTTCTGGTATTGAGTGTGGCTTGCAGTTCGAAGACGCCCCAGTCCCGCCCTCAGTCCACTGCTGTCCTGTCGATCGTCAAACCGGCCCCCGGAGATGTGGTCGCGGGGACCAAAGTTCGCGTCCGCCCGACGCTGGCAGGGGCCCGGATCATTCCTGATACGCGGCCGCAACGCGCGCCCGACGAGGGGCATATCCACCTCAACCTGAACGGGAAGATCGTCTCCATGACCTACGGTCTCGAACAGCAGGTCGCCGTCGAGAAAGGCCCCCAGTTGCTGGAGGCCGAATTCGTAGCCGGTGACCACCTGCCATTCAGTCCGCGGGTGATTCGGGCCGTCACCTTCACTGTCCGATGAAACCTGCTGCAGATGGGGTGATTTAGATGGGACGGATCGTCATTGTCGCAATGGCGCTTGTACTCGCCGCCGGCGTGATGCTCGCTAGAGGTCAGCGATCTATCGTGATCGGCGCCGTCTACCCCACCGGAGGGGGCCAGGGTCCGGGCGGGGTGGAGGAGTACCGCGGCGTGAGCCTGGCCGCGGCGTATGCAAGGCTGCAGCGCAGCGTGAACGGACGCTCGATCACGGTGCGGCTCGAGCAGGCGGACTCGAGGGAGGCGGCGCCCGGCGCGGTCGCGCGTCTAGCCCAAGCCGGGGCCACGATTGTCGTAGGCAGCTACGGGAGCACGATCTCCCGTCCGGCGGCCGATGCCGCGTCCCGATTGGGTCTGGTGTTCTGGGAGACCGGGGCCGTCGGTGAGTTGAGCATGGCGGCCTCGAAGGGGGAACGTATTTTCCGGTTCGCGCCCACTGGTGGGGCCCTTGGGCGATCCGCCGTCGCCTTCATACGGGACCAGATCACGCCCCACATCAAGCGCGCACGGCCACTGCGCTACACTGTCGCCTACGTGGATGACGTCTACGGCCGGTCGGTAGGTCTCGGGGCCATTGCCGAGATCCGCGAGTCTGGTTTACCGTTTGCGGCCGCGCTCCCCTACGAACTGATCCGCGTGAACTACGACCGTCTTGCGGCTCAGGTGGCGCAGGCGCGCACCGACGTTCTGGTTGTGGCCGCCTATCTCGACGACGGTGTGGCCTTGCGACGGGCCGTTCTCCACGCGAAAGTCCCGCTCGTGGCAAGCATCGGGACAAGCTCGAGTTTCTGCATGCCGGAGTTCGGCCAGAAGCTCGGCCCGGATGCGGTGGGCCTGTTCGCTTCCGACAAACCGGACGGCGACGTCTTTCGGACCGACCGACTGTCGCCGGAGGCGGCGGAGGCCCTGCGCTGGGCCCGGGATGAGTATCGCCGTCTGTACGGCGCTCCTATGAGTGCACCGGCGCTCTCCGGGTTCGCCGGGGGATGGGCGCTCTTCGGCTACGTCCTGCCCCGAGCCCGCGACCTGTCGCCTGATGCGGTGGCGGAGGCGGCGCGGGCGATTCGTCTGCCATTGGGTAGTCTCCCCAATGGGAGCGGTCTGGCCTTCGCTCCCGTTGGCCATCCCGAGGGTGGAGCGAACCTGTTCGCAACGAGCGTGATCTGGGAGTGGGTCCGGCCAAACACACGGGCCGTCGTGTGGCCCGCATCTTTCGCCACCCATCCAATCGTCTTTCCAAGGAATTGACGCGGTTTCTGAGGGCCAGCCGCGACGTGCTGTCGGGCGGGGCTCGGCACTTCACGTGGGGGATCGCGGCAGCCGGTTTCTACATTATCGTGGTCGTCGCCTCGTTTCACGGAGGACTTGTTCCCACGCTGCCCTTGTATGATGGTCTGGCGCCTCCGTTTCCTTATCGCTGGGTGAACCCCCCGCCGGAGGTCTTCTTCGAGAACGAGCCACCCGAAGTGGGACGAGGCTCGATCATGCTCACTCCTTCTGGATCCCAACCGATCTCGATCATCACTGGCGATGCCCAGGCCGGGGTGATCGTTCCGAAGGGGGCGATTGCACCTCGGACAGGCGAGTCTTCAGCGACGGTCACGATTACCCCGCTGGACCCGGCTGTGGTTGTTCCGGAAGCCGTGCGCGCGCGTGTCAACGGGAACGCCTACCGCATTGAGATCGTCTACGCGGCCTCAGGGGAGCCAGTTGTGCTGCGAGGCACCGTCACCGTCCTCCTGCGCTACCCGATTCATGCAACGGAGATGTTGCAGTCCGCCGAACCAGAGTGGACTGCGCTCGAGACCAACGTGTCCCCGGCGAGCCTCCAGATCCACGCGCAGACGAGCCGGCTGGGCACGTTTGTTGCTACCAACGTCCCCGGATACAGACCGGGATTGAAAACGTTCCTGCAGCAACCCCTAGTAGCGATTTTGGGCGTGGTCCTGAGCATTGTGTCTGTAGTGGTTGTCACGGCGCTGCTCATTGCCGAGCTGCGGCGCTCTGCCGCCCGAAAACGACCCCCGAGGAATTGAGGTCCTCGAAGGCGGCCGCCTCGCCGGGTGGTATCTACTGCACGATGACGGTCCCTTTCATCCCCTCAGGGACGTGGACACTGCACCAGTACTCGTACCGTCCGGTCTTCGTGAAGGTGAGCCGGTAGCTCGTCGGCGGGTTCCCGGGAACACCAGGCGGGAACAGGATCCCCAAGTTCACGTACCCGGCTCCGCGATGCACTGGGGTCTTGGTCGGCATCGCGACCTTGGGGTTAAGCAAGAGTTTGGGCGGCCCTTGCGATTGCGGCTGCGGGATGATGAATGGCGGCGGTTGCTGGCCGCCGGGAAACGTCACCGTGTGGATCTCGAAGGGGTCACGCATCGTCCAGGTGACCGTTGTGCCCCGCCGGACGACGAGCGGCGCCCGGGTAAACCGGAAGATAGAGTAGCCGGCCCTAAGGTTCCCGGGCAGGGGGACGACGATGGATCTGCCCTGCCCCTCGGGCCGCAGCCGGGAGTAGGCGGCTCGCCCTGCGCGGAGCGTGGCCTGCTGGTCCTCCCGGGCCTGCCGCAGCACCGCGGCCGGCGAAGACGTGGGGCTGTCCGTGACCCGTACCGTGCCACCCATGCCGGGACCGTGAATGGTGCACACGTAGCGGTACTCGCCCGCTTTGGTGAAGGTCAGCGAGTAGGAGAAGGGAGCGGGGCTGTACACGCCGCCCTTGATTTGCCCTTCCGGAGGCGTACCGGAGTTGACGTAGCCGGTGCCATCATAGGTCTTGCCGCCGACAGGGAAAAACACCCTCGGGTTCCCGAACAGCCGCTGGCCCTCAGGCACGATGATCTCTGGAAATGGCTCGCCGCCCAGGAACGTCACGGTATGGAACCCGTCAAACTGCCAGGTAAGTGTGTCGCCGACCCCGATCTCAACCCTCCGGGGATGATACGCATTGGACCACACCGCGCCGTCCCTGTTCACTCCGCCGGCGATAACCCTCCAGCTCTGCGGTGCTGCGCGGGTGGGGAGCGCGGTCCCGCCGAGCACGAGGGTGAGGACCACGAGCAGACATGTTCCAACGGATCGCGTCATTCCTACCTCCGGCATTCGTGGATTTGAGCGCCTCGAATATTCGGTATGGATGCCCGCCGCCCTCCTCAGGGAAACTCGAAATGGCGCGAGGTCCCCGATACGTACGGCGGCAGACGCTTGACAGGGCGCTCCCCGGGCGCCCATAATTTAACTTAGACTAATTTAGACTAACCTAACGTGAGGTGAACATATGAAAAGTAACGTCTCGCGCCGCGACTTCTTCCGCGCCGCCGCCGTAGGGGCGGTCGGGTTGGCTGCGGGCAGGCTGGGGCACGGTGGGCAGGCCACCGCTGGGACGCCTCACGCGCCCGGGATGTCGCACGTCGCCCAGGCGCCGGCGGCACCGGTGATCCAGCCTCCGGCGCCACCGATGATTCACGGGCGCGATCTGGGGGCGGTTGGAGAAGTCGACCCGGAGCGCGCCCCCGTGGACCCCATGCGCTACCTGACCGAGTTCGATTGGGGGAAGACGAGCCGGCTTCCCAACGGTCGGACGCTGAGGGAGTACAGGATCATCGCCCAGAACCGCGACATCGAGATCGCTCCTGGTGTGATGTTCTCGGCCTGGGCGTTCAACGGCAAGGTCCCCGGCCCGACACTGCGGGCCCGCCAGGGCGACCGGCTGCGCATCCACTTCACCAACGGCGCCACTCATCCTCATAACATACACTTTCACGGCTTCCACTCCGCCTCGATGGACGGGATCGAGCCGATCGAGATGGGAAAGTCGTTCGTCTATGAGTTCGACGCCGACCCGTTCGGGTTGCATCTGTACCACTGCCATGTCCAGCCGCTGAAGCGGCACATCCACAAGGGCCTCTACGGGACGTTCATCATCGATCCGGCCCAGGGACGGCCGCCGGCGCGAGAGCTCGTCATGATGATGAATGCCTTCGACACGGACTTCGATGGCGAGAACGAAGTCTACGCCGTGAACTCGATCCCGTTCTTCTATGCGAACCACCCCATTCGGATCAAGCAGGATGAGCTGGTGCGCGTGTATCTCGTGAATATCACCGAGTTCGACCCGATCAACTCGCTGCATCTTCATGCCAACTTCTTCGATGTCTATCGTACCGGTACGCGCCTGACCACGAACGAGTTCACCGACGTCCTCATGCTCTGCCAGGCCGAGCGGGCGATTCTGGAGTTCCGCTACAAACGGCCCGGACGATTCATGTTCCACGCGCACCAGAGCGAGTTCGTCGAGCTCGGCTGGATGAGCTTCTTCGAGGTGGTCGCCAATGGTGCGGTCTAAGCCTCGCAGCCTCATCCTCCTGGGCCTCGGCCCCGTCGTCTTGCTCGCGGTGTTCGTCGCGTTGTTTCTCGCCTTTGGCCCCTTGGGATTGTTCGACGCGGCCTTCCCGCCCGTCGAGGAACTGACGATCGACCGGGTCATGTTGCGCCCGGGCGAGATGATCGTGTCAGTGACCAACGGTGGTCCGGAGCCGGTGACGGTGGCGCAGGTGTTGGTCGACGACGCCTACTGGCAGCACACGATCACCCCCGACCGGACGATTCCGCGCCTGGGCGGGGCCAAGATCACCATCCCCTACCCCTGGATGGAGGGCGAACCGCACGCGATCAAACTGCTGACCAGCACGGGACTCGTGATCGAGCATGAGGTCGCGGTGGCCGTGGAGACCCCCACGCCCGATGCACGGTACCTGTGGACCTTTACCCTGATCGGGATCTACGTCGGCGTCATCCCGATCTTTGTGGGCCTCCTGTGGTTTCCGTTCCTGCGGCGAATCGGCAAACGTTGGCTGAACTTCTTCCTCAGCCTGACCGGGGGACTGCTGGTGTTCCTCGGCGTCGATACACTGACCGAGGCGCTGGAGGTGCGCGAGAGGGTGCCTGGAGCCTTCCAGGGGACGGGCTTGGTGACGCTCGGAGTAGTGGGGACCATCCTCGCCCTGACGGTGCTCGCGCGCCGCGCCACCCCCAGCGCCGGCGACGGCTCGCGATCGCGACTCGTGCTGGCGTACCTCATTGCAATCGGGATCGGATTGCACAACCTCGGCGAAGGGCTGGCGATCGGCGCGGCCTACGCCCTCGGCGAAGTGGCGCTCGGCACGTTCCTGGTGCTGGGCTTCCTGTTGCACAATACGACCGAGGGGATCGGCATCGCCGCCCCGCTCGCGGTCGATCGCCCGCCCCTGGTCCAGTTTCTCATCCTGGGCGCGATCGCCGGCCTCCCAACGATCCTCGGGACATGGATCGGCGGGTTTGTCTACTCTCCGGTGTTTACCACGCTGTTCCTCGCCATCGGCGCGGGTGCGATCTTCCAGGTCGTTTATGAGCTGGGGCGCATGATGGCCCGCCAGGCGGGGGATGAGCTGATGACCGCGACCAACTTTGCGGGATTTGTCGCGGGATTGCTGGTCATGTATGTCACCGGACTGTTTGTGGCCGCCTGAGGGTTCAAGGAGCGCGATCATGCCGGCGCCGTTGAGTCAGGCCATTCAGGACTACCTGAAGGCGATCTACATGCTCGGGTACACCGAGCGCCCGGTCACCACCAACGGGCTGGCCGAGCGGTTGGATGTGGCGCCGGCGTCGGTGACGAACATGGTGAAACGCCTGGCCCGTCTACGCCTGGTCCGGCACACGCCGTACCATGGCGTCGAGTTGACCGAGGCGGGGGAGAAAGTGGCGCTCGAGGTCATCCGGCACCACCGGCTGCTGGAGCTCTACCTCACACGGCACCTGGGTTTAAGCCTCGACCGTGTGCACGGCGAGGCTGATCGCTTGGAGCACGTGATCTCTGAGGATCTCGAGGAGCGGATCGCGCTGGCGCTCGGCCAGCCCGACCTCGACCCGCACGGCGATCCGATTCCCACCCGCGATGGCTCGGTCGCCGCGACCTCTGCGCAGCAGCTCAGTGCAGCCCGATCAGGTCAGCGCGGGATCATCGCGCGCGTGAGCGACCGCGAAGCGCGAGTGCTTCGCGATCTGACCGCGGCGGGCCTGGTGCCCGGGGTCACCCTCGAGGTGGTCTCGACCGGACCCCGGCAGATCGAACTGCGCGTTGAGGGACGGCCGCAGCGGATCGGCGCGGTCCTGGCCAGTGCAATCTACGTGGTCTTCGAAGAAGCGGGGGTCGCCTAGTGCACGGTACCCTTGAAGTCCCCGGGCTTGACGCCCTCGAGGAACTTTTGAAACTCTTGGGGATCCAACTCTTCATCAAGATCGCCTGATCCCTCTTCTCCCCCGCCGACCTTGGCCTTGCGCAGCACGATCCCCTGTGAGGCGACCTTGTCCTCAACGAAGATCGGGGCATCGGTCCGCAACGCCAGCGCGATGGCATCGCTGGGACGGGCGTCAATGACCACCGCCGTGCCGTTGCGCGCGAGATGGATTTCGGCGAAGTAGGTGGAATCCCGGACTTCGCTCACCACGATGCGGGTGACCGTAGTCGACAATTGCTCGAGCACCGTCTGAAGGAGGTCATGGGTCATCGGCCGCGGGGGTTGCACGCCTTGCAGCCGCATCGCGATCGCCATGGCTTCGGCCTGACCGATCCAGATCGGGAGCGCGATCGTCTCGTCCTCGTCGACCAACAGGACGACCGGGTTGTTCTGCTGATCGAGGGCGACACGACGGACCTTCATCACGCGCATGACAGGCTCCCCTCCCCAGTCAGTCAGACGACGGTGCCGATCTCAGAGCCATTATAGCACCATCGCCTTGAAGTTCTCGCGGCCGTTTCTCACGGCGTCGCGGTCAGGATGAGCGGCGCCCGGCACACCGGCCGGCCTGCTGCGTCCTTGGGGATGATCGTGACCGCGCGCGCCGCGCTCCTGACCTCGACGGTTGCGTACGTGTAGCGATCGAGCACCGCGCACGACATCCCCAACCCCCCAGGCAGCGGCGCAGTCAGAAACGCCGCAAACGCCGGCGGGACCATCGGGCCGGCGACCTGGGCGATTGCGGTCCCGAACGTTTGCGTCGCGATGGGCCCGGCGACCACTTCCTTCATGCCCGTGGTCTCGGGCTGGGCTCCGAGCGCGCCGATACGCACGTCGTTGATCAGGACCGCGTGGGTGTCCGTGCTCAACCAGACGACGTTCTTGATATTCCCCAGTCGAATGAAGTTGAGCATCTCGCTCCGCTCTGCCGCGTAGCCTTCCCAGCGGTCGTATGGCAGCGCGTAGAACTCCTGGACCGGCACCTGGCTCACAATGAACTTCCAGGTCGCCTCGCTGCGCTGTAATCCCTGCTTGAGCCATGTTTTCTGCGCCTGGCCCAGCAGGGTGCGATTGGGATCGTTGAGGACCGCCAGGCACTCCGCCGGGACGGGTAGCGCCATCTGGCGGACCAGCGGCGCGAACGCCGCGCGGATCTGGGATGGCAACGTGGGTGCCAGGTCGGCCCGACCCCCCGGCGGATTTCCGCAGGCGCCGGTCTTGCTCGCCTGCCGGCTTCGGTAGGATCGCAGGTCGAGGATGAACAGCTCCACGTCCCGGCCCCACCTGAACGCATGGTACAGCCTGCCTGCAGGCCCCTCCGCGACCGGCCAGGACTCCACGAATGCCTGCCGCCCCGCGGCGAACTTCGCGGGGGTGACCGTCTCCCGGTCAAAGTCGTTCTCCACCTCGTGGTCGTCCCACATCGCAATAACGGATGTCGCGCGCAGCAGGTTCTGCAGCGACGGAATGGACCGGTTCTCGCGATGTTTGACACGGTACTCCTCGAGCGTCACGGCCGGCCGGGACCCGAGGCTCGAGTCGCTGTAGATCGTGTCGCCCAGGAAGAGGAAGACGTCAGGCCTCTCGGCGGCCACCGCGTCCAGGAGGTCGAACGCATTGACCGGTACGCCGCTGACGTGCGTGCCATCGGCGTCGCCAGAGAATGCCAGGCGGAAGTCCGCGCGCGCATCCGCGGGCGGCGCGGTCGTGAACGTCCCGACCGCTGAGTAGGCTCCGCGGCCAACCCTGAACCGATAGGAGTAGCGCGTTCCCGGGATCAGGCCTGCAGCGGGGATCTTGACGGTGCCGCCGCTGTCCACGCCGGGGGTGACCGCCGCGGTGAAGATGACCTTCCCGAAGTCGTTCCCGGTTGCCACCTCGACTGTCACCTGCATCGGACGGGCCAACCGTGTCCACAGGACCGCCGACGCGGGCGTGACATTGCCGGCCGCGACCCCGGAGGGAAAGACGAGCGCTACTTGCGCGAAGACAGGGCCGGCAGCGCCCGCCGCGACAAGCAGCAATGCAATCCCCACAAGGCGGCGCATGCCCGAGGGATTCGTGTCACCGTGACGAAGCCCTCCACCGTTGGCATGTCCTCTAGGGTGAAGGAGGTAGCGGCGTGGGCGTGTGGATTCTGGGCGTCGGTGTCCTGGTCGTCCTCTGGCTCATCTTGACGTACAATCGGCTGGTCGTCTTTCGCAACCGGATCGACAACGCCTGGTCGCAGATTGACGTCCAGTTGCGGCGGCGCTACGATCTGATCCCAAACCTGGTGGAGACCGTGAAAGGGTATGCGACGCACGAGCGAGAGGTGTTCGAGCGTGTGACCGAGGCGCGCGCTCGCGCGATCGCCGCCGGCAACGTGAAGGATCAGGGCCAGGCGGAGAACATGCTCACCCAGGCGCTGCGCAGCGTGTTTGCCGTCGCGGAGAACTACCCCCAATTGAGGGCCAGCGAGAACTTCACACAGCTCCAGGAGGAGCTCAGCGGGACGGAGAGCAAGATCGCCTTTTCGCGCCAGTTCTACAACGACACCGTGCTCCGCTACAACAATGCCCGGCAGGCGTTCCCTGCCGTGCTCATGGCCAACTCCATGGGATTCGGTCCGCGGGAGTACTTCGAGATGGAGGAGGCGGCCCGGGAGCCCGTCAAGGTCTCGTTTTCATGATGTCCTGATCGGCTGATGTACGATGCGATCGAGCGGAACGTCCGCGGGACCTGGATGCTCCTCGCGGGCTTCGTCCTCGTGGTCGCCGCCCTTGGGTACGTCTTCGGGGAGCTCACCGACCTGGGCTACGCCGGCGTGGTCATTGCGGCAGTGCTCGCGCTGATCGGCGCCTGGGCAAGTTACTATTTCAGCGACTTGATCGTCCTCTCGATCAGCGGGGCACGCGCAGCGTCGCGCGAGCAGTATCCATATCTCTACAACACGGCGGAGGGCCTCGCCATCGCCGCAGGCATCCCGGCGCCCCGCCTCTACGTCATTGACGACACGGCGCCCAACGCCTTCGCCACGGGTCGCGATCCCGAGCATGCCGCGATTGCGGTGACCACCGGGCTGGTCGATAAACTCGACCGGCTCGAGTTGGAGGGCGTGCTCGCTCACGAGATGGCGCACATCCAGAACTTCGACATCCGGTTGTCCACGGTGGTGGTGGTGCTGGTCGGCCTGATCGCCTTGATGAGCGACTGGATGCAGCGCAGCATGCTGTGGGGCCGCCGGCGCGGCAGTCGAGAGGATCGCGGGGGCTCCGGGCTCCTGGTGCTGCTCGGGTTCGCGCTGGCCGTACTGGCTCCGATCGTCGCGCAGTTGCTCCGCCTGGCGCTCGCTCGTCGGCGCGAATTCCTGGCGGATGCATCTGGCGTGCTGCTGACGCGCTACCCCGAGGGTCTCGCCAGCGCGCTTGAGAGGATCAGCGCCGATCCCGAGCCGCTCGAGGTGGCGAACAAGGCAACCGCGCACATGTACATCATCAATCCCCTCCGCGAGTGGGGAGGGTGGACCAACGGGCTCTTCAATACACATCCTCCGGTTGAGGAACGCGTGCAACGACTGCGCGGGATGTAATGGGCAGGAAACGCCGGGCGGCGGGCGAACAGTCTATTCCTTTACTTCGGTAGGGCCGGACTACCCACTCGGGAGGCGATCGTGCAGGGCCTTGCAGCCGCAGCAGTCATCGCTGCTCTGACTATCACTGTGGTTGCCGCCAGCCCGTCGGCGGCGGCGCAGTCACAACGACAGTCCACCGCTATCCACCACGTGCAGCGGGGCGACACGTTGTGGAGCCTGGCGCGCCGGTACGGAACAACCCCCGAGCGACTGGCGGGACTGAACGGGATCTCGACCGAGGCGGTCCTCTCGATTGGGCGACCGCTCAAGCTCCCGGGGAGACCTGCGACGGCGTCCGCGACAGGAACCTATCGTGTGCAGGCCGGCGACACACTCTGGAGCATCGCCCGTCGCCGAGGGACGCGCCCGGAGCGCCTGGCAGAAATGAACCGGATCTCAGCCGAGGCGATCCTTTCGATCGGACAGGAGTTGCACGTGCCGGTCTCACCAGGCGCCGCCGCGCGCCCGGCGCTCCGGACCGGTCGTTCGGCCGCGAGTCCAGCGTTCAAGGCCGACCCTTCGCCCGCTCGCCCAGCGACTCGCGCCCGGCTGGCCGCACTACCGTCCAGAGGCGCAAAGTGGTTCTCGACTCTCGTGACGCTCTCGCAGCGCCACCTTGGCGCCCGTTATCGGTGGGGCGGAACGAGCCCATCGGGATTCGATTGTTCGGGCTTTCTGTATTACGTCTTCGGGCGCATGGAACTGCAGTTGCCGCGAACGACGTATGCGATGTTCGCCGCGGGCGTTCCCGTCCCGCGTGAATCGCTGCAGACCGGCGACATCGTGTTCTTCCAGACGCTGCGGCCGGGTCCCTCGCATGCCGGCATCTACCTGGGCGACGGACAATTCATCCACTCGTCTTCCGGCGCCGGCCGTGTGCTGGTCACCGGCATGGACCATCGGTACTACGCCCCTCGCTACCTGGGTGCCCGGCGCTTCTAGCTTTCCATACGGTGCCCGCCGCACAACCGAGTGGGGTGCGTGAGGCGGCGGCGATCGCCGCTGCCCGATTGACTGCCGCGGCCAGCCGCATTGCGCGCGCGGGCGGCGGGACGACGCTGCCCGGACGTATCGCCTTGGCGCTGGCGCCGGATATCGTCGCGGGCCTGTCGGCGCGTCTTTCCCGTGGGGCCGTGCTTGTGTCCGGCACCAACGGGAAAACCACGACATCGCGGCTGCTGGGAGGCGTCCTGGATGCCGCGGGTCTGGCCGTCATCCACAACCGCGCCGGCGCCAATCTGCTGTCGGGCATCGCGTCGGCGTTGGTGGCGCGGTCGACGGTCCGCGGACACGTGCGCGGCGACGTCGGATTGTTCGAGGTCGATGAATTCACGCTGCCGGCCGCCGTCGGGGCGACGCGCCCCTCCGTGCTGATCCTCCTGAATCTCTTTCGAGATCAGCTCGACCGGTACGGCTAGATCGACGTGATCGCGGATCGTTGGCGCCGGGCGCTGGCCGCGCTGTCCCCGGAGGCCGTCCTTGTCTTCAATGCCGATGATCCGCTCGTCGCCGACGTCGGCCGCAGTCACAGCGGCCGGACCCTGGTGTTTGGCCTTGAGGAGGCGCCGCAGCGGGACCATGACGGTCCCACCCTCGAGCATGCCGCGGACGCGCGCTACTGCTACCGATGCGGCAGGCCCTACGAATATTCACTCGTCACCCTGGGGCATATGGGGCACTACGCCTGTCCCCACTGCGGGACATCGCGGCCGTATCCGGAGGTGCGCGCGACCGGCATCAGCCTCCACGGCGCCGATGGCGCAAGCGTGACGATTGTGTCCGGGGCATCATCGCTCCCCATCCGCACCACCCTGCCGGGACTCTACAACGTGTACGATGTGACCGCCGCAGCGGCCGGGGCGCTGGCGCTTGGCATCGACGTCCAGGCGATCGCGCGCGGCATCACGGCGACGGGGCCCGCTTTCGGCCGGGGCGAGCGTATCACGCTCGACGGCCGCGAGGTGCTGTTCCTGCTCGTCAAGAACCCGGCCGGGTTCAATGAGGTCCTGCGGACCGTGCTGCTGGCTGAGCAGGCCCCCGTGATGCTGATCGCCATCAACGATCTGATCGCCGACGGCCGGGATATCTCCTGGCTGTGGGATGTGGACTTCGAGACGCTTCGGGATCGCGCGCGGGCGATTGTGGTGACCGGCCTGCGCGCCGAGGACATGACGCTCCGGCTCAAGTACGCCGGCGTTGCGCCTGACCGTGTCACGCTCGAGCCGGACGGCCGGGGTGCGCTCGAGCGGGCGCGCCTGCTGCTGGGCGATGGTGAGCGCCTGTACGTCCTTCCGACCTACACGGCCATGCTGCACCTGCGCGAGATCCTCGCGCGCAAGGGGTACGTACGCGGCTTCTGGAAACAGTAGCATCGATCATGGAACTGCGGATCTGTCACCTGTACCCCGATCTGCTCAACCTCTACGGCGATCGAGGGAACATCGCCACCCTCGTGCAGCGGGCCCGGTGGCGCGGCGTCGACGTGCGCCTGATCGAGGCGCGCTTGGGTGACCCCATCGATCCTGGGGCGAGCGATCTGTACTTCATCGGCGGCGGGGAGGACCGGCAGCAGCGGCTGGCTTCGCCGGACCTGTGCCGGATCAAGGGCGCGGCCCTGCGTGACGCGGCGCAGACCGGCGCAGCGGTCCTCGGCGTCTGCGGCGGCTACCAGCTCCTCGGGCACTACTACCGACCTGCTGAGGGTCCCGACCTTGAAGGGCTTGGCCTGCTCGACCTGCGCACCCTGCATCCGGGCGCCGGCGTTCGCCGCCTGATCGGCAACATCGTCATCACCGAGACGCGCTCGGGCCAGATGCTGGTCGGATTCGAGAACCACGGTGGACGCACGCACCTGGGACCCAACGCACGGGCTCTCGGCGCCGTTGCCGCCGGGTTCGGCAACAACGGCGAGGACCGCACCGAGGGAGCGGTCTGGGAGTCGGTATACGGCACGTATCTGCACGGCCCACTGCTTCCCAAGAATCCGTGGCTCGCGGATCTCCTGCTCACCCTGGCGCTGCGCCGGAGGCACGGTGACGTCGCCCTGTCCCCCCTCGCCGATGAGGAAGAACACCGCGCCGCGGCGGCCGCTGCCCGGCGCGCCGGCACGCGGCAGGCACCTCGATCCCGCGGGGTCGCCGATTCCCCGGCCGTGCGGTGATCGCATCGAATGGCGGGCGAACCGTCTGGCGCATCGTCATCATTGTCGGCATCGCCCAGCTCGGCTTTGCCACCGTAATCCCGCTCCTGCCCTTGCATTTGACCGAGCGGCTCGGCGCCAGCGTGAAGCTCGTCGGCCTCGTGGTGGCGACCTTCGCGCTCGTCGAGACAGTCTTCAAGACCGCCTGGGGCGGGCTGGCCGACCGGTTCGGGCGCAAGCCCATCATGATTATCGGGATGGTGTTGAGCGCCGTGGCGCCGCTCGTCATGTCCGTGCTGCGCGTCCCGGCGCTGTTCGTGCCCTTGAGATTCGTCGACGGCATCGGGTCGGCCGCGCTCTGGCCGCCGGCCGCCGCGGCCATTGCCGATGTGACGACCCAGGAGCGGCGCGCCTCGGGCATGGCGCTGCTCAACCTGGCGTTTCTGGGAGGTATCGCTCTCGGCCCCGCCCTCGGATTGTTCGTCGCCGGATTCGCGGGTGACTTCCGTGCCGGCTTCTATCTCGCCAGCGGATTGCTGCTGTTGGCCGCCGTCCTGGCCGTCATCGTGCTTCCGTCAATGCGCGAGGGCCCAGACGCGGGCGGAGCGTCCGCGGGCCCGCACCCCGCCGTTCGGCTGGCCAACCTGGACGCGATCATCGAGAGCTTCCGCACATCGCCCGTGCTGATCGTACTCTACCTCATCGCCTTCGTGCAGATGTTCGGCATTGGGCTCCTGGTGCCGATTGCGGCAATCTACGCCAGACAGGTGGTCGCGCTCAGCGAACAGGCCATCGGCACGCTGTTCCTGGCCATGACACTTTCAGTCGCAATCGCCACGGTTCCGGCGGGCCGGCTGGCCGACCGTGTGGGCAAGAACAACCTGGTGATCGCGGGCATGGTGCTGGGCGCATTGGGCATGTGGCTCATTCCATTCAGCAGACACCTGGCGTGGCTGCTGGTTGCAGGTGTGATGCTGGGAGGCAGCTACGCGCTGTCGGCGCCCGCCTGGCTGGCATTGGTCACCGAGCAAGCGCCGCAGGGCCGGCTGGGCCTCGCGGTCGGCGCGTCGGAAACGGTGCAGGGGCTGGGTCTGGTCGTCGGTCCTCTGCTGGGCGGCCTGCTGTGGGACGCCCTCGGCCCACAAGCGCCGTTCATTGCCAGCGCCATCGTGCTCAGCGTCAGCGCGATTATCGCCGCGTCCGCGCTGCGGCGTTCGTCACAGACGTGACCGGGAACGCCCAGGTAGATTGTCTGCGTTACGCGCTGCTTCCTCGTGGAATCCTTACGCGGATCTGCGCGCCCTGCCCCGGCGCGCTCACGACCTCAAGCGTGGCCCCCAGGCGCGCAGCGCGCTCGCGCATGGAGCGCAGGCCCAGGTGGCCGGGGAAGGCGTCTTCAGAGGCAAACCCTACCCCGTCGTCGCGCACCTCCAGGACGATCGTGTCCGGAGTGCAGTCCAGGCGCAGGTCTACCCGCCTGGCGCGGGCGTGCTTGATGATGTTGTTCAGCGCCTCCTGGGCGATGCGGTAGACGGCCTCCTTGATCTCGTAGGGGAGGTCTGGCTCTTCGCACCACTCGGCATGCACCTCGAGTCCGTGCCGGGCTTGCACGGATTCGATCTGCTTGGTTAGCGCCGGGATCAGCCCCTCGGAGTCCAGCGATTCGGGGCGCAGCTCGAAGATGAGCGCCCGCATCTCGGTCAGCCCCGCTTCGGCGAGCGACAGGACGTAGTCGAGCGGCTCGGCAGCCTGCGCGGGCTCGCGGTCCAGAAGCGTGCGCGCGGTGCGCGCGCCCAGCGCGATGCCGTACAGCGCCTGCGACACCGAGTCGTGCAGTTCGCGCGCGAGGCGCTGCCGTTCCTCGAGCACCGCCTTCTCCCTGGCTTCTTCGAAGAGCCGTGCGTTCTCCGCGGCGACCGCAGCCTGGTCGGCGATGGCCGTCAGGAACGCGATCTCAGCCTCACCCGGCGTCTTCCCGCGCGGATAGAACACGTTCAGCGCGCCGATCGCACGGTCATGGTAGATCAGGGGCACTGAGACCACCGTGTCCCAGGCGGCCTCGGTCAGGTACGGACGGATCGGCTCGTAGGCAGGATCGTCCAGGAGCTTCCGGCGCGCGTTGACGTGGATGAGTGTCTTCTTCTGGTCAACGGACTCGAGGTTCGGCATTCGCGCGCCGCGCTGTACGGCTTCCTGCCACCGGGCTTCCGCCTCAGGATCCTTGGGGATCCCATAGGAACCGAAGACCCGCGGTGACCGACCGTCCACGTCCAGCAGGCACACGCCGGCGGCGACGGTGCCGGTGGCGTGCACCACGTTCTGCGCCAGCTTGTCAAGCGTCGCTTCCAGCGAGCCCGCGAACGCCACCTGCGAGGCAATCCGGGTGAGCGCGTCCACTTCGCGCGCCAGCCGCCGCGTCTCCGTCACGTCGCGGAACATGATGACGACCAGGCGCTGACCATCGATCATGAACGGCGCCGCCGTATACTCGATCTCGAACTCCGCGCCATCGTGTCGCATCAGCACCGAGGCGCCACGCATGATCGTTCCGAACGCCTGCGTGGCCGCGTGCTTCTGAATGGCGTCGCGGAGAGCGTCGCGCGCGTGTGGAGGCATGTGCTCATACGCGTCGCGGCCCAGCAGCTCATCAAGGCGGCTGCCCTTGATCTGGCAGACAGCCGGGTTCGCGTACACGATGCGGTCGTCTTCGTTCACCACGATGACGGCGTCCAGGGACGCTTCGAACGGCCCGGAGAGCGTCGCCAGCGACAGTGAGGTCTGCATCATGCTCGCCCACCTACCTGATGTGCCGTCACGAGGCCGATCCTCACCGCGTAGAGCGCGGCCTGGGTGCGGCTCTGGACGCCGAGTTTGGCCAGGACGTTGCTCACGTGTGTCTTCACCGTCTTTTCGCCGATGCGTAGCGTCTGGGCGACCTCTTTATTGGCCTTGCCTTCGGCCAGCAGCCTAAGGACGTCGGTCTCGCGTTCGGTCAGCGCTTCCGGGCTCTCGGGCGCGCGGACCTCGCGCATGAGGCGCGCGGCCGCCTCGGGTGAGAGTTGGACCTGGCCGGCCGCGGCGGCCCTGATCGCCCGCCGCAGATCATCGGCCCCGGTGTTCTTCAACAGGTAGCCAATCGCACCGGCCCGGATCGCGCCCACCACCGATGCGTCCTCCAGCACGCTGGTCAGGGCCAGGACCTCGGTGTCCGGGAGCTCCTGCCGGATGGCCTGCGTGGCGGCAATGCCATCCATCATGGGCATCAGCAGGTCCATCAGCACGACGTCCGGACGCAGCTCGCGCGCCAGGCGCAGGGCCTCAGCGCCGTCGGATGCCTCGCCCACCACATCCAGATCGTCGTCCAGGCCCAGGAACATCTTCAGGCCCTGGCGGACCACACTGTGGTCATCAGCGATCAGGATGCGAATGGCCATGTTGTAGCTCTCCGAACCTTGAGTCTCTGCGCCCCGGACTCCGGCCCCTTGAGTCTCCCGCCTTTTCAGGTTCCCGTCCTCCGCCTTTAGTCGGAGATCCCAGGCCGCCGTCGGTGGGGATCCGCATGGAGCGCAGGCCGAGGTGGCCCGGAAGGGAGCGCTGACGGGTCGAAGCCGATTCCATTGTCGCACACTTCCAGCATAGTCGCCTCTATGGTGTTCACCATCCGAATCGGCGGAAAACTGAAGAGGGGATGACGCGGTGCCCATCCCCTCTTCGACTGACGCCGTCGCTCGCTCGTGTTAGGCGATCGGCTCGTACAGGCGCGGCTGCTCGAAGTCGCTGACGTTCTCCGCGGTCTGATAGATCCGCGGCTGTTCGAAATCGCTGACGTTCTCCGCGGTGAACTGGATGACCGGGTTTGCAGCGAGTACCATTGTCGCTAAGGCGGCAAGTACAACTCTCTTCGACATTTTTCCGTCCCTCCTCCCTCGTCTTTTTCGGATTTACTCTCAGCTCTGTGACCGTGTTTCCTTGTCCAAAAGCATCTACGAATTCTCGCTTCGTGTCCTCAGTCGATCTTCGGTTCCTACCCTCAGCCTTTGGGCGGAGATCCCGCTTCCCCCGTTGGTCGGAGGCAAGAGGCCGCCGCTTGCTCGATGCCGCAACCGAAGCAGTGGGCTTTACTGGATGGTGACATGACGCTGCTGCTTCTGGAGGGCCAGCCCGCCATCCGATCCGGACTCAGGATGTGGCTCACGCTCTCGCCCGATGTGACTGTCGTTGGCGAGGTCGGCGATGGCCTTGCGGCGCTCTCCCAGGCGTCGGTTCTTCGCCCCGACGTGATCCTGATGGAGATCGAATCGATCGGCATGGATGGTGTCGAGTTGATCAAGGCCATGCGAAAGGCGGCACCCGAGAGCGCGGTGGTGGTTCTGAGCCTCCGCGATGACTCTTTCACGCGCAAGCGGGTCGAGGCTGCCGGCGCGGCGGCGTTTGTCTCGAAGCACGAGTACGGAGACCGGCTGCTGCCCACCATCAATAGGGTGGCGGCCCCACAACACGAGTCCTCGCGGGATCTCGCCAGGCTCGATGACACAGGGAACGCGCTGACATGATTTGGGCAATCGTTTCCGTCGTGTTGAGTGTCGCGCTCGCCGGCGCGCTTGCGCTGCCCGGGAGCGCGCAGACCGGTCCGGCCGCCCCTCGCCGCATTTCATTCGCCGACGTGGCTACGGCAGTGACGCAGGGCAACCTCCAGCTACGCGCTGCAGCATTCGACGTCGCAGTGGCCGAGGCGCAACTGGCTCAGGCCCGGGGCGGCCGGCTTCCCCAACTCACGGTGACGGGGTCGTACGCGCGATCCCAAGACCGGCCCGGGCAGAGCTTCTCGTTCACGAATCCCTTCGGGCCGACGCCACCGGTGATCACGGTCATGCTGCCGGCGCCGGACCCCAACGCGTACGCGGTGCGCCTCGCGCTGCAGTTCCCGCTGTACACCGGAGGACGGATCGAATCGCAGATCGCGCTGGCCGAGGCCAACCTCAGAGGGGCGCGCGCGACGTTTGGGCGGACCAGGCAGCAGGTGTTGTTCGCCGCCCAGCAGCTCTATTTGCAAGGCCTGCTCGCGCAAGAGAACGTGGCGTCCGCGCGGCGCGCCCTCGACCAGGCGAGTGAGAGTGTCCGCGTCGCCGAAGCACGTGTGAGCGCAGGCGCGGCGGCGCAGCTCGATGTGCTGCAGGCGGACGTGGCGGCGGCCAACGCCGAGCAGAGCATGGTCCGGGCCCGTACGAGCGTGGCGAGCGCACAGACGAGTCTGGACGCCGCCCTCAACCTGCCGCAGGACACGCTGCTGGAATACACGGACACGTTGGAGCCGCGGCCGGTCGGGGGCACGCTGCAGGACGCGATTGCCCGCGCGCTCCGCGAGCGCCCCGATCTGGCCGACATTCAGAACCGGATTGCCGCCGCCCAGGCAAGCATTGCGCTGGCGGAGAGCGGCGGCCGGCCGGTGGTGAGTCTCGGAGCAGGCTACGACCTCAACAACTCGAACGGCCAGACCGCCAATATTAACGGTTCGTGGTCCGCCACGCTGGCGGTGACGTTGTCGCTCTACGACGGCGGGATTACCCGCGAGCGCGTGCGCGAGGCTCGGTTCCGGCTCGAGCAGTTGAAGGTGCTCGAAGCCCAGAGGCGGCAGCAGGTCGAACTCGAAGTGCGGCAGGCCTGGCTGTTGCTAGACCAGGCGTCAGGCGAGCTCGCCGCGGCCGGAAAAGCCGTGGAACAAGGCCGTGAAGCCGCACGGATCGCCGCCGTGCGCTACGGGGCCGGCGTGGGCACGTCCCTTGAGGTGCTCTCCGCGCAGGCCACGCTCTCTCAAGCCGAGCTCGCCCTGGCGTCGGCGCGGTTTAACCAGAATTTGACACGTTTTCAGTTGATGCTCGCGACGGGATCGTTGTAGAGCTGTAGATGGAAGAAGGGTGGGACATATCATGCGAAGACGAGTCGTCATTGTGGGATTGATCATCGCGGCGCTGGCCGGCGTGCTCACAGCCATGCGAGCAAGCGGCCGCGCGTCCACGGCACGGGATCAGGCGCCGCCAGCGCAGCAGGCGCAAGCGCAGCAGCAGGCGCAAGCGCAGCAGCAGGCGCCCGCGCCCGTTACTGTCGTCGCGGCGCGGCGGGCCGACCTCATTACGAGTGTCACCGCAACCGGGACGGTCGCGAGCCTGAGGGAAGCGAAGATCGCGCCGCAGGTCTCGGGCCGCGTGGCGCAGGTCCTGGTCCGTGAGGGGCAGCGCGTTCAGTCAGGGACACCGCTCATGCGGCTCGATGCGCGTGACCTGAGCGCGCAGGCGGCGCAGGCGCAAGCCAGTGTCGCGATGGCCCGCGCGCGTCTGGCGCAACTGCTCGCAGGCGCCAGGCCCGAAGAGCGGCGCCAGGCCGCTGATGCGGCTGCGCAGGCCCAGGCCGGGGTGCAGGCGGCTCAGGCACGCCTCCAGGCGCTCGAGCGAGGGGCCCGGCCGCAGGAGCGGGATCAGGCCGCGAACGCGGTCGCCCAGGCCAAGGCGCAGCTCGATCTGGCCCAGATCGAAGCCCAGCGGATGCGGTCGCTCTTTCAGATGGGCGCCATCGCCCGCCAGCAGCTCGACTCCGCCGAGACCCAGCTGCGCCTCGCGCAGGCGGCGCACGACTCCGCCCGCCAGCAGCAGGCGTTGGTGAATGAAGGCCCGCGGGCCGAGGAGATCATGGCAGCCCGGGCGCAGCTCGCGCAGGCACAAGCGGCGGCCGACGCAGCCCGTCAGTCGCTCCGGCTGGTCGAGATCGGCGCGCGCAGTGAAGAGATCGCGATGACGCGCGCGCAGCTGCAGCAAGCTGAGGCGTTCGCGGCTTCCACCCAGATCCGGCTGCACGACGCCACGGTGACGGCGCCATTTTCCGGCACGGTCACGCAGCGCCTGGTGGAGCCGGGTGAGACGGTTTCACCTGCAACGCCAGCCTTCGTCGTGGCGCAGCTCGATGAGGTGTACGCCGAACTGGCCTTGCCCGAGCGACACCGGGCCGCGCTGCGGCAGGGACAGCACGCGGGTGTCACCGTCGACGCGCTGCCCGGCCAGCGGTTCGTCGGCCGGATCGAAGAGATCCGGCCCGCGGCGGCGATCGCCAGCCGGTCGTTCACCGTCAAGGTCCGTGTCCCCAACGCGCGGGGTGCGCTCCGGCCGGGGATGTTCGCGCGGGGCACCATCACGCTCGCCGTGCGGCGCAACGTGCTGCAGATCCCGGATACGGCGGTCCTGCTGACGACCGGGCAGCCCATCGTGTTCGTCGTTCAAGATGGCAAAGCGATCCGCCGTCAGGTCGCGGTAGGCGAGTCGCAGAATGGCGCGGTCGAAGTCACGAGCGGCCTGAACGCCGGCGATCAGGTGGTCACCGCCGGCGCAGAGGGCCTGACGGACAATCAACCTGTGGCGCCGCGCGCGCCGCAGCAGTAAGGGAGAACGTCCATGCGTTGGCTTGCTGAACTCTCTGTCCGCCGTCCGGTCCTGGCGTCAGTGTTGGTGCTGAGCCTGGTGTTCGTTGGGCTGTTCTCCTATTACCGGCTCAATGTCGAGCGGTTTCCCAACGTCGATATCCCTTTCATATCGATTGGTACCACCTTGCCGGGCGCGTCGCCCGAGGAAGTTGAGAGCGACGTCACCGAGAAGATCGAGAAGGCGGTGAACACCATCGGCGGGGTCGACACGCTGTCGTCCACCTCGGCCGAGGGATTCTCACAAGTCAACGTGCAGTTCGTCCTGGAGAAGAACATCGACGTGGCTGCACAGGAGGTCCGCGACAAGATCAACGGCATCCTGCCCGAGCTACCCACCGGCATCGACCCCCCGGTGGTCTCGAAGTTCGATCCGGGCGCCATTCCGGTTCTGACCCTTGCACTCGCGGCCGAGCGCCCGGTCCGTGACCTCACGGAGTACGCAGACAAGGTGATTCGGCCGCGGCTCGAGAGTGTCGACGGCGTAGGGCAAGTGGAGATCCTCGGCGGGCGCGCGCGCCAGATCAACGTCTGGATCGATCCGGCGCGTCTCGAGGCGTACGGGCTGAACACGAACGACGTCATCCGCGCCCTGCAATCGCAGAACGTGCAGGTACCGGCCGGCAGCATCGACCAGGGGACACAACGTTTCACGCTGCGCGCGCTGGGCCGCGTGGAATCGATTGCGGCTCTGCCGGCGGTCGTACTCGCCAACCGGCAGGGCGTGACGGTGACTTTGGCGGACGTGGGGCGCGTGGAGGACGGGGCGGTGGACAGCGAGACGGTTGCCAGCCTCGACGGTAGGCCCGCGGTGCTGCTGCGTATCGTCAAGCAGTCGGGCACCAACACGATCAACGTCGTGCACAACCTCCGGGCGCGTCTCACTGCGATGGAGCCAACGCTCGCACCGGGCCATCGTTTGCAAGTCGTCCGAGATCAGTCGGTCTTCGTGGAGGCCTCGACGCATGCCGTCCAAGAGCATCTGATCCTCGGCGCCATCCTCGCGGCGCTCGTCGTCTTCGTCTTCCTGCGGGATGTGCGCTCGACGGTCATCGCCGCGATCGCCATCCCGACATCGCTGATCAGCACGTTTGCGTTGCTGTCAGTCATGGGGCTGACGCTGAACATCGTCACGCTCCTTGCTCTGGCGCTGGTGGTCGGCATCGTGATCGACGACGCCATTGTCGTCAACGAGAATATCTACCGGTTCATCACCGAGAAAGGGATGAAGCCCTTCGAGGCCGCCATTGAAGGGACGCGCGAGGTCGCTTCGGCGGTCACCGCCACAACGATGAGTCTCATCGCGGTGTTCCTGCCGCTCGCGTTCATGAGCGGAATCGTCGGCCGCTTCATGCGCAGCTTCGGCTGGACCATGGCGTTCGCGATCGGCGTCTCGCTCCTGGTTAGTTTCACGCTCACGCCGATGCTGTCCGCGCGCTGGCTCAAGGCCGGCGGTGGCAAGAACGGGCGTTCGGGTGAGACGGCCCGCGGCGGGCGCATGTACATGGCAATTGAGCACGGGTACCAGTGGTTGCTGCGGCGCTCCCTGCGGCGCCGCTGGATCGTTGCCGTCCTCTCGGTGGTGACGCTCGTCAGCATCGTGCCGCTCGGGTCGATGGTGGCGCAGAGCTTCCTGCCCGAGGACGACGAGTCACAGTTCGAGGTGGTGGTCCGGGCGCCCGAGGGCTGGTCGCTCGATACGACCGCGCGGCTCGCCGAGCAGATGGCGGCGGAGATCCGCCGGCAGCCGGGCACGAATTTCACGATCGTGACGGTGGCCGACGACGCACAGCGCACCCCGAATCGGTTCACCATCTTCGTGCAGTTGGTAGGCGTTGATGAGCGATCGTTCAGTCAGGAGCAGGCGGCCGATCGTGTACGGCGCGAGATGCTACCCAGGTACGCGCATCTGGGCCTTCGGACTCAAGTTGGCGCAGCGTCGGACTTCGGGGGTGGGAGTGGCAGTTTCCAGCCAATTGACTACGTCATCAGCGGCCCTGACCTCGAGGTGCTGACACGAGCGTCGCAGGCCGGAGAGAAGGTCTTGCGCGGCATCCAGGGCGTCGTGGACGTGCGATCGTCGCTCATCAGTGGGAAGCCGCAGTTGGGCATTACGATCGACCGGGATCGTGCCGCAGACCTCGGCGTCAGCGTACTCGACGCGGCTGGTGCGCTGCGCGTGCTGGTCCGCGGACAGGAGGTCTCCACTTACGCCGAAGGCGGCCAACAGTACGATATCGTTGTGCGCGCCGAGGAAGCCTACCGCGTCGACCTGGCTGGCCTACGGCAGTTGACCGTGGCGTCGACGAAGCTCGGGGCTGTGCCGCTGGAACAGGTGGTGCACATCAAGCCCGGCGTCGGCCCGAGCGCGATTGATCACTACAATCGAAGCCGCCAGGTGCAACTGACGGCGAACCTGCTGCCCGGCGTCTCTCAGGTCACCGTCTTGGAGCAGCTCGACCGCGAAGTCAAGGCGCTGAGGCTGGGCCCGGAGTACTCGGTGGCGTTCGCCGGCCAGGCGGCCGAGCAGGGACGGCAGGCGGCTGCTTTCATGACGGCGTTCGGGCTGTCGTTTGTGTTCATGTATCTGGTGCTCGCCGCGCAGTTTGAGTCGTGGCTGCATCCGATCACGATCCTGCTCTCGCTGCCGCTCACTGTGCCGTTCGCCCTGCTGTCGATCATCCTGCTGCGCGGCTCGCTGAACATCTTCTCCCAGTTGGGCATCCTGGTGCTGTTCGGCGTGGTCAAGAAGAACGCGATTCTCCAGATAGATCACGCGAACCAGCTCCGTGCGCAGGGCATGGCACGCGATGAGGCCATCGTGGCTGCGAGCCGCGACCGGCTGCGGCCGATCCTGATGACCACGGTCGCGTTCGTCGCAGGGATGATGCCGCTGGCCCTCAGCAGTGGTGTCGGCGCGGCGAGCAACCGCGCGATCAGCTCGGTGATCATCGGCGGCCAGACGTTGTCGCTGGTCCTGACGCTGGTGGCGATCCCGGTGTTTTACTCGCTCTTCGATGACCTTGGTCGTGTGTCGTTCCTTGGCCGCATGAGTGGCCTGCTCGGGCGCGCCTGGCAGCGCATTGCCGAGGCGTTGAAGACCATCGGGCGCCGTCAGCCTACCGCAGGGCAGGCGTCGTCGGCGTTCTCAAAGGAAGCGCTCGGGGGTGACGAGGCGAAATAGCGAGGCTCGGTCCATCAGAGGGGCTTCGACCGACATGCCGATACGTCGTCGTCGACTTCGTCGCCGCGGCTGACCAACGGCTCGCTGAGTGTCTGAGCCGGTCCAACTAGAGGGCGAATGCTCGTCGGAGCCGACGGACGCTCGCATCGGGACCATCGAATCGCAGCAGGCCCTTCTCGATGGCTGTACCGACGTCGACCCGCCCGAAGCGCACGTCTAGAAGCCCGGCCGGGTCGGCATGGAGGGTGGCGGCCGGACCGTCGGGCAGACCTGAACGGATCTCCAGGCGACCTCGCTGCACGACCGCTGTGAACGGTTCTTCTCCGATCCTCAGCTCGTAACGCTCGTCAATCTTGGCTGCGACCGCCGGCTGGAAGAACGCCCGGATCCCAAGCAGGACCGATGTGCTGAGGGGAGGGTCCTCCTTCTTGCGGTCCGAGAGCAGGGGGATCCCCCACCGGCCCAGCCCGAGCAGGACGGGCTCCAGTTCCCGCCCCCGGTCAGAGAGCTGGTAAACCGTCCGCGCCGCCGGCGGCGGCAGATCCACCTGCTCGATCACGCCCGCATCTTCGAGCTGCCGCAGGCGATCGGCGAGCAGGTTGGTCCACATCCCTGGAAGAGCCTGACGGAGATCTGTATAGCGCTTCGGACCCAGTACGAGCTCCCGAGCGATGAGCAAGCTCCAGCGCTCGCCCACCACCTCAAGGGCCCGCGCGATCGGGCAGTACTGATCGAAGGTTCGCCTTGTCACAGATAGAGCATAACATACTATGTTTTATCATAGCAACTAGTTGACACGTCGTATGGCGGGATTGGCGCGCGATGCTGCCGCGCTCGGGCGCTTCGGCGAGGCCGACGCTCATATCCGCGAAGCCTGGCGGCTCTTGAATAAGGAGGAGGTAACGCGCGAATATTTCCGGCTGGAAGTCACGGAGGCCGAAGGCCGGATACAGATCGCGCGGGGGCAGGCAAAAGAAGCACAGGAGATCGCCAAGCGGTTGGCTGACATGGTTGCCGCCAATCAGTTGAACTACTGGCACGTCCCCGCGCTGCTGCTTGAGGCCGAGGCGCGCCTGGCGGGCGCCGATCCCATCGGGGCTTCAACCTTATTCGGAGCCGCCTCGGACGAAGCCGTGCGTACCGGACGCGTGCCCGCGTTGTGGCGGGCCCTTGCGGGTCTGGCGGAAGCCCAGCACGCCCTGGGTCAGACAGAGGCCGCCGCCGCAAGCGCCCGGCGTGCCCGCGAGATCATCGATCGCCTGGCCGCGTCGGTCCCTGACGAGCATCTGCGGGCGACGTTCGTGCAGTCGTCCCGTGTGCGGCGTGTCGTGGCGCTGGCAGGAGCGTAACCCGCTAGATGACTGGGGCCTTGAGGCAGCGCTCCAGCAGGCGAGCGTCTTCCAGCCGCTCCGAACACGCCGCGAATGCGTTGGTGGGGCCGTGCCACCGCAGCTCGTCCACATCGCGGAAGAGGCGCGCGTCGGTCCTGAGCGTCGCCAGATTCTTGAATAGGAGCGCCGCGTGGCGACGATCCTCCCCCAGCACGGCGCGTGGGAAGTCCTCTATGATGCCGTATCGGTTCAGCAGCCGTGCCGCCGTGATCGGACCTATCCCCGGAATGCCTGGATATCCGTCTGCCGGGTCGCCGACGAGGGCGAGGAAGTCGGGAATCAGGACGGGTTCCACCCCGAACCTCGCGCGAACGCCTTCCGCATCGAGAATCCTCTGCCCTCTGCGGTCAATCTGCACGACCCAGTCGCCGCGGACGCACTGCGCCAGGTCCTTGTCGGGTGTCCAGATGCAGACTTTCTCCACGCCCTTACTTCCGGAGGCGATCTGCGCCGCCGAGGCAAGTCCGTCGTCAGCCTCGAGCTCGGTCATGGGCCATACAGCCACTCCCATAGCCGTGAGCGCTTCTTCGAGCGGGTGGAATTGCGCCAGGAGTGCGGGCTCGACGCCTTCCCCGGTCTTGTAACCAGGCCAGAGATCGTTGCGGAAGGACTCGATGACGTGATCGGTCGCCACACCGACGTGAGTTGTGCCTGTCTCGATCATCTGCAACAGTGAATGCAGCACGCCGATCACAGCCCCGAAGGGCCGATCCTCGCCCTTGTTGAAACGGCGAAGGCCGTAGAATTGGCGGAACAGCTCGTATGTGCCGTCCAGGAGATGAACGATCATTGCTCGCTAGTCCGCGTCCGACTCTCCAATCTTGGCCAGGCGGTCGTAGTTGAGGCGGAACAGGGCGATGGCATCCGCAACGTCCTGGGGTCCGCTGATGTAGAAGCTGACCCATCCGGAGTTCGGAAGCACGTGATGCGGAACTGCGCGGCCGGAGGTCACGAGTTCATCCCGGATGCGCTTTGGCAACGGCAGATCGGCCAGGCGACTGCCGTGGAGATGTCCGATTTCCCGATGGTTGATGCGGAACTCAACCCCGCCAAAACGGTGCGGCTCTGCGGTAACTCCGGGCCAGCCGAGGACCTCGTGTTGGATCATCTGGGCTACTGTTACCATAGGACACCTCCTCGTTCGCCCCCTTTTACCCTACCGCTGAACGCTGGGTCGCGCCTCAGCCATCCAGTCGAGCGATTACCTGACCCAACGGTCAGGGTCTCCGTGCGCTTACTTGGAAGGCCAGTCGGGCATCTTTATCGAAACTGAACGCCCATCTGGGTACAGACCAGACGGGGGGTCATCATGTTCGGGCCGGCACACAGGAACGCTACGTTGCAGATCTGCGGTATTCTGGCGTGAGGATCGGGATCTTCGCCGACAGCCACAAACCCCTTGTGACCGGCGTGGTGCACAGCGTCGAGCTGACCCGGCGGGGATTGGAGGGGTTGGGCCATGAGGTCCACATCTTCGCGCCGGCTGCCCGAGGTTATCATGACGCCGACGAGCGAGTCTATCGGTTTTGGGCGGTCAAC
>JBQTJG010000125.1:0-2840 GCA_052387355.1 Armatimonadota bacterium | reverse complement strand
TCGCGTCGGCCTTTTCGATCGGCGTTCCGGTGAAGCCGATGAACGAGGCGTTGGGCAGCGCGTCGCGCATGTGGCGCGCAAAGCCATCGATGAAGTCGTACTGGCTGCGGTGCGCCTCGTCGGCGATGACGACGATGTTGCGCCGGTCGGACAGCACGGGGTGCCGGTCGCCCTTCTCTTCGGGCAGGAACTTCTGGATCGTCGTGAACACCACTCCACCCGCCTCGACCGCGAGCTTCGCGCGCAGGTCCGCGCGGCTCTGTGCCTGCTCGGGCGGCTGGCGCAGCAGATCCTGGCAGCGCGAGAAGGTGCCGAAAAGCTGGTCGTCGAGGTCGTTGCGGTCGGTAAGGACGACGATGGTGGGGTTGGCCATCGCCGGCTCGCGGATCACTCGGCCGGCGTAGAACGCCATGGTCAGGCTCTTGCCTGAGCCCTGCGTGTGCCAGACCACCCCTACCCGACGGTCGCCCCGTTCACCGCCAGGTTTCCGCGTCTCGTAACGGCCGGCGCCCGGCTCACGTAAGCCAGGGGCGGCGCGCAGCGTCTCCTCTACCGCGACGCGCACTGCATGGAACTGGTGGTAACCCGCCATCTTCTTGGCGAGCTTTCCGCCGCCCTCATCCTCGAAAACGATGAAATTCCCGATCAAGTCGAGCAGGCGCCGCTTCTCGAATACGCCATCGATCATGACCTGTATTTCCGGCATGCTCGCCGGCGCTAGCGTCTCGCCCGCGATCGTGCGCCAGGGCTTGAACCACTCACGGCCGGCGCTGAGCGTGCCGATGCGCGCCTCGGTGCCGTCGGAAATCACGGCCAGTGCGTTGTAGTCGAAGAGCGTCGTCAGCTCGCCCTTGTACGGCTTGATCTGGTTGTAAGCCGTGGCGATCGTGGCGTTTTCATCCGCGGCGTTCTTCAGCTCCATGAGCACCAGCGGCAAGCCGTTGACGAACAGCACCACGTCTGGCCGGCGCGTGTGCTTGTTCTCGGCTACGGTGAACTGATTGACGGCCAGCCAGTCGTTCTGGTCGGTCTTTTCGGTCTTCGCGAAGTCCAGGATACGCACCTGCGCGCCGGCGATCGAGCCATCGGGGCGCCGGTACTCGACCGTAACGCCGTCTACGAGCATCCGGTGAAACGCCCGGTTGCGCGCTTGCGCCGTCGAGCCTTCTACGCGGACGATCTTCCGGAAAGCGTCGTCCAGCGCCTCGGCCGCCAGCTTGGGATTGAGCCGCTTGAGCGCCTGGCGCAGCCGATCCTCGAGCACGACCTGCCCATAGTCTCTGCGCTCAGCCGCCAGCTCTCCCGGAGCGATGTCCGGGCCGTGCGCGATCGAGTACTGCAGCGCCTCGCGCCAGGCAAGCGCCGCCTCTTCGACCACGGACTCAGTGAATCCCCCCATTCGGCGAGATAATGCCGCATATGGAAGCGAAAGCGAGGAGAGCAGCCCAAAAGCCCGACCTGAGAGACCAGCCTGCCTACGGCCTGACTGAGGCGGCTCGCTACCTCAAGCTGCCTGCTCCTACCCTGCGCTCCTGGGTGGCCGGCCGCGCCTACCCCAGGGCCAAGGGCGTCGGCCACTTCCGGCCCCTAATCCATCCCCCGCAGAAGCAGCCCCCGGTGCTCTCGTTCTGGAACCTGATCGAGGCGCACGTCCTGCGCTCACTGCGCACCGAGCACGGGGTGACGATCAAGGCCGTACGCGAGGCGGTGGACTACGCCGAGCGGAGGCTAAAGATCGAGCGCCTTCTCCTCAGCAAAGAGCTGCGCACCGACGCCGGAAGGCTGTTTCTCGACAAGTACGGCCAGTTGATCGACCTGCCCGCCTCGGGCCAGCTCGCAATGCGCCTTGTCTTCGAGGAACACCTGAAGCGCGTCGAGTGGGACGAGTGGAAATTCCCGGTCCGGCTTTATCCGTTCGTCTCAGCCGACACGCCCGCGCCTCGGACCATCGCAATCGACCCGAAAATCGCGTTCGGCAGACCGGTCGTTGCGCGTGCGGGCATCTCGACCGCCGCCATCGCCGGGCGGATTGACGCCAAGGAACCGGCAGCAGAGGTCGCAGCGGACTACGACTTAACCGTGGAGGAGGTCGAGCAGGCAGTGCTCTACGAGCGCGCTGCGTGACCCGTGTCTATTTCACGGACCGCGATCTAGGCAAACGCTTCCCAGAAATCCTCACCGCCGCCGGCCTGACCGTCGAGCGGCACCACGATCTTTTCCCTCCCGACGGCTCCGACGAGCAGTGGCTGGAGCACTGCGGCCGCAACGGCCGCATTGCGATCACGCACAACGAGCGCATCCGCTATACGCCGAACGAACTCGCTGCTGTCGTTCGGCATCGCGTCGCACTGCTCGTCGTGGTTGGCAAGGTTCCGCTCGCCGAGCTTGGGCAAAACTTTGTCAACACGCTGCCCAGGATTCAGGAGTTCGTCGATGAACACGAGCCGCCATACATCGCAAAAGTGTATCGACCGCCCGCCTCCGAGCTCGCGCGCGATCCGCTGTCTCAGGGATCGATTTCCCTCTGGTATCGTAAATAGATCGAGGAAGCCCCCCATAGTTTCGGTAGGCGTTGAAAACAACCCAGACTTTGGAAACACTACGCTTTGTGCTTATTCGTCGGTTCCGTTGTCGCTAGGCGGCTCAGCGAGCTTCGTCATGGCACGGAAGTGCTCCTCGTCTTGTGAGTTAATGAGATCCAGCAAGTCCTGAAGTACAGCCCGGGCCTCTCCAAGAACCGAGGGGTCGTGTTCCGGCTCCCCTATCGTGTCACCGTGCGAACCCGTGTGGACGAATCGAAGAATCCGCAGCTTCCGGGCTTCCTCAAACCGGACATCCTT
>JBQTJG010000124.1:0-6595 GCA_052387355.1 Armatimonadota bacterium | reverse complement strand
GGTCGCGGATCGATTTGGACGGCTGGACGTTCTGGTCAACAACGCAATGTGGTCTCGCCGCGCCCCGGTCGCCGACGAGACCGCTGAAACGCACGACCGCAGGCTGGCGGTTGGACAGAAGGCCGCGTTCTGGATGATTCAAGCCGCGCTACCCATCATGACCTCGGCGGGCCGTGGCTCGATCATTAACATGGCGTCGGTGGCCGGCGAGACCGGGATCGCGGCGACGTCGGTCTACTCTGCGGTCAAAGGCGCGATCGTAGCGCTCACCCGCTCGCTCGCGATCGAGTTAGGACCTGCGGGAATCCGCGTCAACGCAATCTCGCCCGGCGCGATCCCGACGCCAGGCTCCGAGGCCGCTCTCGACGCCGCCGGGTGGGAAGTGAGGCGGCGGCGCACACCGCTCGGCCGCGTCGGGACGCCCGAGGACGTCGCGGCTGCGGCCGTGTTCCTGGCGTCTGCGGAGTCGAGTTTCATCACCGGCGACGTCCTGCGCGTCGACGGCGGCTGGATCCATGCCGCCGTTCCACCTCAGCCGCCGAGGTAGGCCTTCTTCACACGCTCGTTGCCAATCAGGCTCGCAATGTCGCCTTCCAGGACGATGCGGCCGTTCTCCAACACGTAGCCGCGGTGCGCCACCTTGAACGCCACGTGCGCGTTCTGCTCGACGAGGAGCACGGTCTTGCCCTGCTCGTTGAGCGTGCGGATCGTCCTGGCCACTTCTGTGACAATGACCGGCGCCAGCCCCAACGAAGGCTCGTCAAAGAGGATCAGGTCAGGGTTTGACATCAGCGCCCGACCGATGGCCAGCATCTGCTGTTCGCCGCCGGACAGGCTACCGGCCCGTTGGCCGCGCCGATCCTGGAGGACTGAAAAGAGCGCGTAGATCCGATTGAAGTCGGCGTTCAGATCGCCGTCGCGCGTGTAGGCGCCCATCTCGAGGTTCTCCATTACCGTCATGTCCGGGAAGACCTGCCGGCCTTCCGGGCAGTGCGCGAGGCCCAACTGGACGATACGATCCGGACCCAGACGCGTGATGTCCTGATCTTTGAAGCGGATCTCACCTGCACGTGCCCTTACCAGGCCGGAGATCGTCCGGAGCGTCGTGCTCTTCCCTGCCCCATTGGCGCCGATCAGAGCGACGACCTCGCGCCCACGCACCTGCAGCGAGATCTCCTGCAGCGCCCGGATCTTCCCGTAGTAGGTGGAGACGTTGCGCAGCTCAAGCAATGTCGCCACTTCCCAGGTAGGTCTCGATCACCTTCGGATCGTTCTGAATCTCCGCCGGCCGGCCATCGGCCAGTTTCTCGCCATGGTGCATGACGACCAGGCGGTCGCAGTGCTTGGTCAGGGTGTCCATGTGATGATCGACCAGGACCACCGTCACCCCGCTCTCACGCGTCCTGTGGATCAGGGTCATGCACTGGTCGGCCTCAGTCGGGCTCATGCCGGCGAACGGCTCGTCCAACAGCAGCAGCTCCGGGTCGGCGCCCAGCGCGATGGCAATCTCAAGCGTGCGCTGGTCTCCGTACGGCAGATCGTCCGCGGTGCGGTCTCGCTTCTCCTGCAGGCCGGTGAAGGCGACAATCTCATCGACGCGGGTCCTCAGCGCCTGAAGTTCTTTCCGAGGAGTTCCAAACAGCGTGCGGCGCAGCCCGCCGGTCGCACGCTTGAAGCATCCGATGCGGACGTTGGCCTCGACGCTGAGGTGCGAAAAGACCTTGGTGTTCTGAAAGGTGCGCACGAGCCCCCGCTGCGCCAGGTCGTGCGGCGGCTTGCCCGTCACGTCCTCTCCCTTGAACAGAATCCGGCCCGAGGTGGGCGCGGAGAAGCCGGTGATGAGATTGAACGTCGTGGTTTTTCCCGCGCCGTTGGGTCCGACCAGACCCAGGATCTCTCCTGGCTCGACTGCAAAGGAGAGGCTCGACACGGCCCGGAAGCCGCCGAAGAACTTCGTCACGTCTGTCACTTCCAGGATCGCCATCGCGCTTCTCAAGACCCGCGCTGTCGAAGTCTCCGCACCCCTCCGACCAGTCCCGTCGGTAGGAAGGCGATGGCGGCGATCAGGAACACGCCGAAGACGATCTCGGCCACGACCGGCGAGATATTCCTGAGGACATCCCGGACGACCGTCAACAGCACAGGGCCGGCGATTGGTCCCGCGAAGGTCCCCGCCCCGCCCACCAGATTCATGACGAAGAGGTTGAACGAGTCGACAAACGTGAAGGACTCGGGACTGAGGAATGTGGTGTAGTGAGCGTACAGGGAGCCGGCGAGACCCGCCAGGCCTGTGCTGATGGCGAAGATGAGTACCTTGTACCGGTGTGTGTCGATGCCGATCGCTTGAGCCAGATTCTCTTCCTCCTTAATGGCGATCAGCGCCTGGCCGATGCGCGCCCCCACGATGCGTTCCTTGATCAGCAGGACGAGCACGACGAAGAACAGGACCAGATAATAGTAGGCGATCTTGGACTGAAAGGTGTTGAAGGTGTAGGTGAGGAGTGGCGGGACCGCCAGCGTGGCAAACGGGATGCCGGGGAGCCCCATGGGTCCGCGCGTGACGCCGATCAGGCTGGTGAAGAGCAGCGTCAAGATGATGCCGAAGATGAACGTCACCAGGACGAAGTAGTGATGCCGGAGCCGCAGCGACGGGTAGCCGATGAAGATGCCGCCGAGCGCCGCCGCGATCGTGGCCGTAAGCAGGGCCAGAGGGAACGGCGCGTGGAACCGCATCACCAGGAGCGCCGAGGTGTACGCACCGATGCCCATGAACCCTGCATGCCCCAGCGACGTCAGGCCGGCGTACCCCATGAGCAGATCCAGGCTCGCCACCAGAATGACATTGATGCCGATCAAGATGAGCAGGTTGTGTTGGGCAATAGAGGGGAAGACCAGGGGAAGCATGATCGCGGCGGCGACCAGACCCAGCGCTCTTAGCGTCACGGGGTGGTGGCGCTCCCCCCGATCCCCTGCGGCCTGACGAACAGGATCAGGATCATCAGCCCAAAGGCCACCAGGTCGCTATACTCCGCTGCGATATAGGCTGCAGTCATCGTTTCAGCCAGCCCCACGATCAGGGCCGCGATGATCGCTCCGGAGACGCTGCCCATCCCGCCGAAGATCACGATGGCGAACGATTTCAAAATGGCGACGGCGCCGATGTGCGGGTCGAATGCCCGCGTTGGAGAGATCAGCGTGCCGGCGGCGCCGGCCAGCGCTCCGGCGAGCGCGAAAGTGACGAATGAGATCCGGTCCATGTTGATGCCCATCAACGCGGCGGCGTCGCGGTTCTGCGACATCGCCCGCAGCGCCTTGCCCACCTTGGCCTTTCTCAAGAACAGCCACACGCTCCCGATCAGGATGGCCGTCACCACGATGATGAAGATCTGGTGGAAGGTGATGATCACACCGAGCACCTGGACCTTGGCGTCACCGAACGGGGATCGGATCAACCGGTACTCGCCGCCGAATGCCCATAGGGCGGCGTTCTGGAGGATGAGCAGGATGCCCAACGCCGCGACGAACGTGGTGGCGCCACCCGCCTTGCGCAGCGGCCGGTAGACGACCACATTGTTGACGACGGCGATGGCGCCCACGAGTAGCATGGCGACTGGAAGCGAAAGGAAGTAGCTGAGCCCGAACCGGTTGGTCATGTAGAAGCTGACGTAGGCCCCGAGCATGTACAGGGCGCCCTGCGCGAAGTCGGCGACTTCCATGACGCCGAAGATCAGCGTCAGCCCCAGGGCCACGAGCGCGTAGAGACTGCTGATGAATAGCGCGTTGACGAGGAACTGCGCAAACGTGCCGAAGTCCATGCGGAACTCCTCCGGCTTCGTGGGCTTTATAGCAGGTCCCGCTCGAGTTTTCAATGGCGGACCGAGGCCATCGTGGTGGTGGAGGGCGCCTGTGAAAGGAGGTGGTATGTCCCCCGTCCAAGTACCTCCGGCCACGTTGTCTCCATCTGCCTGTTCCACATCGTGGGACGTTGGGTGGAGCCAGAAGCGAAGAGACGAAGGGGGTCTTGGTGATGCGCACCTGCCGGCAGTCACTCAGCAAGATCATCGTGGGGATGCTTGCGTTGGCGCTGGTCCTTGGTCTATCCGGCGCGCCCGGGCATGGCGGCGCCGCCCCGCCTGACCGGATCACGATCGGGTTCATCGTGCCGCTCACAGGCGCCGCGGCTGCAGAAGGGAACGGCGTGCGAGAAGGGGCAGAGCTCGCGGCCAGGCTCATCAATGAAGGCGGCGGCATTCGAGTCGGCGGGCGAAGTGTTAGGGTGGAGCTGGCCTTCGAGGACGATCGCTGCAGTCCTCAGGGAGGGGCCGAGGGCGCCAATCGTCTGGTCACGAGGCGGGTGGATTTCGTCGGCGGCAACTTCTGCAGTTCGTCGGCGCTGGCCGCGCAGCCGATCTTCGCGCAGGCTGGCATCCCGCAGGTCATCTATGCGTTCGCCACGGAACTGACCGGCCCGGCGCGCGAGAAGTCCAGCGCCACGCTGTCGGTACGGATCGGGCCGCAGGCCAAGATCGAGATGGCGCCACTGGCCAAGTATGCGGTCGTCGCCAACAACGACCGGACATTCTTCGCCATGGCGCAGAACACCGATTTCGGCCGCTCGATGGTCACCGAGTTCAGGGCAGTGCTCGAGAAGCTGGGCGGCCGGTTTGTGGGCGAACCCGAGTTCTTCCCCTTCGCGGCCACCGATTATCGAACTATCTTGACCAGAGCCCGAGGCTCGGGCGCCCAGGCGGTCCTGGCGATTGGGCTGCTCGGCGAGATGATCGGCATCTCGCTGCAGTACCGTGAGCTGGGCCTGACCCAGGCCTTCTATGGAAGTGATCTGCTCGAAGACTTCCCGTACATGGATGCCGTCGGCGATCGGAACCGGGGCTTCTATTCCCCCTGGGTGTACGACGACGGCGCGGATGCGCGGCGGTTCCAGCGCACCGAGCCCGAACGTGAGTCCAAGCGCATGGGCCTGGCGTTCCTGAAGGCATTCTCACGGCGCGCCACCCGCAACAACGGCTGGGGCTGGGGCACGGTGCAGTTGATCAAGCAGGCGATCGAGTCGGCGGGGACCACCGACCGCGCGGTCGTCGCGCGGCGAATCCTCTCCGGGGAGAAGTTCGATCTTCCGCTGGGGACCTATGGGTTCCTGCCGTGCGGCCAGGCGGACATGCGCGTCGGCGTCGCCACGTACGAGGGTGGATTCAGGAAGGTGCTGCTCACCGATCGCGATTACGCTGGCTCGGCGCCGGCTGTGCTGACGTCGCAGGATCTCTGCCCGAGGACGTAGCGAGTCCTTCGGACCATTGCCTTCGCATCATCCGGATATCTACCTCGGGATCTCCTCGGGCAGCAGGACCGCATGCCGGTCATACCGAACTTTCGGAACGGCGTCCCATATGATGGAACGAGGGGCATCTCGCCCACGCGCACGTGGCGAAGGAGCCACAAGTGGTGGAGGTTCCGCGAGGGCTGTTGAGCGGACCCTCGACATCCTCCTGGCGTTTCTGCGCGAAGGACGCGACCTGGGGATCAGCGATCTCAGCCGCGCCCAAAGGCTTCCGAAGGCCACGGTACACCGGCTCGTGATGGCCCTGGTCGGCCGTGGGTTCCTGGCGCGGGATCCGCACACCGCGCAGTACGGGGTCGGGCCGAATCTATTCCGCCTGGGCAATCTCTTCCTCGCCCGGACCGAGGTCCGTCAGGCCGCGACGCCCGTCATCCGCGAGCTTGCCAGGACGACCGAAGAAACCGTCAACTTGAATATCATCATCGACCGCCGCCGCGTATGCATCGAGAAGGCGGAGAGTACGCAGGACATCCGGCACTTCGTCGAGTTGGGCCGGCCGCTTCCGCTCTATGCCGGCGCCTCCGGTCAGGTGCTGCTCGCATTCATGGATGAGACGGAGATCGACGCGGTGATTGCCGAGGGGCTAAGCCCCCTTGCGCCGCGGACGATCACGGATCCGCGGCGCCTGCGCCGGACCCTCGCCGAGATCCGGCGCCGGGGGTACGTTACGAGCACCGACGAACGTGTCGCCGGGGCGTCGGCTGTCAGTACGCCGGTTCAAGATGGAACAGGTCAGGTGGTGGCCGGCCTGACGATCTCCGGACCCGCCTATCGCTTCACGACCGAGCGCGTGCGCCACTATGTCAATCTCGTCCGGGATGGGGCGACCCGCATCTCCACGGCGCTCGGATACTCGGGGGCGATCGCCGTGAAGCCGGCCCGATCCGCGGGCCGCCGAGTTGGGGCGCGCCTCCCTTGTCCGGTGACACGATGCCGATGACCCTGACCGAGAAGATCATCGCGCGAGCAGCAGGTCGCTCCCACGTCGCGCCGGACGACGAAGTCTGGGCCAACGTCGACCTGGCGGCGATGCATGATTCCTCTGGACCGCGGCGGATCGCGCCGACGCTCGAGCGTTTGGGCGGCCGGCTGTGGGATCTGTCGCGGATCGTGCTGGCCATCGATCACTTCACCCCCGCGGCAAACCTGCGACATGCGGAGATTCTCACGACGACGCGCGATTGGGCACGGAAGACCGGTCTGCCCCATTTCTTCGACAGCGTTGGCGTCCTGCACAAT
>JBQTJG010000123.1:0-14504 GCA_052387355.1 Armatimonadota bacterium | reverse complement strand
CCGCGCGTGTGGATCCGGACGTCGGTGACATCGATCCCGCAGACGTTGCCCGAGGCTGCCGCACGGTGTCGCCGAGACAGACGACGACCTACACGTTGACTGTGACAGGCGCAGATGGCCGGCCGGTGAGTAGCCAGGTGACAGTAGAGGTGCGCACACCGGCGACGAGTGTTGAGCTGGCCGCCGCCAGGACCACCCTCCTGCTGGGCGACTCCACCGAGCTGTGCTGGGTGCTATTCAATGCGCGCAGCGCGCGCATCGATCAAGGTATCGGTGATCTCGCGCCGGGGGAGCTCGAAAAGGGATGCCGCACGATCAGCCCGCGGCAGCCGACCACCTATACGATCACGGCCGTTGGCGTGGATGGGAGGGAGCACAGGAAGCAGATCACGGTCGAGGTGCGCGTGCTGGAAGTCCAGATCCTGAGCTTCACGGTCCGCAAGTCCCCCTTGTTTCGGGGAGAGACCACCCAGGTGTGTTGGAGCATCGCCAATGCCCGCAGCGCGAGTATCAGCGCCAGCGTGGGTTTTGACCTTGGAGACCTGGCGCGCACGGAGCTAGAGCGGGGTTGCCGGGACATCTCGCCAGCACAGACGACGACCTACTTCTTGATTGTCGTGGGCCGCGATGGCCGATCGGTAACGCAGAGGCTTCTCGTCGTCGTTGCATTGAGATAGGCAGAATACCTGTCGGCACCTCGCCCGGGTGCCACGCAGAGGGAGCCGTCAGCGTGCGGGAGATCCGTGTTGGCATTCCACCGATCGAGACCGCGCGGCTGATCATCAGACCCTTTGCCATGGGCGACCTCGACGACATCCACCGGATCCTGGACGTCGAGCTGCACGATGCGGCCATCGGCACGGAGGGCGCGAAGTCGCGCGACGACCGAGCGCAATGGCTACAGTGGACCATTCTGGGCTACGAGGAACTGGCGAAGCTCTACCAGCCTCCGTACGGAGACAGGGCCATCGTGCTCAAGGAGGCGAATCAGGTGATTGGGGCATGTGGATTCGTGCCGTGTCTGGACGCGTTCGGGCAGATTCCGTCGCTTTCGTGCGCCGGCGATCGTGCTCGGACGCAGCGTACCTCGACTGAATTTGGCCTGTTCTATGCGATGTCTCCCGACCATCAGCGGCGGGGGTACGCCACCGAGGCGGCCAGAGGCATGATCGATCATGCGTTTCGGGAGTTGCATCTCAAGCGTGTGGTCGCCACGACGAGCCACGACAACGCTCCGTCTGTGCGCGTCATGCGCAACCTGGGAATGAGCATTGCCGTGAACCCGTACCCCAATCCGCCCTGGCTCCAGGTGGTCGGGATCCTCGAGAATGAGTTACCCGGGTTGTCCGTGCCGGCAGCTCCGTAGGCGTTGCGTCGGTGCAGCGTCAGGGTTCTACCCGGTCAGCCAACGCGGTCGGCTTCCTGTATTGGGCGGGATGGCAGGCCGTCGTCCCCTTTATCGCCTTGTACGCCACAGGACTGGGTGCCAGTCCGGCGGCCGTGGGGCTCATCCTCGGCGGCTACCACATCGTCGCGCTCATTCTGAGCGTCCCGACAGGGGTACTCGCGGAGCATGTCGGTTCGGGACGCATGATGTTCGCCGGGTGCTTGTTGGGAGCGATTGGTCCGCTGATGATCATATCCGGAGGCGGTCTGTTCGCCCTCACTGCCGGCCTCGTCGTCATCGGGCTGGCGCAGATCATGGTCTCCATCGGGACCCAGGTGGAAACGATCCTGGGGGCCACGCAGCAGACGGTCATCAGGGCGATGGGCGTCTACTTCTTCTTTTCCTCCGCCTCTCAGGTGGTCGGTCCGGGTCTTGGGGCGTGGCTGGTCGGGGGAACCAACTATGGGATGGCTTTCGTTGGGGCCGCTGTCCTGAGCGCCCTGGGGCTGCTGGCCTCGATTAACCCGGCACGTCGCCCGCCCGCGAGAATGGTCGCCAGGCCCCCGGCCATCGAGAGCATCGTGTCCACCTTGCGGGACAAGCCGGCCACACGCGCCGCCCTCCTCGTCACCCTGACTGGGGATCTGGTGATGGCGTTCTGGAACACGTTCTTCCCGCTGCTCCTCATCGTAAGAGGATACGGTCCCGAGGCCATCGCGATCTTCTTCTCCCTGCGGGCCGTATCCAACACGGCGGTGCGTCCCTTCATCGGGCTGTTCACGTCACACGCCTGGCGCACACAGAGCATTATCCTGAGTCTGGTGACGGTCGCGGTGTCGCTGGCGTTGATGCCGGTACTGACGTCGCAGCTCGGCATGGGCCTCGCGGTGGTGGTCTTCGGCTTTGCCGGAGGCCTCTCGTTCACTATCGTCGCGGCGGCCCTCGCCGCGGGATTCTCGGTCGAGGCGGCGGGCCTTGGGATGGGTATGCGCATGCTGATGAGCCGGATCGGGATTATTCTGGGCCCGGTGGTCCTGGGGGTGGTGGTGCAGTCCCTGGGTTTCACAGCCGCCTTCTTCGCGGGCGCCGCCATCCTGGGTGCCTCCGCACTCCCGTATCTGGCGAGGCCCTCCGCACTGAGGGCGGCCTCACAGCGGTCGGTTGCCTCGGGCGACGACGCGGCGCACTGACGCGCCAAGATGGCTCCTGGCGCGGGCCCTCAGTCGCCTGCGCCCGCCAGCAAGTCTTGCATCTCGCGCCCGTTCTGCGCCGCCTGACCACGGGCGTGGTTGTTGAACATGAGGTACAGTGATCCGACCCGCTGTGTGAGTCGCCGGGCGGTCGCCGCCCATTCATCGAGTTCCACGGGTGAATAGAGATAGTCATAGGCGCGATCCGTCGAAGCGCGGCGTTGGATCAGCGCGGCGCTGCGGCCGTGAAACCGCACCACCGACCAGTCGGCGGTCAGCTCGACCTCCGGTGGCGGCAGGTACTGCGCCTGCACCATGTCAGGAATCACGTACGCGTGGCCGTGCTCACGGAGGTACCCCATGAAGCGTTCCCGGTACCTGGGGTATAGCCACTCCTTGTGCCGGATCTCGATGGCTACGGGCCATGTGCGCAGGTAGGGGGCCCAGGCCTCCAGGTAGCTGAACAGGTCGGGCGTGAATCCCTGACCCTTCGGGAACTGGAAGAGCACATAGCCCAGGCGGCCGGCGCGGGCGAAGACATCGGCGAATGCGGCAAAGTGATCCCACGCCGCGGCCAGGACTTCCTCCGGAACCTCCCCCCCACGGATCGGGCCGCCGGCTCGGAGCGCAGGCGGCAGGAGCGTCGCAATCTCCGGCGGCAGCCGCCGCGGGTCGCTCTCGTGCCACGTCATCCAGGCGAATGCCTTGACGCTGAACCGGAACGCCGGCGACGTCCACTCCAGCCACTTCCGTGCGCGGTCAGGCGGCTGGAGCGCATGGTAGCTTGCATCAACTTCCACAGTAGGGAAGACGCTGGCATAGTGCTGGAGGCGCGCCTTGGGATCAGTCTTAGTGCCGCGTGGATAGAAGTTGCTGGCGACCACACTTCGGTCGGCCCACGAGCATGTCCCGACAAACACCTGGCAACCATCCAGGCGAAGCGGCGTACGCTCAGGCACATCAATGTGTTCGGAGAACAGACTCACACCGAAACGGTTCGCCCGTAGCCCTCGCCTCCCTGCGCTGCAGATGCGCGTAGGACGGCGCCGCTCTCCTCCGCGGACCGGGCGCCCCCGGCGCGGCACGCGCAACGAAGGTCGGGCGCCGCCGGGCGAGAAATGAACGGCAGAGAGGCGACACATGAAGGCGATTCAGTTGTTTCCCTACTGGGAAGACAACCGACGGCTGCTGCTCGAGATCATCGAGCCGCTCAAGGCCGAGCACCTGGCGGTCCGGCTCGCTCCGGGCCTGCGAACGCTGGACGAAATCCTGCGCCACATCATCACGACAGAGGAATTCTGGTGGCGCGGCGGTATTCAGGGCGAGCCGTACGCCTCCTGGCGTCCCGCGGCCTGGGAACGCCTCTCGACCGAGGAAAAGGACGCGTACCGCGCGCAGCGGTTTCCCTCGCTGGCGTCGATCAGGGAGGGCCTGGGCGCGGTTCACGCTCCTGTGGCGGCATTCCTCGGTGAGCTCGATGCCGCGGATCTGTGCTTGAAGCGCCGGGCCACGTGGGAGAAAGAGAACACCCTCCGTTGGATCTTCTGGCATCTGGTCGAGCACGACCAGCACCATCGGGGCCAGATCTTCACGCGGCTCCGGCTGCTCGGTTACGATCCGCCTTCGACGTTTCCCCGCCCGGCTGTCATGGGTTGGACGCCCGCCGGGGTATGGAAGCCCGACGATGTGGAGATGCGGACGCTTCTGCCCTTCTGGGATAGCGTGCAGTCGGTGCTCCGTCGGGCGGTCAACACCCTCTCAACGGCTGATCTAGCCTTCCGCCCCGCCGATGGGTTCCCCAGTATTCACGACCTGATCATTCACATCTTCACGTGGGAGGATTTCCTGATCCGGCAAAACCTGAAAGGAGAGTTGGATCGGGATTGGTGGAAGATCGACGGGTCGTTCTGGAAAGTACCCGTCCACGCGCTGGCCGCGCAAGTCGGCGATCGGTTCCCGTCAATTGATTCCTTGCTCGAGGGATTGAGCGCAGTCCACGAGGCCACCATGTCCCTGACCAACGGACTGGCGGTCTCCGACCTCGCGATGACACACTGGACCCCGTGGGGCCCGCAGACGCTGCACCACACGCTGTGGTATGCGCGGGAGCACACGGTCCACCACCGGGCGCAGCTTTTCTTCTGGATGCGGATGCTTGGGCTCGCCCCGCCCGACCTCTGACGCCGCAGCGCGTTTGACAGTGCGTTTCAGCCATGGCTATAATGAGCCGGGCTCAGCCCTCTTTTTTTGCGCCGAATCGGCTATTTGGCGGGAAAGGGAATCCTCTTGGGACGCCTTGGCTTCCGTCTGATTGGCATTCTCGTTGTTGCGCTCGCAGCGTTCCAGATCGCGTTCCGCCCTGTCGTGTTCGTTGGCCGCACGCCGACGTTCCGGGCCCCAGCACTGCGGATGAACCTTGGCCTTGACCTGCAGGGCGGAAGCATGCTCGTGCTCGAGGGGCAGGATACGCCGACGACGAAGGCGACGCCTGAGGCGGTCGACGCGGCCATGCGCGTCATCGAGAATCGCATCGACCAGCTTGGCGTCGTAGAACCGACCGTCCAGCGCCAGGGGACGAACCGGATTATCGTAGAGTTGCCCGGTGTCGACGACCCACAGCGGGCGATCAATCTGATCGGGAAGACCGCGCTGCTCGAATTTGTCGATACCGGCGCGCAGCCCCTACCGGACGGCGCGCGCTGGAGCACGGACGGCAAGACCGTCACGCTTCCGGGGCCTGGATCCGAACTCGCGCCCCAGCCGTCGCCGCGCGGTCAGCAGACACCGGCCGGCGGCCGGACATTGCAACTCGCGAAGAAAGTGATCCTGACCGGCGCCGATCTCGAGAGCGCCCAGGCGAGCTTCGACCAGCAGAGCGCGGAGCCGATCGTCAACTTCAAGTTTCGCGGACCGGCCGCAAAGAAGTTCGAGGATTATACCGGCGCCAACGTCGGCAAGTACCTGACCATCGTCCTGGACAACGTGGTCATCTCGTCCCCGGTGATCCGGGACCGCATCCCGGGCGGCTCAGGCCAGATCAGCGGCGGATACCAGAACATCGAGGAAGCCCGCGACCTCGCGGTGCTGCTGCGCGGCGGTTCCCTACCCATCCCCGTGGAGGTGGTCGAGAACCGCACCATCGGTCCGCAACTCGGCCGCGACTCGATCGACGCCAGCCTGCGCGCCGGGGTGGTGGCCGGTGTGGCGGTCGTGCTCTTCATGGCGCTCTACTTCGGGCTGCCCGGGATCCTGGCGGACGCGGCCCTGGGTCTGTACCTGATCATTGTCCTGGCGTTGCTGAGCGGCCTCGGCGCCACGCTGACGCTCCCCGGGATCGCCGGGATCATTCTGTCCCTCGGCATGGCGGTGGACGCCAACGTCATCATCTTCGAGCGGATGAAAGAGGAGTTGCGGGCCGGCAAGAGTCTGCGAGCGGCCATCAGCGCCGGCTGGAACCGGGCGATGTCGGCCATTCTTGACTCGAACGTGACCACGCTCCTGGCGGGTGTGGTGCTCTTTGCGCTTGGAAGCGGACCGATTCGTGGATTCGCGGTGACGCTCACCATCGGGGTCCTGGTGAGCATGTTCTCGGCGATCACGGTGACGCGCACCTTTGTGGATGCCGCAGCAACGACCGGGCTGAGCCCCGTGCTGGAGCGCGTCGCCGGGAGGATCCGACGATGACGCCCCGCACATGGGACATCATCGGCAAACGCAAGTGGGGCTATGCCATCTCGGTCTTGCTCATCGTCCCCGGTCTCGTCGCCTTGATCGTGAATGTGGCCGGCGGACAGGGCGCGCTGAACTGGGGCGTGGACTTCACCGGCGGCAACTACTTCCAGTTGAAACTCCAGAGGGCGTTCTCCACCGGTGATATCCGGGCGCTGGTCGATCGGTTCGCCACAGGGCAGAGCATCATCCAGAAGGCGGATCAGGAGGTGTTCATCCGCACGCGGCCGCTCAGCCCAGACAATAAGGGCGCCCTGCTGGCCGCCATCAGGAGGAACTTCGGGACCGTCACCGTCCTGCGCGAGGACCAGGTCGGTCCGAAGATCGGGCGCGAACTGCGCAACGTGGCCATCATTGCCGTGGTGCTCGGGCTGCTGCTTCAAGTGCTCTACATCGCCTTTCGCTTCAAGTCGATCCGGTACGCGGTCACGGCGGACGCCGCACTGCTCCACGACCTGCTCGTGGTGGTCGGCATTTTCGCCATCACACGGACGGAGGTCAACAGCGCGTTCGTCGCGGTGCTGCTGACCGTCGTCGGGTACTCGATCAATGATACCATCGTGGTGTTCGATCGCGTCCGTGAGAACCTGACGCTCAGGACCAAGGAGCCGTTCGACCGATTGGTGAATCGCAGTCTGCTCGAAGTCATGGTGCGATCGGTCGTCACGGGCATAAGCGCGCTGTTCGCGCTCGCCGCGATCTACGTCTTCGGTGGGGTGACGATCCGAGACTTCGCGTTCGGGCTGATGGTGGGAATCCTGACCGGCTCGTACTCGTCGATCTTCAACGCGAGCGCCTTGCTCGTGGACTGGCACCTCTGGTCGGACCGCCGTGCGGGAGGGCGCCGCCAGGACACGCAGGAGGCGCCGGCCGTCTCGGTTCCATCCCCAGTCTCGGTGCCCGGCGAGCCTCCAGTCGCGGCACGCAGCGCCCAGGGCAGTCCGCCCGCCCGCCGGCGTCGGTCCCGGAGGCGGTGAGCCGCCCCATGTCGGCGTTCGGCCTGGTTGCCCTGGTGCTCTTTGCCATCGTCACCATGTTTGCGCTGGCGAACCCCACCCCCGTGGCGGTGCGCTTCCTGGCGTGGCACGTGGAGACCTCGCTCGCCCTCGCCGTGATCGCCGCGGCGGTCGTCGGTGGCTTCCTCGTGTTTGTCAGCAGCGTCGTCGGCCAGCAGCACCTCCGGACGCGGCTGCGGGAGCTGCAGGCCCGCGTCCGGGACCTCGAGGCCCGGGTGCACGAGGTCGGCGACAAACCGGACCAGCGCCAGTAGACGGCCGAGCACCGCAGGATGGGTTTTCCCCAGTCGGGCCGGGGACACGTGTGGAGGCAACAGAAACGGTGGCAGCCACAAGCGCGCCGCCTGCTGCCCGCTGGCGACGCCTCCCTGCTGACATCGAGGGATCCACCCGCCTGGCTGCCTTGCTCGGCATCAACCCGCTTGTCGCGCAGGTGCTGATCAATCGGGGCCTGCGTGATCCGGAGGCGGCCCGCTCCTTTCTCGACACTCGCCTGGAACGTTTGAGCTCCCCCTTCGCTCTCGCCCAGATGGATCGTGTCGTAGACCGTCTGGTTCGCGCGATCCGTGAGCACACACCCATCGTCATCTATGGCGACTACGACGCCGACGGTGTCACCTCGACGGCACTTCTCGTGCGTGTCCTGCGCCAGGCCGGTGCTGCTGTGGACTTCTACGTCCCGGACCGGCAGGGCGAAGGATACGGCTTGCACGCGGCTGCGGTCGCACGACTCGCGGCGGATGGCGCCGGGCTGCTGGTTGCCGTGGACTGCGGCATCACGGCGGTGGCGGCAGCCGACGCCGCGCGCGCGGCGGGCGTCGATTTGATCATCCTCGACCATCACACTGCTGTCGGCACGCTGCCGCAGGCCTACGCCATCGTGAATCCCAGATTGACCGCCGGGTCCAGCGACTTCTGCGCCGCCGGCCTGGCGTTTCAGGTCTGCCGCGGGGTGCGTGGCGCCTTCGGGCTGGAGGAGATCGAGCCTGATCTGATCGGTCTCGCCGCGCTGGGAACGGTCGCCGACGCGGTCCGGTTGACCGGCGACAACAGGATTATCGTGTCCCACGGACTCCAGGCGCTCGGCGAGCCGGCGATTCAAGGACTGCGCGCTCTCCTCGACGTGGCAGGTGCGGAGCCGCCTCTTCACGTTCGGGCGATCTCCCACGGGCTGGCCCCGCGGATCAACGCCGCCGGGCGACTGGCGCACGCGGCGACCGCTGTCCGCCTGCTTGTGAGCGATGATGCCGATGAGTGCCGCGAGATCGCAGCCGCGCTCGATCGGCTCAATCAAGAGCGGCGTGCGCTGTGCGATCAGGTGCTGGCGGAGGCCATTGAGGAGGTTGAAGCCGGCAGCCTTGACGACCATCCGGCGCTCGTGTTGGCCCGCGAGGGGTGGCATCCTGGTGTGATGGGCATTGTCGCCTCGCAGCTCGTCGAGCGGTACTATCGCCCCGCGATCCTGATCGCCGTCAAGGGCGGCGTCGCCAAAGGATCGGCGCGCAGCATCCCGTCGCTCCATCTGGTCGATGCGCTCTCGACCGCTGCCGGAGAGCTGACCGCCTACGGCGGGCACGCCCTGGCCGCGGGTCTGGCCCTTCCCGCCGAGGCGATCCCCCGGTTCCGCGCGACGTTTCTGGATATCGTCGGATCGAGACTCCAGGCGGAGGATCTGCTGCCGACCATTCAGGTTGACGCGGAGGTTGATCTGGAACACGTCACCCCGCACTTGGCTGCTGAAGTGGATCGGCTCGCGCCCTTTGGATCGGGCAACGACCGGCCGGTGTTTCTTACCCGCGGCCTCAGGGCGATTGGGACCAGGCTTGTCGGCGACGGGACGCATCTGCGGCTGGTGGTCAGTGACGGCTCGCGGACGGCGGAGGCGATCGCGTTTCGGCTCGGGGAGCGCGCCGAGTTGCTGGCGTTCACCCAGGCGCGCGTCGATCTGGCGTACGCGGTTGAGCCGGACCGGTGGCGTGACAGTCCCGCTCCTCAACTCGTCGTCGAGCACCTGTGGACTCCTGATGTTGACCTTGCGGCGATCGCGGCAGACACCGCGGGAGTGCTGGCGCGCCTGTTTGATCGTTCCGACGACTACCTCGATGGCCGCGGGTCAGATATCGAGGACGCGCCGGCCTTCCACACCAAGCTCGTGGGCGTCACATTCGAAGGACGTCAGGCGCTTCTGCCCTTGGTGCGCGCCGGCGACCGCCTGAGGTTGGTGCGCGATCCCGGCAATCCGCGCGACCCGCACGCAATCAAGGTCTGTGTGGACGATGCGCGGCAACTGGGGTTCGTGCGAGCGGAACTGGCGGCCCATCTGGCTCCGGCGATCGATGCCGGCGCTCGCTACACAGCCACCGCCACAGCGCTGACCGGTGGGGGAGACCGGGCCTGGGGGCTGAACATCCTGGTCGAACGGGACGCCATCCGGTCCGGCGCGGTCGATGAACCGCTGCGGCCTCTCGCGCAGAGACCCGCCGGCCCGGAATTCCTGAATACGCTCGCGGCACGGCTTCTCCGAGGGCGCCTGCCGACAGCCGGTCAGCGCCAGGTCTTGGACGTTCTCCTCGCCGGCGAGCCGGTCGCGGCCCGCTTCGGTCCGGGGCGCGGCCTGGTGTCTTGCGTGGTGATGGCTGCGACCGCTCTCATCGCCCGGCGCGATGGGCCCGTGGCCATCGTGCTCCCCCGCGTCACCGACGTCGAGGCCTGGTACGGTCTTGCGCGGCCTTGGCTTCGAGGACTGGGGATGCGCGCCGCAGCGGCCCACGGCGTGCAATCACCACGGGGCGCCGCAAGGCTCAACCGCGCCTTGGAGGGCGGCGAGCTCGACCTGATGTTCGCATCAGCCGCGTGGATGCAGTGGCGGGCTCCGTCCGTTCAGACCGTCATCGCGGTGGTGGACTCCCTCTCGTTCGATGACGTCCAGGCGCTTGGTCCCCGCTATGGCGGCCGGATCAGGTTCATCACGGGACCTGGCCCCCAGGGGCAGCTCCGCGAGACCTGTAGGGCATTTGGCATGGAGCGTTTCGTCGTGGACCCGTCACCGCGGACGAATCTCAGGATCGTCGACCACCGAGGCAGGGGGGAGCCGGATCTCATGTCGGGCACTGGGGTGCGCAGGGAGAAAGTCCTCTGCATCTCCGCTGATGCCCGATCGAGCGTGGCGGAGGCCCGGCGCCTGCGTGAGCGCTACGCGGACCGCGATGGGCCCATCGCCTACTACCACGACGGGCTGCCCGCAGCGCTCCGCCACGTCCTGGAGGACCTGTATGCGGCGGGGAAGATCACCACCCTAGTCGGAGGCACGCTCCTGGTTGATCCCTCACTCCCCGGGGACGTGTCCCGTGTGATCGCACTCAGCCTGCCGTCGACACGGCTGCTCGCCGCCGAGGGATTGGGCGCGGCGGGGCTGGATGGACGGATCGCCGTGACCGAGCTGTGCTATGGTCCTGGGGAAATCGCCGCGATCCAGGCCAGGCTTGAGACACGATACCCATCGCGCGAGATCCTGGTGCGGTGCTACCAGCAATTTCGAGCCTTGAATGCCGATGGCCCGTGGGCGTGGCCTGCGACACAGTTCAAAGTGACCGCGGATACTGGCCCGTCGCCTGACACCATGACCGCCGCCCTGGGGATCTTCGTCGAGGCCGGGGTCGTATCTCAGGAGGGCGCCGAGGGGTCGCCCTCGCGCTACGCCCTGATCGATCCGAGCGCGCGGGTCGACCTCGAACGGTCGCTACGCTATCGAGAAGGTCTCAGGGAGCGGGCCGCCTGGACGGATCTGCGAGTCTGGGCGACGGGCCCGGCGTCTGCGATCCTGGCCGACCTGGCCGGCCCGTAGCGGAGAAGGGCCCGCTCGGACGGCCACGAACCTGTGTAAGAATACTCGAAGCGGGGTGCCAGACGGTGAAGTGGCTGGATCTGCGCCGGCAACAGGGCAGCTTTCAGGACCTGCCGCCTGAAGTCCAGGGCGTGGTCGCGACACTCCGCGCGCACTTCCCTAAGGCCGATCTGGACGTTGTTCGCGAGGCGTATCTCGCGGCGGCGCGAGCCCACGACGGCCAGACGCGCGCTTCAGGCGAGCCCTACGTGACACATGCGGTCGCCGTCGCCGGAATTCTCGCCGGCCTGCGTCTGGATCCCACGACGGTGGCCGCGGCGCTGTTGCACGACGTCCTCGAAGACACTGGGGTCGAGCCGGAGGAGTTGCGCGAGCGCTTCGGAGCGGAGATCGCCCCGCTCATCGATGGTGTCACCAAACTGGGCAAGATCGAGTGGCAGAGCCGCGAGGAACGCCAGGCGGAGAATCTCCGGAAGATGTTCCTGGCGATGGCGAATGACATCCGCATCGTCTTGATTAAGCTGGCCGACCGGCTGCACAATATGCGCACGATCGCGCCACTTCCCGATTGGAAGCGCCGGCGAACCTCGAAGGAGACCCTCGAGATCTACGCGCCGCTCGCCGAACGACTGGGTATTGGCAGCATCCAAAAGGAACTCGAGGACCTGGCGTTTCAACAACTGGAGCCGGAAGCGTACGCCGAGATCACCCACTCGCTGACCCAGGCGGAGAGCTCGCGACAAGATCTGGTGGATCGGGTCGTGGGCGTGCTCTACCGTGAGCTCCAGCGCGCCGGCATCAAAGTCGACCCCAGGCACATCACCGGCCGACCCAAGCACATCTACAGTATCTGGAGGAAACTTCAGCGGCCGAAGTACGCAGGCCAGCCGATTGCTCGCGTCTATGACCGGCTGGGCGTACGGGTGCTGGTCGAAGATGTCAAGGACTGCTACGCGGCGCTCGGCGTCGTGCACGCCGTGTGGAAGCCGATCCCTGGCGAGTTCGACGACTATATCGCCAACCCCAAGACCAGCGGCTACCAGTCGCTGCACACCGCGGTCATCTATGAGGGAGAGCCGCTGGAAATACAGTTTCGCACCCACCAGATGCATGAGGAAGCAGAGCGCGGGATCGCGGCCCATTGGAAGTATAAGGAAGGGAAGACGCAGACTCGCGAGGCCGACCAGAAACTGGCCTGGCTGCGGCAACTGCTGGAGTGGCAGAAGGACCTGGGGGACGCCCGCGAGTTCGTCCAGTCGGTCCGGCTCGATCTGTTCCAGAACGAGGTGTTCGTCTTCACCCCGAAGGGCGACGCGATCGATCTCCCCGCCGGCGCCACGCCGGTGGACTTCGCTTATCGCATCCACACCGATGTCGGCCATCGCTGCGTCGGCGCCAAGGTGAACGGCCGGTTGGTGCCGCTGTCGCAGAAGCTGCATACGGGCGACATCGTAGAGATCACGACCAACAAGACGAGCCCGGGCCCGAGCCGCGACTGGCTGACCTTCGTGGCGACCAGCCACGCCCGCGCCAAGATCAAGCAGTGGTTCAAGCACGAGCGCCACCAGGAGAACGTCGTGCGCGGACGCGAGCTGCTCGAGCGCGAGCTGCGCCGCACCGGGGCAGTTGTCGCGGTCATGAAGCCGGAGCGCCTGAACGAGATCGCCGGGCAGTTTGGGATGCACTCCGAGGAAGAACTCCTCGCGGCGATCGGCAACAGCGACGTGTCGCTCCTGCACGTGGCGCAGGCGCTGCGCGGAGAGACGCCGGCCGAGCCCGTGGAAGCGCCGCTGCCGACGTCGCCGCCGGCGCCGTCCGGCGCAGTGCAGGGTGGCGTGCGGGTCCGCGGCGTCGACAACGTGCTGATGCACTTCGCGCGATGCTGCACCCCGCTGCCGGGCGACCGGATTGCCGGGTACATCACGCGCGGCCGGGGCGTGACGATTCACCGCAATGATTGTCCCAACATCGCGTTCCTGCGCGCGCACCCCGAGCGCCTGCTGGAGGTCGAGTGGGAGATCTCGCAGGACGGCGTCTACCAGGTCGAGATCGAGGTCGAGGCCTTCGACCGTGTGGGCCTCCTGAAGGACATCATGGCCGCCATCGCCGACACGAAGATCAACGCGCTGTCGGTCAATTCTCGGGTGCGGAAGGACAAAGTGGCGGTCACCAACATCGTGCTCGATATCCGCACCGTGGGACAACTCCACGCGCTGATGCAGAAACTGGAGAAAGTGCCCGAGGTCTTCAGCGTCGCCCGCGTGGTGCCCACCTGAGTCTCGATCCACGCACAAGGAGGAGCAGCGTGCCGCGACCTGCCGCCCGAGTCGAGCTGTTCACCGAGTCGGTCATCCGGGAAATGACACGACTGTGCAACCTGCACGGGGCCGTCAACCTGGCGCAGGGATTCCCGGACTTCGATCCGCCCACGGAACTGCTCGACGCTGCGGTCGCCGCGCTGCGCTCCGGGTGGAACCAGTACGCTATCACCTGGGGCTCGCCACGCCTACGCGAGGCGGTCGCCAAGAAGGTGGCGTGGAGCAACGGCCTGGCGATCGATCCGGAGCGCCACATCACGGTCACATGCGGAGCGACCGAGGCGATGATGGCGACGCTACTGGCGGTGATCAACCCGGGGGATGAGGTGGTGCTCTTCGAGCCGTTCTACGAGAACTACGGTCCCGACGCCATGCTCTCCGGCGCCCGCCTGCGCTACGTGCGGATGGACCTGACCGATCCCGCGATGCCCTTCGATCCCGACGAGTTGCGCGCAGCCTTTGGTCCGAGCACCCGGGCCATCATCGTGAATACGCCGCACAATCCGACCGGCAAGGTCTTTACACGTCACGAATTGGAACTCATCGCGTCGCTGTGTCGCGAGCGCGACCTCCTGGCGATCACGGACGAGGTGTACGAGCACATCCTGTACGACGGGGCCGAGCACATCAGCATCGCCTCGCTGCCGGGCATGGCCGATCGGACGATCACGATCAACAGTATGTCCAAGACCTACAGCGTCACGGGCTGGCGGGTGGGCTGGGCGCTGTGCGCCAACGCCGCCATCTCGGACGGCATCCGGCGCGCGCACGACTTCCTGACCGTGGGCGCGGCGGCCGCGCTGCAGGAAGCGGGGGTTGTCGCGCTGGCGTTTCCCCGCGAGTACTACAGCAACCTGAGCGCCATGTACCGGGAGAAAAGAGACACGATGCTCCAGATCCTCACGGAGGCTGGATTCCGGTGCATCGTTCCCAATGGCGCGTACTACATCATGACCGACATCACCGGATTCGGCGAGGATGACGACGTGACGTTCATCCGGCGGATGATCGAGAAGATCG
>JBQTJG010000122.1:0-2838 GCA_052387355.1 Armatimonadota bacterium | reverse complement strand
CAGGATCGTCCGCACGCCCTGCCCGATCTCGGTGCTGCTCTCGTGCACGGTGGCGCTGCCGTCGTGGTGCAGGCGGACAATGGCGGTGGCGACTGGTTCTGCGCCCGCGTCCGTGATCCCCACCGCCAGCCCTCGTCCTTCGCCCTGCGGCGCCGGACGGTTCCACCCGATGGCGGCGGCGACACGGCGCAGACCATCCCCGAGATCGGTGTCGATGGGTCGCTGGCCGGGGCGCAGTGTCTGCCCAGGATTCAGCACGTTGCGCAGGCGAAGCTCCAGCGGATCGATCCCGAGCGAGTCGGCGATCATGTCCACCTGCGACTCGTTCGCCCACGTGGCCTGCGGCCCGCCGATGGAGCGAAAGGACCCGGCCGGGACCGTGTTGGTATAGACCGCGTAGGCGTTCACCCGCACGTTCTCGCAGCGGTAGCCACCCAAGATCCGATTGGCGGCACGGTCGGCGACGCCCGGGCCATTGTCGGCGTAGGCTCCAGTATCGAGCCAGATCGTGCCTTCCCGGGCGACGAAGCAGCCCTCGGCATCGAGGGCGGTGCGCAGGTGCACGCGCGCGCTGTGCCGCCGCGTGGTGTGAAACGCCTCACCCACGCTGAGGCTGACCCGGACCGGGCGGCCTGCTTTGCGGGCCAATGCGACCACCAGCGGCTCGATCTTGGTGTACGACTTGCTGCCGAATCCCCCGCCCACATAGGGAACCACGACGCGTACCGCTTCGAGCGGCCGCCCGAAGATGGACGCCAGCTCGGCCTGCACGAGGAACGGATGCTGGGCGGAGGTCCACACAGTGATGCGGCCGCCATCCACCGATGCAATGACGGCGTGGGGCTCCATCGCATAGTGATAGACCATCGGGAACGTAAAGGTGTGCTCGAACACATGGGCCGCGCGGGCAAAGGCCTCCGCCACATTGCCATACTCGTACGACGCGTGGTGGCAGATGTTGGATCCCTGACCACCGGCGCCTCGGGCAACCGGTCCGCCGGCCCGCGACTCGTGGACAAGCGGCGCGTCTTCTGCCAGGGCAGCCTCAACGTCCAGCACCGGCGGCAGTTCCTGGTAGTCCACGCGGATCAGGTCGAGCGCCTCTCTGGCAACGAGGGGGTCGACCGCCGCGACCGCCGCGACAGGTTCGCCCACGAAGCGGACCTTCTCCATGGCACTGAGAGGACGGTCCTTGATGGCGTGTCCATAATAGGGATGGATGTCCCGGACATCCTCGCAGGTCAACACGCCCAGGACGCCCGGAAGTCGCCGGGCCACCGACGTGTCGATGGCCCCGATGTTGGCGTGCGGCAGCGGGCTGCCCAGGATCGCGCCGTGAATCATGCCCGGGAGGACACAGTCCACCGTGTAGCGCGCCTGTCCGGTGACCTTTTCCCGCGCGTCAAGCCGTGGGACCGACTGACCGACGACTGACAGGCCAGGCGTCTTCAGGGGCGCGATGGACCGGCGGTCGTCTCTGCAGCGGCGACGATCGCCTCGAGGATCTTCTTGTAGCCGGTGCACCGGCAGATATTCCCGCGCATGTAGTGCTTGATCTCTGGGACGGTTGGACGCGGGTTCGAGGCGAGCAGCGCGTGGGCAGCCAGGATCATGCCAGGCGTGCAGTCCCCGCACTGTAGCGCGGCGTGGTCGATGAACGCCTGCTGCAGTGGGTGGAGCCGCTCGCCGTCGGCGAGCCCCTCGATCGTCAGGACGTCGCGGTCCCGGGCCTCGTAGGCGAGCATCGTGCACGCGCTCACGGCCAACCCATCGAGCAGGACGGTGCATGCCCCGCACACCTGGACATCGCATGACAGCTTCGTTCCTGTCAGCCCGAGCCGGTTCCGCAGGACTTCCAGCAGCGTCTCACGCGGCTCGATGGTGAGGTCGTACGGCCGCCCGTTCACACGGAGGGAGATCTCCATCGTGGGCCGCCTCAGGCGGGGCGCGTCCGGGGACGTCACGCCGCGGTCTCCTGTCGTGTCATGCCAGGGTCTCCTCGGGCGTCATGCCGGGCTCTTCTGGCGCGTCACGCTGGGGTCCCCTGTGAGGAGATCTCGCGTGGGGGGTCCGTCTCAAACCGCGCGCGCGCCACCCGGTACGCGCGGCGCACGAAGACCTTCACCATCGCCTTCTTGTACTCCGCCGATCCGTGCAGGTCGCTCACCGCGTCCACATCGTCGGCGGCGGACGCGGCGGCCTCGTCGATGCGCTGATCTGCGTCCGCCAACACGAGACCGCGCAATACATCCTCGGCTCTGGACATGCGCAGAGGCGTCGGCGCCACGCATCCGACGGCGATCCGCACGTCGGCGACCGCGGCATGCCCGGTGTCAAGCGTGAGGGCTACGGCCGCCCCCAGCGTGGGCCGCTCGTGGTACCCAAACTTCAGATAGGCTCCGCGGGTGTGGTCCCCCCAGCGCCTGACCAACAGCCTCGTGAGCACCTCGTCGGGCTGCCGGGCTGTCTCGTAGGGGCCGACGAAGAACTCACCGAGGGGCACGTTTCGCGCGCCGCCATCTCTGGAGAGCTCTACCTCGGTGTCAAACGTGAGAAACAGCGTCCCGGGGTCGGCGTGAGGCTCGGCAAAACAGAGGTTCCCGCCAAGCGTCCCTACGTTGCGCACCCGGACGTTCGCCACCAGGTTCTCCACCTCGGACACGATGGGAAAGTACTGGCGAATTCCGGGATGCTGCTCCACCTCGCGGTGCGTCGCGGTCGCCCCGATCCGCAGCGTGCCGCTCGCCGGATCGTAGTGGATCTCATTGAGCCCGGGGATCGTCTTGAGATCCACCAGGTGCCGGTAGCGCACCAGGCCTTCTTTCATGATTAAGAGTA
>JBQTJG010000121.1:0-8590 GCA_052387355.1 Armatimonadota bacterium | reverse complement strand
GCTCGTCTGGCCCCTTCAGACTCGCCAGTGCCCGCAGGAGCCGCCAGGCAGCGTTCGGCAGGGCGTGCGCGTTGCCCGAGTGCGCGTCCTGCGCCATCGTCTCGACCGCGAGTTCAACGGCCAGGATGCCCCTGCGGCCCAACGAGACGACCGGACGTCCATCCGCGTCGACTCCTCCCTCGTCCCAAATCGCGCCGTGGCTGGCCAGCGTGTCCCGGTGCTCGCGGACGAACCGCGCGATATACGGGCTACCGATCTCCTCTTCGCCCTCGACGACGAACGTGACACCGCACGGCGATGTGCCGCCGTAGGCGGCCCGTACGGCGTCCACCGCCGCAAGTCTCGCCACGAACTCGCCTTTGTCATCTTTGGCGCCACGCGCGTAGAGGGCGCCGTCGCGGACCGTCGGTTCGAAGGGTGGCGAGGTCCAGAGATTCAGCGGGTCGACCGACTGAACGTCGTAGTGGTTGTAGAACAGCAGCGTCCGGTCGGAGCGGCCGCGCAGCCTGCCGACCACGACCGGAGCGCCGGCCGTCGGAACCTGCCGTGCCTCAAACCCGCGACGCTCGAGCATACCGGCGACGACTGCCGCACACTCGGGCAGCCCTTGCCGCTGTGCGGAGATGCTGGGCTGGGCGCATAAGTAGGCCGTTTCGCCTACGTAGTCGGTAAGTCGATCATGAAGGAACGAATCGAGCGCGCTGTGACCCGAGTCTATCAATCGAGGTTCCTCCGGCCATCCGCGCTAGAAGTACTCAACTACGCCCGCACCGCCGGCCGGTAGTTCGGCAGCGCCTCGCGCATCCGCCGCATGCCCTCGCGGATGTTCTCCTGGCTGTTCGCGTAGGAGAACCGCAGGTACCCGCGCCCGTACTCACCAAACGACGTTCCGGCCAGGCACGCCACGCCGCCTTCGTCGAGCAGGAAGCCCGCCAGACGCTTCACGTCAGTGTCGATCGCCGAGACGTTGGGGAACGCGTAGAACGCGCCGCGCGGCATCCGGCATCGCACGCCCTCGGTGCGGTTCAATTCGTCGATGATGACCTGACGGCGCGCCCGAAACTCCGCGACCATGGTCTCCACCGGCTCCTGCGGACCGGACAATGCCGCGATCGTCGCCATCTGGGAGAACGCGGCCGCGCACGAGCTGGAGTTGATCATCAACTGCGCCATGCGCTCGACGAGATCGGCCGGCATCACGCCGAACCCGATCCGCCATCCGGTCATCGCATACGTCTTTGAGAGGCCGTCGAGGATGATCGTCCTGTTCTGCATCCCCGGGACGCTGGCACTACTGTCCTGGGCTCCCTCGTAGACGACACGGCCGTAGATCTCGTCGCTGAGCACGAACGCCCGCGTCGGGAGCACGGCCTCGGCGATCGCCGCAAGATCCGCGCGATCGAGCATCGATCCGCATGGATTGTGAGGGGAATTGAGAATCACCATCCGGGTGCGGGGCCCGAGTAGCGACCGGAACTCGTCAAGATCGAACCGAAAGTCGTTCTCCTCGCGGAGCCGGATCGGGCGGAGCGTGGCGCCGACGAACCGGGCGAGCGACTCATAGATCGGATAGCCCGGATCGGGATAGACCACCTCATCCCCCGCGTTCACGAGTGCGAGCAGCGCAAAGAGCAAGACGTTCTTAGAGCCCGGCACGATGACGACCTGCGCAGGCTCAACACGGATGCCGCGGGTACGGCTCACATAGTCGGCCACAGCCTGGCGGGTCTCCAGGATTCCAGACGCCGGTGTATAGTGCGTGTAGCCATCGCGCATGGCCTTGACCGCTGCCTCAGTAATGTGCGCCGGGGTGTCGAAGTCGGGCTCGCCGATCTCGAGGTGGACAATGTGGCGCCCCTGAGCCTCGAGGCGGCGGGCCCGGGCGAGAACCTCAAAGGCGGTTTCCGTGCCCAATGTACTCATGCGCGTCGCCAGTTCAAGCTCCACCGTGAGTCCTCCTCACTGAGGGTTTCAGGCCACGAGGTCACTCAAGCTGTATGCGGGCTTCGCGGCGAACAACCGGAATGCCTCCCCGTCCCAGCTCGCCACGCTCGCCCTGTGACACGACGCGTTTGGTCCTCGCTTGTCACCAATGCTACAATCAGGACCGCCCTATCATCACACGATCGAGAAGGTGGCCCTTTGACGACATCAGGTAACAACACGGGACGTGCTCATCCGGCCTCGGTAAGGGCGTCCTCGGCCTCCTCAACCACCGTTGGCCATTACGGCCTTGGACCTATCGGCCTCGGCATTGCCAGCTTGGCCGTCGGCCGCGGGCACCGACCCGTCGTGGCCATTGACATCGATCCACAGAAGGCCGGTCGTGACCTGGGGACATTGCTGGGTCTGGATCCCCTGGGCGTTTCGGTAACGGCAGACGCCGCGGCCGCGCTCACCCGGGGGCCTCAGGTGGTCCTCCACTCCACGCAGTCGCATCTGGCGCAGGTCACATCGCAGATTCTGGCGTGTATCGAGGCAGGCGCGTGCGTGGTCTCGACATGCGAGGAGCTGGCGTTTCCGTGGCGCCATCATCCGGTGGATGCCCGCCGGATCGACGAAGCGGCGAAAGCCCGGGGAGTGACGGTCGTCGGAGTCGGCGTCAATCCCGGCTTTGTCATGGATCTCCTCCCCATCGTGCTCACGGGACCCTGCCGCGACGTGCGGGCCGTTCGGGTCACGCGTGTGGTGGACGCAGGTCAGCGCCGGCTGCCTCTGCAGCGAAAGGTCGGCGCCGGCCTCGAGCAGGCCGCCTTCGAGGAAGGCGTCGCGGCGGGCCGGATCGGCCACGTGGGGCTGGCGGAGTCCGTGGCGATGATCGCCGACGCGCTTGGGTGGGCCCTGGAGGAGATCAGGGAGGAGATCGAGCCCGTCCTCGTTGGCACGGAGGTACGCGGCCTTCACCAGGTTGCGACCGGGCTGCACGATGGGCGGCCCGGGATCACGCTGGATCTCACCATGGCCGTGGGCGCACCACATCCACGGGACACGGTGGTCATCGAGGGCGAGCCGGCACTTCATGTGACGGCGGCCGGCGGCATCCACGGTGACGTGGCCACCTGCGCCATCGCAGTCAATGCCATCCCCAGAGTGCTGGCGGCGCCGCCGGGACTCACGACGGTTCATCGGCTCAACCCGATTCACGCCTGAGCGGTTCTCTCACTCGGACACCGCGCAGTCACTCTGACAGCTTCCCGGCACCAGAATGACGCGACGCGCGGCCGCGGCGTCATAGAAGCGCTGGCCCGCCACGCCCCGGCCCACTACGAGCATCGGCACGATCGGCCACATCAGCGGCGACCGTGCGGCCACGGCGATGAGGGCATCGATGCCCTCGCGTACCCGGCCGCGTCGATCGAGCGCCTGGATCCTGCGTGCCGCCCGCTCGCTGTCCAGCCCGTAATAATGGACGACCCCTGGGTCTCGAAATGAGATGTATTCGACGACGGAAAGCAGATCGAGGTTGCGCAGGACGCGCACGCTTCTCGTGCACATCGGGCACCAGCCATCGTAGAACACGACAAGGTCCAACCGCCTGCGGGCCCACGCGACTATCTGACGATATTCGAGATCGGTGACCAGGAGCGGGTAGACGCTGAGCATGCTCCAGCCGAAGGTCACCAGTCCCATAAGCAACGCGATACCCGTGTGGAAACACACGCCGGCTGCGATCATGACGTAACGCGTCCAGCGGTTGAAGAGGGAAGGGAGGAATAGCACTTCAAAAAGCACGGTCCCGTACGTTCCGAGGACCACGAGATAGGGATTCCGATAGATCAGCTCCGCGACGCCCGGCCAGGAGAACTCATCCACCCTCAGAATGTAATACAGCGCAGTGCCATTCTGCCACAATTCGCCCATCGCTTTGTACAGGCCGGTACTCAAGTACAGCATGCCCAACTGGATGAGTATGAGCAGGACGCCAAAGTTATGCACAACGGTCAGCCCGGGTCTCATGAGCCGGATCAGCGACTCGCCGAGCCGGAACATGGGTACTCCCGGCCATCGCTGTCTGGGACGCCGGGCTGCGGCGAGCGAGAAATGGGCGCCTGTGTTGACCAAGAGAAGAAACAGAAGCACGAGCCGCATCAGATTGTCCCCGCCGTCTCCCAGTTGCTGATTCCGATCCTGGAACGACCAGATCATCAGCCAGTGCATTGGGAGAATCAGTCGTGGTCTGTACCCAATCACGACCAGGACCGCTATCGCGACCGCCAGGAGATAGATCACTTCAAAGTAGATGGCAGATCGACTAATCGAGAAGACGTTCAGCACCGGGCCGCTCTCCATGAACCGCTCGAAGGGGAGCAGACCGTCGGGCCCCCAGAGCTGTCCGCGCACACGCCAATGAAGAGCAAGGAAGAACACCGCCCAGATCCCGAGACTAATGCGCATCAGACTGGCGCCGATCAGCCAGTGTTCTCGGGTCAGCCAGTCGAAGGCTCGCGTCATCACAACGATCGCCTCTTGTCGTCCTCTGAAGAGCCCGGGGGCATGTAGGGCATCCAGGGCAGCGTGAGATACTTCGTCGAGCCCGCCTCGGCGGGCATGTCGCGCATGGACCATACGGGCGGTTCATGGATCAGGATTCTGCTCTGGACACTCGTGACACGGCCATCCTCCGCCACGCCGTCGCACACTCCTGAGGCGATGCGCCGCAGCAGAAACTGCCCGAGCTCTCGTGCTCGCCTGGACGCCTGGTCCTCGCCCCGACAGGTCGGATGGTCCTTCGACCGTCCGCAGATTAGCGAACGCCATTCGTCGGAGGTCCGGCCGAGAACGAGGTGCATCGCATTCTGGGGAATCCGGATCATCTTGCCCATGGGAGAGAGTCGACTCCTGTGATGGCGGGCAAGTAGGGGCGTCATCGGATCGCGCCACGGTGTCACCGTGTCGCCAATACGACATCGTACGGTCAGCACCAGATTCGTGCGGACAGGGTTCGGAGCGAATAGATGCCAATTCTGGATGAAGAAGGGCTCCTGGATCGTGCGGATGAGCGGCCACAACTTCAACGTCAACGGATTAGGCGGGCTCAGGTAGAGGAACGTGCTGGCCACGTACATGGCGGACAAACCGCTCACTACGCCGATCATGACCCGGACCATCAGAGCCGCAATCATGTGACAAACCTCCAGGCCACCTTGACGAAGGCGCTCTATGCTCATCTGGACTGAACCCGAGGGAGGGGTGGTTCCCCTCCCCGCGGGTTGATCATCAGCGAGGATCGAAGAGATGCGCTGCCATGGGCTCCAGCGTGATCGGCAGACCCCTGCCGAAGAAGTGGTTGAAAAACTCGTTGAGTACTACGACGGCGAATTGAAAGCCGGCACGAGTAAAATGGTCAAAGAAGTCATGGTCGGGGCTGACATCCCCTCCGATATTATTGGCGCCGACAGCCCCCAGGTTTTCATAGCCCCCAGGTCCCTCGTCGGCCGCCATCGCTGCAGGCGTCACCAGGGGCCCGCATCGATTCGGAGCGGCCTCGCGGCCACGTTGACACTGTTCGAACGCGACGCTGGCTGCCGGCACGGCCTGCGCGCGCGATCCGCCGACCGCGACACCCGCCACCAGCAGCATGAGCATCACCAACACACCGAGTGCCTTCATGTCTCCTCCTCCTCCTCAGGACCTGCGATCTCAAGTTGATCGCTCACGGTCCGGTATTCACCCCATCCATCGGGATGCACCCGCAAGGATGCGGAGGGTGAAACCTGGTCGCGAGTTGCCGATGAAGTACGGGAGGCGGACGGTCGGATAGTGAACCGTTGCTCCTTGGCGATCAGCAGACGCCGCGGGGCAGCAAGAAGGAGGACGCGCTCACTAATTCTAGAGCTCAAACAGCGCGATCAGGGTCGCGGCCGAATTCATCAACACGTGGGTAACTGTCGAAGCGGAGGTACCCCAACGGTGGCCCACGACGCCAAGAACAAGTCCACCGGTGAGCAGAATGACGATCCGATGAAACGACGCGTCGACAACAACGTGGTTGAGCGCGAAGAGCAGTACGGTCGCCGCGATGCCCGTCCGGGATCCCCACCCCCGGATCAGGCGGGTCTGGATATACCCTCGCCAGGCAAGTTCCTCCACCACTGGCGCCAGAACGCCGTTGGCCGGAAGGAGCAGGAAGATCCCCGCGGGAAGACCGGCCGCTCTCCTCATCTCCATGGATTGATCGGCTGATTCGGTGCCAAACAGCTTGTGCGTGATCGGGTGCTCGACGAAGCTCAGTCCCAACACGATGATGGCCCCGATCAATCCTGGAAGGATCGCCCAACGCCAGGGCCCATAGCCCAATGCAGCCCAAGGTAGACCTTCGCGTTGTATCCGGCGCAAGAACACGAGCCCGAGGATCAACATGGCGGGCCAGAAGAGCCCGTAGCTGAGGATGATCAATTCGCCGGGCTGGAGGCGGTTGCCGGAGTGAAGAGCCAGGCCCGCGATCGCGAACAAGATAAGATCTCGGACGCTGAAGTCGATCAGGGTCCAGCGGACTGCCGCTCCCAAGCCGGAGCGCACGGCCCGGCGCCGAACAACGTCGGAGGAGTCGGGGGCCATCGTCTGGTAGGGTATCCTCCCTCCCAGGGGATCGTGATTTCGTCTGATCGTATCGGACCAGAAGCGTCTCTCACAGCTCTCTCAGGCTTCTCTTCAGACTATGAAGTCCGGCTGGCCGACCTGTATCGTCCTGCATCCCGGTGTAGAGCCGCCAACGCCCCGGCGCAGGACGGCCCGGGCCAGCGTGAGGACGGAGACCCGGTCCGCCCCGGCGGATAGCAGCGCTTGGGCGCACGCTTCGGCGGTGGAACCGGTAGACATCACGTCGTCAATCAACAGCACCTCCCCCCACACCGCCGCTCGACCGGGCTGGAAGGCCTGCCGCACGTTCTGCCGCCTGGCTGAGGCGTCCAGTCCGGCCTGAGGTTCTTTCCCGACACGCCGCAGAGCGGTCGGGAGGCAGGGCACGTGCAGGGTCTCGGCGACAGGCCTGGCCAGCAGCTCGGCCTGATTGAATCCCCGTTCGGTCAACCTGAGGGGATGCAGAGGGACTGGGACGACCGCCTGGACGCCGGGAGGCGCAGCCTCAGGCGCGAACCCGGCCAGCAACGCCCCCAGTTGCGAAGCGACCGGGCGCCGGCCCTTGTACTTCAACGCGCAGATCGCCTCGCGCAACGGTCCCTCGTAGGCGGCCAGCGATCGTGCCCGGTAGAAGACCGGTGGATGCCGTGCGCACGCCGCGCAGGGCGATGACGACGTCTCACAGGGCGAAACACGATTCCCACGGGATCCGCCCCCTACGGATGGCAGGGGAACGCCGCACCGTCCGCAAACCGGAGGATGAATCCAGACCAGGGCGTCATGGCAGCGCGGACAAAAGTTCCCCGGACGCCCGCCGCACCCGGCGCAGCGGGGAGGGAACAGCAAATCGAGGAAACCGGCCCACACTCACTAGATCGGGCGGCTGCACGCGATTTCCGGGGGCGAACAGGTTCTCGGTGCGCAACCCTGGCGGACCCTCTAGGGCGGGCTCCTACGTGCCCTCCTGCCAGGATTCCAGATAGCGGCGTTGCGCCTCGGTGAGCGCGTCGATCCCCACACCCATCGCCTCGAGCTTCAGACGCGCCACGGCTTCATCAATCGACCGGGGCACCGCGTGGACGGTCCGCTCGAGCCGCCCGCCACTGGCGGCCAGGTGCGCCACGGACAGCGCCTGGTTAGCGAATGACATATCCATGACCGCAGCAGGATGGCCCTCTGCCGCCGCCAGGTTCAGCAGCCGCCCCTCGGCGAGCAGGAAGAGCCTCCGCCCGTCGCCGAGCGAATATTCTTCCACGTGCTGGCGGGCCGGCCGGTGGCTGCGCGACATCGCTTCCAGAGCCGGGATGTCGATCTCGACATTGAAGTGCCCGCTGTTCGCCAGGATCGCGCCGTCGCGCATGATCGCGAAATGCTCCTCGCGCAGCACTCCCGCGTTGCCGGTCAGAGTCACGAAGATATCGCCCGTTTTTGCGGCCTCGGCCATGGGCAGGACCTGAAAGCCGTCCATCACGGCCTCAAGCGCATGCAGGGGCGAGACCTCGGTGACGATCACGCGGGCGCCCATGCCCCGCGCCCGGTTCGCCAGACCCCGGCCGCACGAGCCGTAGCCGCAGACGACGAATGTCCGCCCAGCCAGCAGGATGTTCGTGGCTCGCAGCAGCCCGTCAATCGTGGACTGCCCGGTCCCATACCTGTTGTCGAACAGGTGTTTTGTCTTGGCGTCGTTGACCGCAATAATGGGGTAACGCAGGGCCCCGTCCCGAGCCATGGCGCGAAGCCGAATCACGCCAGTCGTCGTCTCCTCCGTTCCTCCTATGATCCCTTCGAGCAGGTCGGTCCGCTCGCGATGGAGCGTCGAGACCAAGTCGGCGCCGTCGTCCAACGTGATCTGCGGCCGATGCGCAAGCGCCTGGTGGATGTGTCGGTAGTAGGTGTCGCGGTCCTCCCCGCGGATGGCGAAGACTCCCAGACCATACTCTGTTGCGAGTGCAGCGGCGACGTCATCTTGCGTGGATAGGGGATTGCTGGCGCAGAGGGTGATCTGCGCGCC
>JBQTJG010000120.1:0-2611 GCA_052387355.1 Armatimonadota bacterium | reverse complement strand
GCCCGTCGGCGAAGCGCAGCGTGCGCAGGTTGGCGTAAGCCTCGGCGAGCGAGAAGTCCTGGCACACTCCCGCACCGCCGTGCACCTGCATCGCGCGATCCACCACCCGCAGCGCCATGTTCGGCGCGACGACCTTGATCATCGCGATCTCCATCCGGGCTTCCTTGTTGCCGACCGTGTCCATCATGTAGGCGGCCTTGAGCGTCAGCAGACGCGACTGCTCGATCTCCATGCGCGAGTGCGCGATGTGATGGCGCGTCACGCCCATCTCCGCGAGCGTCCGCCCGAACGCGACGCGCGACGTAGCACGCTTGCACATCGCCTCGAGAGCGCGCTCGGCGGCGCCGATTGTGCGCATGCAGTGGTGGATGCGCCCCGGACCGAGCCGGCCTTGGGCGATCTCGAAGCCGCGGCCCTCACCGAGCAGCATGTTCTTCTTGGGCACGCGCACGTCGTTGAACTCGACCTCGGCGTGCCCATGCGGCGCGTCATCGTACCCGAACACCGTGAGCATGCGGCGAATCTTCACGCCCGGCGAATCCATCGGCACGAGAACCATGGACTGGCGCCGGTACTTGTCGGCGTCGGGGTTGGTGACGCCCATGAAGATCGCGATCTTGCAGCGCGGGTCGCCCGCACCCGAGGTCCACCATTTGACACCGTTGATGCGGTAGTAGTCGCCGTCCGACTCGATGCGCGAGCAGATGTTCGTCGCATCCGACGATGCGACGGCCGGCTCCGTCATTGCGAAGCAGGAGCGGATCTCGCCCGCGAGCAACGGGTCCAGCCACTCCTTCTTCTGTGCGGCGTCGCCGTAGCGCTCGATGACCTCCATGTTGCCGGTGTCGGGCGCAGAGCAGTTGAAGGTCTCCGACGCGAAGCGTGAGCGTCCCATGAGCTCGCACAGCGGCGCATACTCGAGGTTGCTGAGCCCCGCACCGCGCTCGCTGTCGGGGAGGAAAAGATTCCAGAGCTTCTGGCGCTTGGCCTCCTGCTTCAGCTCCTCGAGCAGCGGCAGCACCTTCCAGCGCGTGGGCGGAGCGTCGAGCTGCGCGACCAGCTCCTCCTCGTTCGGATAGATGTACTGGTCCATGAACGCGCTGATGCGGCCCAGGTAGTCTTTGGTTTTTTCGGAGTATGCGAAGTCCATCGAGGCTCCTTTTCGAACGTCGAGCAGCGAGTCGAGCCGGGCTTACATAGCGCGCCCGACCACCCTCCACCACTGCCGGAAACCCGGCCCGCTCGACGCCACGAACAAAACCGTTCGTGCTTGCGAGCGTTGCGCGGCGTGACGTCGCATTTTTGACGGTGCTCGCCGGGCCGGATGCCCGAGGATCCCGGTAAACACTTGATATATCACCCCGTTCAGACCTGACGAGGGTCGTGGCACCCGCCTTGCTCGTAGGGCTTCGCCGGGTCCCCCACGACCAGCGATTTATGCGTCGCGTCGTCGCGCTCTCCTTTACGTTGGCGCTACTCGCTTACCCCGCGAGTGCTGCAGCGGAGCCGCTGCGCCTGTTTTACTTCAGCCCCGACTTCAGCCCCGGAAACCTGAGCGTGCTCACGCAAGCCGCGGAGTCGTACTTCCGCGAGTCGAAGGCGGATACACGTTTTCAGGCCTTCGTTCGTTACGAAGATTTCGCGCGCGAAGTGGCGGCGCAGAAACCCGAGTTCGTGGTCGTGCCGGATTGGGCCAACGCCGCCGGCTGTCTCGACACCGAGCTGCGCACGCTCGCCAAGCCCCTGCGTGGCGGTGAGTCGCACGGTCGAAAGGCGCTCGTCGCGCGCCGGTCGATTCGCAGCTTCGCCGACATCGGCGACGGCTCGATCGCCGCGACCGTCCCGCCCGGCGGCTCGCCGTCCGACTCCGGCCTCGCACGCATTCGTCGTGAGCATCCGCGAGTGCGGATCATTCCGGTCCCGAAAGAGATCGACGCGCTTCTCGCCGTCGCCTTCGGTCAGGTCGATGCCGCGTTCGTATCGACCGGTCAGTTCGGTCTACTCGCCGGTGTGAGCCCCAAGCTCGGCACCGACCTCAAGGAGATCGGCTACGCAGAGAGCACGCCGTTCCCCATGATCTACGCCACCGCATACGCCAGCGATGCGCAGATCGAGAGCATGCGTAGTGCCGTAGCGACGGTTGCGTCGAGCGGAACTGGGAAGCGGCTCATCGGCCTCCTCGGTTACGATGGATGGGCCCCCGTCGACGAGACGGAGGCTGACGCGCGCAAGACGAAGCGCGCAGGAGCTATGTGCGGATCGTCAACGGAGAGCGCGCGGTGATTGCGTTGCGAAAGAGAGCGGCCGGCCCTTCGTGCCTCGCCTTGCTCGCGCTCACGCTCTGCGCGCTCGGCGGCACGTCGTCTCGCGCAGCGCCGGCCGCTCACGTCCTCATCGTCAAGAGCGACGATCTCCCGCAGTATCAGCAACCCATCGACGCGTTCATCGCAGCGCACGCCGGCAAAATCACTACCATCGACCTCGGCGGATCGAAGGAAGACGGCTCGAAGCTGCTCGAGCGCACCGCCAAAGAGGGGCGTATCGATGCGGTGTTCGCGCTCGGCGCGCAAGCCGCGTGGCTGAGCCGCCAGGTATTGCCGGGCGCGCCGCT
>JBQTJG010000119.1:0-1986 GCA_052387355.1 Armatimonadota bacterium | reverse complement strand
TCATAGTTATTGGCAGCATCTTTTGTGACGGTGGGGTGCAGCACGAACGCAACGACGTTGGACCCGAAGCCTCGGTGCTCTGTCGGAGGCGTACCCATGAGGATCCGGTGGATCACCTGCACGCCCTGCACGCCCGCCCGCAGGAGGTCGGCCGGGATCGGCGGCACCGACAGCGGCACGGTGATGCGTTCGCCACTGACATCGGCCGGGATGACCTCAGCGCCCATAGTGAGCACCCGGGTTACCTCACCCCGGAGGTTCCGGCCCAGGATCACTAGTGTCGTGCCTGCAACGATCGGCTGACCGGCGCCGGCAGCCGACTCGATGGCGTCGATGTGGGCGTGTTGGAACGGTATGACGTAGACGTTGCGGCCACGCACAGGCAATGCAGACTGTGTTGACCGACGGCTCTGAATGAGCACAACGGACGCTTGATACGCCGCGGTCGGACGATAGTGCGCTTGGAGGGCCGACCACAGGCGCGACAGTTCCTCCGTCGTGAGCGAATGCGGCGTGATCTTGATCAACTCGACCTGATCGGCCAGATCCGATGCGGACAACGGACCGCCGGGCAGGGGTGTGCCCGGAAGCGGAGACGGCGGCGCCAGAGACTGGCGTATCGCATCGCGCGCCAGCACTGGGCTCTCGTGCAGCACCTGCATGGCGTAGCCGAGCAGAATGTCCGCCTCGAAGTCACGCTTCCCGTAGGCGGTCAGGAGGTAGTGCAGGTCGAGCGCCAGGGGCGGGTTGCTCAGCCGCTCGCCGCGGTCGTCGTGCGAGGGCAGTGCCGTATTGCGCCATCCCGAGTTCGGGCTTACCTGGTAGAGGAACACATTGAGCTGCGGGATCTCGTCGTCACCCACTTTGATCCGGTCAGGCGGGAGAGCGGTGACGGCGACCGGCCCGCCGATGGCGTTGGTCAGGGACTGGTCGATGACCGCATTGTCCAGCATGTCCTTGATGACGGCGGTCACCGATGCGAGAGCCAGGGCGTTGCTCATCGCTGTCCTTCCCGCCGCTGCTTCAAGTACTCGCCAAGTGTGAGCGAGGGGCCCGGGGTGACGATTCGAGCGCGTGGGACCTCCGCCGGCGCGTGCACGGCGCGCACCTCGATGCGGCCGATCGTGACGCGCACGACCGGCGCGGCCGACCCCGGCGCGGCGCGTGGCAGATCGGCATTCTCGGGTTCGACCGCGGGCCGAGGGCGGATAAACCCTGGCGACGCAGGCGCGCCGTCCACTTGATGGGTGGGCCGAGGGACGACGGCAGCAGGTCCCGTGTACTCACTGCCGTCCCGCGCCGAGATGACGGGCGTAGCGGTCTCCGGAGTTGCTGACCACAACTTCGCCGCCGGCATAGACACACCGGGCTCCCCGTCGATCGCCTGCGGCGTGATCCGATTCGCGAACGCATCGTCGGGCGCGCTGGCAGCTATGTCCATCGCACTCACGGGCAGGGGATCGAGCGTTCGGTCGCGATGTCTCCAGGCCGGCGGCGGATCTGCATCCTCCGGCATCGATACGTCCGGTCGCCGGGTCTCACGCAAACGCTCGCGGGCAGCTTCCTCAGAGGCAGTCTCTCCCGCCAGTTCGTCAAGCCCGGCTGCGGGCGGCGTCAGGCGATGCGCGGGCGCGAACATCGGCACAACGCTCGGCCGCGCCGCCGCCTCTGCGCCCAGCGAGCGCTCAACGAGTCTCGTGAGGAAATCCGTCATCCCGTCACCAGACCGAGGTAGTGCTGCCGGCGCGCGTCACTGAGCGCGAGGACGTCGCTCTCGCGCCATCCGTAGACCTGCGCGAGCGTGTGGACTTCGCGCAGCAGACGTTTGGCTCGCGAGGCGATCTCAGTCCAGAGAAATGCGGCAATGTCGAGCGGCGCCTGCCAGCGGTGCCCGCATGCCGCGCACTCGAGGTCAAGCAGGACCTCGGCCTCAGGCTGTGCTTCGGCCATGCGGGCAGCAAGTTCGGTCACGATCTCCTCGGGCAG
>JBQTJG010000118.1:0-15894 GCA_052387355.1 Armatimonadota bacterium | reverse complement strand
CTGTGGCCGACCCGCTCGATCCGCGCATGGTCGTTGAAGCCCATCGCCTTGATGACATCGGCGCACGCGTTGAAGATCTCCCTGGCCGGGATGCCCGGACGGATGGCGGCCACGCCGGCGCTCTGCGCGGCCAGCTCGCATTCGAAGAACCTCCGCTGCTCTGCGCTCGGGCCGCCGATCGAGGCCATTCGCATGAAGTCCGACCAGTAGTCCTTGTACGTCGCGCCGAGGTCGACCACGACCAGGTCCCCGCGCTCGAACGGTTTGTCGAACGGCTCCACGTTGATCATGCGGTACTTATCGCGACCCGAGCGGATCATCACGAACCCTGGCTTGTAGTTCGTCCCCGCCAGTTCACGGAAGAAGACGCCCGCCAGTTCGCGCTCGGTCATCCCCTCGCGCATCGTCCGGAAGCCCGCCTCGAATGCGCGCGACGTCACGGCGCACGACTGGCGGATCGCCTCGATCTCGGCCGCCGTCTTGATCATGCGCGCCTGCCACATCGCGCCGGAGCCGTCGACCACCGTCATGTCAGGGAGCGCGGCGCGCAGCGCTTCGTAGTCGGCCTGCGGCATGCCCAGCCGCGTCCCATACCCCAGTTCCCAGCCGACGCGCGCGGTGGCCAGCTTGAGGTCTTCCATCGCGTTTCGGATTCCCAGGATCGGATCCGGCGGCGCGCCGGGGACCCGCACCCCGCCCCAGAGGCGCACATCCTCGATCCACGAGCTCTCCTGCGCCACGTACTCGAGCGATTCGGGGATGATGAGCACAGGCGATCGTTGATCCGCCGGGACGATGAGGCCCATCGGCCGGTGCTTGGAGTCCCAGCCGATCGTCATGAGCCCGCTGACGTAGATCACGTTCTCCTTGCTGGTCAGCAACAGCGCATCCAACCCTTGCGCCGCCATGCCCTTCCGCAGGCGCGCCAGACGCCCTTCGAACTCTGCCTTCGGAAACGGGCCGTAGCGTCCCCGCGTCGTCTCGCTGTTTTCGGTGCGTCCGCGCATCTCTCGGGCCTCCTCGCTCATCATGCCGGCATCCTCAGCCGGACCTGGGGATCCCGGGTGTAGCCCCCCGTCAGTCCTTCGTGACCCGCGGCATCACCTCTCGCGCGATGCGCTCGAGGTTTCCGCGGTGATCGAAGCCGGGAAAGGCGTGACTGCCGCGGCCCTCGCCCGGCATCAGCACGGCGATCTGCCCCACGCCCGCCGCGGCCAGCCCGGCGACGCGGTCCGACACCTCGTGGCCATCGCCGACGATCGTGAGCATGTCGGCCAGCGCCGGATCGACCAGCCGCGCGGCGCCCGCCGGGCCCCCTTCCGCGTAGACGCGTTTGAACTCCCCGATCCGGTCGCCGGTCATGCCGATCGCGTCCAGGACCTCGGGGGGCGCGCCGCCGACGATGTGGGCCACCATCGGACGCAGCCCCTGCATGATTTCTGTCTTCTGCGGCGTCACGATCGTCAGGGCCCAACTCACGATCTCGAAGTGATCCAGTGTCCGGCCCGCCTTGCGGGCGCCGGCGCGGACGTGATCGAGGGCAAAGCGCAGCCCGCCCTCGCTGACCAGGGCGCCGATGATGACGCCGTCGGCCACCTCGCCCGAGGCGCGGAGGATCTTCGGCCCCCGCGCGGCCAGGTACACCGGCGTGGACGGCGCGGCCAGCCCGTCCAGGGTCACGCCTTTGAGCGTCAGCGTCGGGCTGTGAAACGACACGGTCTCGCCGGCGAGCAGGCGCTTGACCACAAGCGTCATCTCGCGGCAGCGGGCGCCCGCACCGTCGCTCGGCAGGCCCAGCAGGTCGATCAGTTCCTTGCGGTTACCCGCGCCGATGCCCAGGATGAAGCGACCCCCGCACAACTCCGCCAGGGTCGCCGCGGTGCGGGCCGTCATCGCGGGATGGCGCGTATAGGGATTGGTGACACCGACGCCCAGCGTGATCCGCTGTGTCGCCTGGGCGCAGGCCGCGAGCGTCAGGTACGGATCGCGATGAAAGGTCTGGTCGGGCATCCACGCGACATCGAACCCCAGGCCCTCGGCGAATGTCACCAGGCCCACGCTCTGGTCCGGCCGGCCGGGGATGGTGCCGAAGCCGAAGCGCATCACCCGGCGCCCGCCGTCAGGGCGAACTCGTCCGCCTTGTACTTGCGCACCGTCTCCTCGTTGATGGCGACGCCCAGCCCCGGACCCTCGGGCACGTGAAGTGAGCCATCGTTGAAGGCGAGCGGCGTGGCCGCAATGTCCTCCTGCAGCAGAAACTGCCCGCCAAGCTCGCAGCCATAGGTGACCGACGGGGTCGCCGCGGCGAAGTGCAGGCCCGCGGCGGCGCCGATCACGCTCTCCAGGGCGCCACCCACATACGCTGCGATGCCCGCGGCCGCCGCAATCGTCGCGATCTTCTTGCTGTTCAGGATGCCGCCCGGGCTGCACACGTAGATCGACAGGATTTGCGCCGCGCGGCGTTTGGCGATCTCCATGGCGTCGAGCATCGTCGTCGAGCTCTCGTCGGCCATGATCGGCAGTTCGGTGGCCCGGCTCACCTCGGCCATACCGTCGAGATCCCACCACGCCACCGGCTGCTCGAAGAACGCGACGTCGTAGCGTTCGAGGCGCCGCGCCACGCGGATCGCGGTCTTTGTACTGTAGGCTTGATTGGCGTCCACCCGTACGCTGACCCCGGGGCCCACGGCCTCGCGGATGATCCGGACCATCTCGACGTCATCATCGGCGTTGGGGCGGCCCGCCTTGACCTTGATGATGCGCCATCCTCGTTCGACCATCGCCCGGGCTTCGTTCGCGCCGCTCTCATAGTCGGTGATCGGGATGGACCACGACAGCGGGATCGCGTCGCGCAGCCGGCCGCCCATCAGGAGGCAGACCGGCACCCCCAGCGTCTTGCCGGCCAGATCATATACCGCGAGGTTGACGGCGCTTTTCGCGCGCAGGTTCCAGGGCACCGCCGCGTCCATCGCCTGCTGAATGCCTTCGACGTCAAGCGGCGAGCGGCCGAACACCGCGGGCAGCAGCCGGCGGCGGAGCATCTCGAGCACCGTGTACGGCGACTCGCCCTTCAACGAGATCCCGACCATGTGCGGCGCCTCGCCGAGCCCCTCGAGGCCGTCGTCGGTGTAGAGGCGGAGGATCACGTTCTCCTGATGCGAGGTTGTGCCGATCGCCATCTTGTGGGCGCGGATCACGGGGATCTTCGTCAGCGTGACCACGGCGCGTCGGATCGCCGGCGCCTTGATGCCTGTGGGGCTCACCATCGTGTGGGATGTCATCGTCGTTACCGCCTCCCTGTCTCGAGGTAGCGGGGGAGTGTCTCCCGGGTCAATCCTGCCAACCCCATGCGCTCGACCGTCCGGCCACTCGCCCAGTAGTCGACGCCCCGGGCGACCGACGCCAGGGTGTTGCAGGCGTCGTTGATCGGGGTCGGGACGCCGAGCAGGCGGCCGAGCGATGACATGAAGACGCTGCCGTAGGGCACGTCTTCGTCGATGTACCGGAAGTGGATGCGGTCCCGGAGGCCCATCGGCTCGCCGGGACTCCGATAGACCGCCGGGCTGCTGCCGTGCTCGTCGTAGATCTCGTCTAGTGACAGCGCGCGTAGCCCGGCGGCCTCGAGCAGGGCCATCCGCTCGCCGTCGTGCGCGTCCATCGCGCGCAGCACGCCGGCGGTCATGCCCTCGTTCATCAGCGAGAGCCGGCCGTCGGCGCGCTCGATGGCGGCGTAGTTGAGCACCATCGGCGCCGGATGGATGATGAAGTTGGGATTGTGCAGCCCGGTGTCCAGCACGTTGGTGGCGCGCCGCACCTCGAAAGCGCCGTCCAGCCGCGCCAGCAACTCGTCCGTGCGCGACGCAGGGAAGGCCGCGGTGCGCGGCGAGGTTGGGAGCCGGATCTTCACCTGCGCCGGACCGATCACGCGCGCCGATTGCGGAAGCGTGACCGTCTCCCCCAGCAGCGGCAGAGAGTCCAGGCCGCCCTCGCGCCAGATGCGTGCGACTTCGAGCGCGCCAGAGGAGCCGGACGCCAGGACCACGGCCTGGTCGCTGCGCAGATGCGGGGCCAGCAGCGCCGCAACGTCTGCGTGCGCGTTCGCGATCGTGAAGACCGTGATGACGTCGGCCTGGCACGCGACTGCGACATCGGTGGTGGTGCGGGCGATGGGCGCGAACCCTTCGCCGCGATCCCCGGTGATCTCGACGCCGCCGCGCGTGGTCACCGGTTCCAGCCGGTCGGCCGATCGACTGAAGAGCGTCACGTCGGCCCCTGCCCTGCTCATCACCGCGGCCGCGGCCTGGCCGCCCGCCCCTGCACCGATCACCGTCACGCGCATCGTGTTCTACCTTGCCGCCGCAAGCCTTCCTGAGGTGCGTTCAGGGATATGGCAATCGGCCGGGGCCCCAAGACGGCGCGACAGCTCATTGGCCGACGCCACGACCTGCCGGATCGCCTCATCGACCGCGTCTCTGACGCGGAGCTGGCGCGCAAACCCCACGCTGATCGCAGCGACGGTCGCTCCGCGATGGTCGCGCACCGGCGCGGCCACACCCACCATGCCGTCGATGCGCTCTTCCATGTTGATTGCGAACCCGCGCGCCAGGACCTGTCGCAGGTGCGCCTTCAGGCGGTTCGGATCAACGATTGTGTGCGGCGTCAGCGCCTGCAGCGGGCCCTGGGAGAGCAGCCGGTCGAGGACGTCGGCGGGCAGCTCACAGAGCAGCACTTTTCCCGACGCGGTGGCGTACGCCTGGCGCCGGTCGCCTGCGCGGGCGGTCATGCGCAGGCCGGCCGCGCCTTCTGCCGCCGCCACGTATACGACCTCGAGCCCGTCGAGCACCGCCAGCGTGGCCGTGTGTTGGGTCATCTGCGCCAGTTCCTTGAGCAGCGGTGTGCCCTCTCGCGTGAGTGGCTCCTCGTTGAGGAACACCCCGGCCAGTTCCATGATGCCGGGACCCAACCGGTACCTGCGCGACGTTGGGTCCTGCTGCACGAGCCGGTCGCGTTCGAGCGTGATGAGGATCTTGTGGACCACAGCCTTGTGCCAGCCGAGCGCGCGACTCAACGCCGTGACTGCACGCTCTGGCTCCGCCTTGGTGAAAGACTTGAGCACGCGGATAGCCTTCGAGATGGACTGGATGGTCGCCGTGCGGGGCAGGTCGCCGGGCAACGTGACCTGTCTCTGCTGAAACTCCATCGCTGCATGCTCCGACTATTGACCGGCGTGACGCGTAGGTCTAGAATACCATTCACGATCAACCCATTCAATACGGCGTCTCTCAATAGGAGACACCAGCGCGACGCCGGAAGGGGTCCCGTTCTGAGCCGCGAGCACCCCGTTGCTGTCTATCGCCGGTTGAACCCTCCTCAACGGACTCTCTTCGGTCCTGACTTGAGCAATCCATCGCCGCGCGCGGTTCAGGGGTTGATCGCCTCCCTGGAAGGGGCGCATGACGCCGACTTCTTGCGGGTCCTGGCTGAAGCGCGCAGGCTGGCGCTACGACTCTTTCAGTCAGACGGCGGCGCGATCGGCATTCTGCCCGCGCTGGAGGAGGCCGCCTGCGAGGCGGTGCTCTCCAGCCTGTTGCCGCCACAGTCTGTGGTCATCGTGGGCGTCTGCGGGGCTTGTGGCGAACGTCACGCCTCGACCGCCCGCCACCTGGGGCTCGCCGTACACACCGTCGACGCGCCCCGCGGCGCGGCGCTCTCGATCGCCGATCTCGCGCGGGCCGTCGAGGACCGCCGGCCCGCGGCGGTCCTGCTGGTCCACGGTGAAGGATCGACCGGCGTCCTTCAGCCGTTGATCGGACTGGGCGACGTCTGCCGCCGTCACGAGACGCTCCTGCTCACCGATGCGTCTTTCACGCTCTCCGGCGTCGACCTGGCGTTCGACGCCTGGGCCGTCGACGCCGCCTGGTCCGGCACTCAGCGGTGCCTGAGCGCGCTGCCCGGACTGTGCCTGGTCGCGCTGTCGCCGCGCGCCCTCGACCGTCTGACCCCGGTCACCCCCTCGCACCTGCATCTGCGTCGGGCGATCGACGGCCAATACGACACGTTCCCGGCGCCGCTGCTGTATGCTCTCGACGAAGTGCTGCAACTGAGCAGCGATCAGGGGCTCGCCTATCGATTCTCACGGCATATCAACAGGCAGGTGGCGCTGATCGCCGGGCTCGAAGCGCTAAACTTAGAGATCGTCGCTCATCCAGACGTCCGGCTCCCCTCGGTGACCGCCGTGCGTGTTCCTGGGGGCGTGGATGGAGCATGGGTGGCTCACCAGCTCCTGGCGCGATTCCGGCTGGAGATCGGAGGCCCGGTTGATCCTGCCGTCGGCCCGGTCTGGCGGATCGGGATCATGGGCCACTCGGCGGCGCCCTCCAGTATCCTGCTGCTGCTCTCGTCGCTCGAACTGCTCCTGGAGGAACAGGGGCGCACGGTTCGCCGCGGGGACGCGGTCCGCGCGGCTATGACTCGGCTCGAATGGTGAAGTGCACGCGACCCAAGAGGCTCATGATCTGAAAGGGGGAGACGAAAGTGAAACTTGCAGTACAATACGCGGCCTCGACACAGCACATGCCCTATTTCGTGAAATCGCTGCAGCTCAGCGCAGTGAAGGACGGGGAGACGATCCTCATCCACACCGACACTGAGTCGTACCCGCACTACGCCGCAGCCTACCTGGGGGCGGCCCAGATCCTGAATGCCGACGCGTACATCGTGGTGCACCCGGTCGACGTGCCCGAAAAGGGCGTGATCAAGGCCTGGCAGTCTGCGGACATGGTCATCGACCTGTCGAGCGAGCCGCACGCGTACGGCGAGATCACGCGAGAAGCGCTGAACGCCGGCACCCGGCTCCTGCGTGTGGGCCAGCCGTGGGATGTCATGAAGCGCCTGTTCCCCACTGACGCCCTCAAGAAGCGCGTGATGGCGGGCGGCGCGATCATGGAGAAGGGCACGATGCTGCGCCTGACGTCGCCGGGCGGCACCGACCTCCGAATCCGCAAGGGCAAGCGCTACACGATGAAGATCTGGGGCGGGTCCGATCTCCCCGGCCGCTGGGATATCTGGCCGAGCGGGATGGTCTGCACCGCGCCTGAGGAAGACAGCGCCGAGGGCACGCTGGTCGTGGACAAGGGCGACGTCCTCCTCAGCATGGCGCGCTACGTGGAAGATCGTATCACCATGAAGGTGAAGGACGGGCTCATTGTGGAGATCTTGGGTGAGGGCCGCGATGCCGGCCTGTTGAAGCACTGGCTTGCCAAGACCGGGCATCCCGACGCCTACCGCATCTCACACGTGGGATGGGGATGCAATGACAAAGCGCAGTGGGACCGTCTGGCGATGTCCCCGCGCTTTGGGTTCGCGACGCAGGACAACGAGGCGTTTCAGGGCAACATGCAGATCGCGTTCGGCTCCAATTACGGGATCTTTCCCGATGGCCGGACCAAATGCCCCTCGCATATCGACTTCCCGAGCCTGCGAAACTCGTTCTGGGTGGACGACACGCAGGTCATGAACGAGGGAAAGTTTGTCGCTCCGGAGCTTCAGTGAGGACCATCCATGAGTGACCATGAGTCTCGACTCAGTGCTGTGCAGGACCGCCTGCGAGAAACAAACACCGACGTCTTGATCGTCGGTCCCTCCTCCGACCTCTACTACCTCATTGGCCTGGCCGGCAACCCGAGCGAGCGCCTCAAAGTGCTGCTGGTCTTCAGGGAAGGGGAGACCGCGATGGTGCTCCCTGGCTTCGAGGTCTCACTGATCGACCACCTGGACGTGCACCCCACAGCGTACCCCTGGCAGGAAACCGAAGATCCGATTCCGGCGCTCCAACGCGCGGTGAAGGGTCTTGGGGGCGCGCGGCGCGTGGCCTTCGCGCCGCAACTGTGGTCGGTCTTCCTCCTGAGAATCCAGGCGGGGCTGCCCGGCGCCTCCTTCGTCGACGGCGGTCCGCTCATGGCGTCGCTGCGCATGCGGAAGAGCGCGGCCGAGCGTGCGCTCTTGAAGGACGCGGCGAAGATCGCCGACGACGCCTATCTGACGCTGATCACACAGGCGCTCGTGGGTCGGACCGAACTCGAGGTCCTTGGGATGATCCACGACGCGCTGCGGCAGGGCGGGATGGATCGACTGGGCGGCGGGATCGTGGGCGCGGGGCCCAACGGCGCCTCGCCGCACTACAAGACCGCGGGCCGCACCATCGCCTCGGGCGACGGCCTCGTGATCGATTACGGCGGACAGCATCGCGGCTATTCGGCGGACATCACGCGCACGCCGCACGCCGGACCGGCAGGCGACGAGTTCCGCAAGGTCTACCGCATCGTGCAGGACGCGCAGCAGGCCGCGTTCGACGCCGTGCGTCCCGGGATCACCTGCGAGGCCATCGATCGGGTGGCGCGCGACTACATCACGCGGCACGGATATGGCGCACAGTTTCTCCATCGCACCGGTCACGGCATCGGGCTCGACGGCCATGAGGAGCCCTATCTCGTCCAGGGCAACGCGCTACCGGTCGAAGAAGGGATGACGTTCAGCATCGAGCCGGGGATCTACCTGCCCGGGGCGTTCGGCGTGCGGATCGAGGACATCGTGGTGGTGACCGCCGGCGGCGCTGAACGTCTCAACACATGCACCCGCGACCTGGTGGTCGTCCAGTAGGGAGCGCGGGACCAACCGACCTCCCAAGGGGAGCGCGCAACGTGATCATCCAGGCTGCTCGCACGGTTGACGTGGACCGGACGCGGGCCCAGCGGAGCCGCGTGGCCCTGGTGTGGCGGCAGTTCCGGCGCAACCGTGCCGCGGTGGTCGGAGGCTGTGTGGTGATCGTTCTGGCACTCATGGCGCTCTTCGCGCACGCCCTTGCTCCCTACGATCCGATCCTGGTGCTTCCGGACCAGCGGCTGCAACCCCCATCGGGGGCGCACCCCTTCGGCACTGATGAGCTCGGCCGGGACGTGCTGAGCCGCGCGATCTTCGGCGCGCGGATCTCCATGACGGTGGGCCTGATCTCGGTGACCGTTGCGCTGGTGATCGGGGTGACCCTGGGCCTGGTCTCGGGCTACCTGGGGGGATGGGCCGACAACGTCATCATGCGGGTGATCGACGTGCTCCTGGCGTTTCCCGGCATCCTGCTCGCCATCGTCATCGCCGGCGCGCTGGGGCCGGGGCTCCGCAACGTGATGATCGCCGTCGGCATCTTCTCGATGCCGAGCTATGCGCGGGTGGTTCGCGCCTCGACGCTCTCCGTCAAGGAACAGGACTACATCGAGGCGCTGCGGGCGCTGGGGGCGTCGGACCCCCGGATCGTCTTCCGCCACATCCTCACCAACGTCTTCGCTCCGATCATCGTGCTCGCCACGTTGGGCATCGCGACGGCGATCCTTTCGGCGGCGGGCCTCAGCTTCGTCGGCCTGGGCGCGCAGCCACCGACACCGGAGTGGGGCGCCATGCTGAGCCAGGCCCGCCCGTACCTGCGCAACGAGTGGTGGATGGCCACGTTTCCCGGCCTGGCGATCATGATCACGGTACTGGCCGTCAATCTGCTGGGCGACGGCCTGCGGGATGCCCTCGACCCGCGGCTGCGGACGTAGCCGGCGGGTCGCCGCGACGCCACAGAGGAGGCGAACAGCGTGCCATTTAGACAGACGTTCGGAGGCGCGACCGAGCTGGTAGACCTCTTCAAGACGGTGCTCACACACTGCCGGCTGCAGCCGTCAGAGACGATGGTGGTCTATACGGATAACCACTCGCACCCCCATTACGCGGCCGCGTTCATGGCGGCGGGGCAGTCGCTGGGAGCCACGGTGTTTCAGGTGAACGTCCCGGCGAACACCCCGGCCGTGGAGACCGGTGTCATCGCCAAATGCTGGAACGAATCCGGTCTCGTGGTCGATCTGGCGTCGATCACCACGAGCATCTACCGGCCGCTGCGGACGAACGCGCTGAAGGCCGGCACGCGGATCCTGCGCGTGACCGATCCCGAGGACGTCCTCTTTCGCATGCCGCCCGACCCGGTCGTGCGCGATCGGGCCAAGGCGGCGGAGGCGCTGCTCGCTGGTGCCCGCCGGCTGCACGTGACGTCGGCTGCCGGTACGGACATCCAGGTGGACATCGGCGAGCGGCAGGCGTTCGGCCTGTGGGGCGTCGCCGACCGCCCGGGCACCTGGGATCACTGGCCGATGGGCCTGGTCGTGATTGGTGGAAACCGGCAGGGCACCAACGGCCGGCTCGTCGTCGACGTCGGCGACCTGCTGCTGGCGATCCCGCGGTACGTCAACGATCCGATCCAGATGGAGGTGAAGGACGGCATCATCACCACCATCGAGGGCGGCGCCGACGCCCGCGTGCTCCAGAAGTGGTTCGAGGGCTGGCGCGATCCGCGAGCGTACTGGATCTCGCACATTGGATGGGGGCTGGACCACCGCACGGTCTGGACGCGCATGCAGCGCAAGGACGAGGGCGGCACGGCGGACGCCGAGTCGTTCTACGGGGCCATGCAGATCGCGTTTGGGCGCGACACCTCGTTCCTGGGCGGGACGAACGACGTGCCGGCGCATATGGACTTCGACTGCCTGGGCAACTCCGTCGCGGTGGACGGCCTCGAGATCCTGCGCGGGGGTGCGTATGCGTACGAGGCGTTCAAATGAGTGACGTGGCGGGACGCGATGCACGCTGACCTTCTGCTTCACAACGGTACCGTCCTGACGCTCGATGCAGCGCGGCCGCGGGCCGAGGCGCTAGCCATCACCGCCGGGCGCGTGCTCGCCGTCGGCGCCGGCACCGACCTCGCGGCGCTTCGCGGCCCCGGCACACGAGTGCTCGACTTGGAGGGTGGGTGCGCACTTCCCGCGTTTACCGATACGCACTGCCATCTGAACACCTACGGCCTCTCCATGGACGAGATCGACTGCTCGCCAGGTGCTGCGCCGACCATCGAGGCCGTGAAGGAGCGGATCGCTGCGGCGTCGCGGGCGACACAGCCAGGTCAGTGGGTCCAGGCCCGGGGCTACGATCACACGCAACTGCGGCCGGCCCGGCACCCCACCCGGTGGGATCTGGATGAGAGCGCGCCCGATGCGCCGGTCATCCTGCGCCGGCGCTGTGGCCACGTGTGCGTGGCAAACTCGGTGGCGCTGCGGATGGCAGGGATCAAAGCGTCGGGTCCCGAGGTTGCCGGCGGCACCATCGATCGCGACCCGCGCGGCGAGCCGACCGGTGTGCTGCGTGAGCGCGCGCAGCAGCTCGTACGCGACCTGATCCCTCCGCCCGACATCGAAACGCGCAAGCGGGCAATCCTGCGGGCTGCAGACGCGTACATCCACGAGGGCTTCTGCGCCGTGCACGACGCCGGCGGCGCGCGTATGGAAGAACTGGCAGCCTACCGCGAACTGGCCGAAGAGGGCCGGCTGCCACTGCGCGTGACGATGATGGTGCGCGATCCCTGGATCGATCACCTGATCGCGTCAGGCATCGCGACCGGATTCGGCAGCGAGTGGATCAAGGTCGGACCCTACAAGGTGTTTTCCGACGGCGGGATCGGCCCGGGTACGGCGGCTGTGAGCCGGCCGTATCGGGGCGAGCCTGAGAACGTCGGCGTCCCCTGGTATTCAGAGGACGAGCTCACCGGATATGCGGTGAAGGGCGCGAAGGCCGGGTTCGCGGTCGCGATTCACGCGATTGGCGACGCGGCGGTGCGCATGACGATCAACGCGCTGGCGCGGGCGGCCGAGGAAGGCCCGGGCGTTCGCTACCCGCACCGCATCGAGCACTGCGTGCTCCCGACCGCCGCAGACATCGAGCGTATGCGTCAGCTCGGCATCGCCGCGGCCGTGCAGCCAAGCTTCCTGTATGCGCTGGGCGACTCGTGGCTCGACGGCTTGGACCCGTCGCTGGCAGAGCGGTGCTATCCGCTCCGATCGATGCACCAGGCCGGCCTGCTGGTGACCGGCGGGTCGGATTGCCCTGTGGTGCTGTCGCATCCCCTGCGCGGCATGCAGACGGCCATCATCCGGCGGACCCAGGCCGGGGCGCCGGTCGTGCCCGGCGAAGCGCTCGACCCCAAGACAGCGCTGCGCCTGTACACCGACCTGCCACCGCGGCTGATGCGCGAGGAGTCCGACCGCGGGCGCCTGATGCCGGGCATGGCGGCCGATGTCGTCGTGCTGTCGGGGGATCCGCTCCTCACACCCGCCGACGAGATCGCTGACCTTCAGGTGCTGGCGACCATCACCGGAGGTCACATCCGTCAACAGACGATCGGACCGTAAGGCACGGACATCAGGGGAGGTGCACAATGAGAGTTCATCTGATCGCGCTGGCCGTTTCCCTGTCGCTGGTGTTCTTCGCCGCGCCCTATGTTGGCGCTCAGGCACCCGAGGGCCGGGTCGTCGTCGGGTTCAACGCCGGGTTTGACTCGCTCGACCCTCACCGTACGGTGATTCTCTCGGCACGCATGGTCATGAAGAATATCTACGACCCGCTCATCGAGCGGAACCCCAGGACGGGGGAGTTTCAGCCGGCACTGGCGACCGCGTGGAGGGTCTCAGAGGATGGCAAGACGATCGTGCTGGCGCTTCGACGCGATGTGCGATTTCATGACGGCGCGCCGCTGGATGCCGCCGCCGTCAAATTCTCGCTAGACCGGATTCGATCCCCAGAGACTCGCTCGCCGGCCGCCGGGCAACTGACGCTCGTGGATCGGATCGACGTGGTCGACCAGTACACGCTCAGGGTCGTCATGCGTGAGCCTTTCGCCCCCATTCTTGACAGCCTCACCGATGTGAACCTCTCGCCCGTCTCACCGGCCGCTGTCGCGAAGTATGGCCCCGATTTTGGTCAGCATCCAACGGGAACAGGCCCATTCAGGCTCAAGGATTGGAGAACCATCGATGTCATAAACCTTGAGCGCAATCCAGAGTATCAGTGGGCGCCGGCCATGTTCGGACAGCGCGGCCCGACTCGCGTGACGGACCTGGTCTTCCGCGTCCTCCCCGAAGACACGACACGGCTCGCGCTGCTGGAGCGGGGAACCCTGAATGTCATGATGGCAGTTCCGCCCCGTGAAGTGGCGCGCATGCGAAGAGACTCGCGTTACGCGGTGCCTCTCGCCATCAGGCCAGGTCTCCCCAGGGTGCTCCAACTCAACACCTCCCGTCCTCCGTTTAACGACGTCCGGGTGCGTCAGGCGGTTGCGTTCGCCATCGATCGAGATGAGATACTGCAGGCGATCTTTGAAGGTGTTGGACAGATCGCCTCCGGCGTCCTTAGCCCGATCACCTGGGGCTACTGGAAGGGAGGGGAGCGCCTCGCCCATCGCACCGACCTTGAGCGGGCGAGGACCCTGCTCACGGAGGCGGGCTGGAGGCCCGGGGCCGACGGCATTCTCGTGAGAGACGGCCGCCCGTTCCGGGCGACGACATACACGTTGTCCGGACCCCTCTTCGTTCGGTTTGCTGAGCTTATCCAGGCGCAGTTGAGGCGCGTTGGGATGGATGTGACGATACGAGCGATCGAGCAGGCCGCATTTGTGCCGGCCCAACAGCGTGGAGAGCCAGACTTCACGGGGATGATCTTTCCGGCGACGGACCCCGACATTCTCTTCATCGTGGCCCACTCGAGTCAGGCGGGACCACCGGGCTGGAATGCTGCGCACTACAAGGACGCCGAGCTCGATCGGCTGCTGGAGGAAGGGCGGGTCACGTTGGACCTCAAGCGCCGAGAACAGATTTACGCACGCGTCCAGGAGATGATGCTCCAGCGCCTGCCATACATCCCTTATTACGTTCAGACCGATATCTGGGCGACGAGAGTAGAAGTCAAGGGGCTTGGCTTTGATGCGCGAGCCCTGCCCACATTCTATCCGGTGGCGCCCGGTCCATAACGCCGCCCGACACGAAGAGTCGAGATCAGAAGGAGGAGGGACGATGAGCCATCCACCCACGTTGCCCGCCAACTACAACATCACCGGCGAACTGGTGGGCATGTTCAAGCGAGAGCTTGAGCTGTGCAAGCTGCGAGAGGGTGAGGTCGTGGTCCTGCATAGCGACAGCCACACGTATCCCCATTATCCCGCCGCCTTCATGGCTGCGGCCATCGACCTGGGAGCCGACGTCTACCAGATCGTCCATCCGCTTGGCATTCCGGAGCGCAGTGTGACCGAAGTCTGGAAGGCGGCCGACATGGTCGTCGATCTCTCCTCGTACCCCCATGCTTACTTCAACATCCTGGCCGACGCCTTGAAGGCGGGCACCCGGATTCTCCGGGTGCTCGATCGCGAGGATGTGCTGCGCCGGCTGTTCCCCTCCGCTGAGGTGAGGCAGAGGGCAGAAGCCGGAGCACGGATCTTGCAGGAAGGGCGGAAGATGCGCATCCGTTCTGAGGCTGGTACGGATCTGCTGGTGGACACAACGGGACGGCATGCGGACGCCCTCTACAGCGTCTCAGACATCGCTGGCCGCTGGGACATCTGGCCCTGCGGGCTCGTGTGCACGACGTGCATCGAAGACGGGGCGGAGGGGACGCTCGTCCTCGACCGGGGCGACCACATGAAAGTTCTGGATCTGTATGTTAGAGAGCCGGTGCGGATGGACGTTCGCGACGGCCGCATCACGACCATCGACGGAGGCCTTGAAGCCAGGCGCCTGCGCCGATGGTTCGAGGAGTTCGAAGACCCGAACGTCTATGTCATTGCCCACATCGGATGGGGGTGCGAGAAACGCGCCCGGTGGAATACGCCCGGACAGGACCCCGAAGTCTACTATGGGAATATGCAGATCGCGTTCGGCAGCAACTACGGTCACTTCCTCGATGGGCGAAATCGCGCGAAGGGTCACATTGACCTCCCCTGTTTGAACAACAGCATCTGGATCGACGAGCGCCAGATCATGGAGAAGGGGACGTTCCTTGTGCCGGAAATGGTCTAGCGGGGTCGCGCGATGAGATTCATGACCGCCAGTGGAAACCCGCCGGATTCACCTGAGTCTCGGGCGGTGCGGGACATTCACGCGCACGTCGACGCCCACTGGGACGATCACCTGGAAGCGACCCGCCTGTTCCTACGCCAGCCGTCGATCAGCGCCGACGGCACAGGGATCGAGGCGATGGCGCAGATGGTCGCCGACCGGATGCGGCAGATCGGCGCGTGGGCCGAAGTTTCCTCGACCGGAGGCCATCCGGTCATCTACGGCACAATGGAAGGCGACGGCAGCCGCACGGTGCTGCTCTACGGCATGTATGATGTGCAGCCGGTCGCTGGGGAATCCTGGATCGCCGATCCCTTCGCGGCTGAGATTGTGGAGCAGCCCGCATTTGGGCCGTGCGTCGTTGCGCGGGGCGTCTCAAACACGAAGGGGCCGCTGGCGGGGATGTTCAACGTGCTCGAGAGCATCCGTGCGGTCCGGGGGACGCTCCCGATCAACGTGAAGTTCCTCATCGAAGGTGAGGAGGAGCTTGGTAGCCGTCACCTGCCCGCGTTCATCGACGCGCACCTCGACCGCCTGCACGCTGACGCGGGGTTCTTCCCCTTCTATCGCCAGGACGTGGCCGGCAAGCCGATCATCCACCTGGGCTGCAAAGGCGTGATCTTCTTCGAGCTCACGTCCCGGGGGGGCGACCACGGCGGGCCTGTGACCGGCGCGGTCCACGGATCACGCGCGGTCTGGTTCCACAACCCGGCGTGGGATCTGGTCCATGCCCTCGGGACCCTGGTCTCGTCGGATCAGACTCGGGTGCTGGTCGACGGGTTCTACGGCGACGCGGCAGGCCCCACCGACGAGGACGAGAGACTGCTCGCCGCGCTCGAGCGCACGTTTGATGGGCAGGCGCAGCTCCGCGAGTTCGGCGTGCCACGGTTCAAGTACGATCTCAACGGCGTGCCGCTGCTGCGCAAGTATCTCT
>JBQTJG010000117.1:0-25333 GCA_052387355.1 Armatimonadota bacterium | reverse complement strand
GCAACGCCTCTTCAATCGGACTCTGGAGCGCCGGGGGCGGCATGGCCTCCAGTGCCATCTCGAGGTTGCCCTTCATCACGGTGAGCGGCGTCCGCAGTTCGTGCGAGGCGATGAAGAAGAAGTCGGCGCGCATCCGTTCGGCGTCGACGTCGGCGTGCGCGTCCCGCAGCAGGACGATGGCGCCGTGGGCGCCGTTCGACCCGACGAACGGCGTCGCCGTGACCTCGACGGGCAGCGCTCCTTGCGGTCGTTCGGCCGCGAGGCGTTCCGATGACACTCGCTGTCCGTCAAGGGCGCGGCGCACCGGGTGCTCTCGCGATCCTAACGCAATGCCGTCGGCGCGGCTCAGCGGCAGCAGCTCTGTGAGAAACTGCCCCTCGCACTCTCGGTCCTTGCACCCCAGAATCTCCGCGGCGGCAGGATTGCAGAGGATCACCCGACCGTCCTGGTCGGTGGTGATCAGACCCTCCCCCATGTGCGCCAGGACTGCCTCCAACTGACGCCGCGCGTCTCGAGCCCTGACACGGGACTCGAGGTTGCGCCGGGCCAGAAGATAGGTGAATCCCGATGTCAGGATCAATCCGACCGCGCGTGGAATCGCTGCAAGAAACACTCCCTGTACCGCGCCAGGTCCCGAGGCCAGCGAATCGACCGCGATCTCCGCCAGGAGCGCCGACAACGGGATGGTCAGGGGGACGACGATGGCCTGAGGAGTTTGCGTCCAGGCGAGCGCGATGATCGGCAGAAAGTACACGAAGAAGTAGGGACTGTCCGCGCCACCTGTGAGCTGCACGAAGACGACACCGAGGACACTGTACGCGCCGCTGGCGATCACGTTGATGCTGGGTCCGAACGCGTCAGCCGAGCGAAGATGGAACCACGCGAGCGTGAACATGCCCGTACCGAAGGCCAGGAAGGCCAGCCCGAGCCCGCGTTGGGAATCGGAATCGACACTGGCGATCAGCGCGGCGAGCAGAGCGAATCCCCAGGCCACCGATTCGGTGGCGATCTCGTAGTCGGAGACGTTGCGCTGCTGGCTCGCTCGTTGGGCGGCTCGCTGCTTGAGCCATGCGGACAGCACGGGCTCGGCGGCGAGGACGCTCGCCAGCAAACCGAACGCCAGGGCAGCCAGCCAGGCCCGTGCTGCGACGAAACCAGCGGCGAACACCAGGACGGAGAACGCCGCAGCCACCTGCGTGGCTGTCCGGACCCGCGGAAGGAACCAGCCGACGACCAGCGCCACGGCCGCTGCGACCATGCTTCCCCCGAAGTACAGAGAATGGCTGCGAACCGTACGGTATGTCGCCACCCGCAGCACCTCAGGGGCGAGAAGGAGCAGGCCGCCGCAGACGACGGCGATGATCGCCATGACCACGGCGAGCGTCGGAATGGATCGGCCGGGGCGGGCGCTGGTGCGCCGGGCGCGTCGCGGCACAACATCAAACAGCACCCCCAGGACCATCGTCGCGTTCACGACCACCCCCATCCACGCGCCGACGCGGGCTGCCGCGAATGTGCTGATGAGCAACGGCAAGATCCCTACGGTCGCGAAGCCGGTCGGGATGGCTCCTGACCGGTAGCCACTCACGGCGACGGACATGAGCGTGAAGATCCCACCTGTCACGAGACTCATATCGAGATAGGAAAACAGGCGCGAAGCCGGGAAGCGGGGACCGACCCCGAACACCTGCGGGAAGGTCAGCATCAGGCACCCGATGATCAGTTCATAGGCGCCCACCGCAAAGGGCATGAGCAGCGCCCGCTGCGATCGCTGGTTCAGAGGAATGCCTCCCCCATTTGCCGGCATGTGCCGGGAGTATGACGGCAAGTTTCCTGGACTATGTCATGCCCAACTTGTGCTCCGGAGGAGACCTTAGTCCGGGCGCCGAACCATCCGCCGGATGCGCCAGGTCGGACCGAGGGTAGCCTGCAGATGACCCTCTCCATTGGTCCCCGCCCGCCCCGGCTGCTCGTGGTGGACGATGAGCAGTCGATCCTCGATCTGCTGAAGCGGCGCCTTGAGACTCTCGGCTGCCAGGTCTCGGTGCTCGGCGGCGGGAGCGAGGTCGCGCAGACCGTGCGCGAGCAACTGCCTGACCTCGTCCTCCTCGACGTCATGATGCCCGACGTCGACGGCTTTACAGTGTGCAAGACGCTCAAAGCGGATCCGCTGGTGCGGGACATCCCCGTGGTGCTGATGACCGCGCGCTCTGAAGTCGACAGCCGCATCAAAGGCCTCGATCTAGGCGCACACGACTACATTGCGAAGCCATTCGAGACCGCGGAGCTCGTCGCGCGGATCCGCGCCGCGCTGCGTGTCAAGCACCTTCAAGATGAGCTGAAAGACGCCAACAAGCGGCTCGAACGCCTGGCTGCCAGCGATCCTCTGACCGACCTCCCCAACCGGCGGACGTTCGACGAGCAGTTCTTCATGGCGGTGGAGCGGAGCCGGCGCAGTGGGGAGGCGCTCTCCGTGTTGATGATCGACCTGGATCACTTCAAGCGCATCAATGACACGTACGGCCACCAGGTCGGCGATGACGCACTGCGCGACATCAGCCGGGTGCTCGGCAGGCGACGGCGGGGCACCGATCCCGTCGGCCGTTACGGCGGCGAGGAGTTTGCCTGGGCGCTACCGGGGGCCGGCACGACCGATGCCATGGAGGTCGCCGAGTGGCTCCGGCGGACGGTCGAAGAGATGGTCATCCAGACCGACGATGGCCCAAAACGGCTCACGGTCAGCGTGGGCGTCACCACATACGAGCCGGCCGCCCATGGCCCCCTCGGTACGACGGCGATACTGGAAGCGGCGGACGAGGCGCTGCGGAGCGCGAAGTCCGCCGGGCGGAACCGGGTCACGTATCAGGCGCTGGGCGCTGTGGAGGGCGCTCCGTCCGACGCCGAAGCGGAATCTGAAGCCGCAGAAGATGACGGAACAGGTCTCACGCGTTATCGTTGACGCTTGAGTTCGCTGACGGCGGCGGCGGTTGGTGCCCAGGGTGGGAGTCGAACCCACAACCTGCTCTCAGCAGGACGACATTTTAAGTGTCGCGCGTTTGCCAGTTTCGCCACCTGGGCGTCGTCCAGGCCTCACCAGCGAAGCAGGTGTGTCCACGAGTAGGACTGGAGGCGGCGGCCGGATTCGAACCGGCGTATGGGGGTTTTGCAGACCCCTGCCTTGCCTCTTGGCTACGCCGCCGCGAACGCTCTGGAGCGGGAGACGGGAATTGAACCCGCGACCTTCTCCTTGGCAAGGAGACGCTCTACCCCTGAGCTACTCCCGCTCGTGCAACGCATCCCGATTATAGGCCACGGCCGCTGATCAAGTCCAGAATCGGCGGCGCTCGCGCAGCAGGACAATCAGGAAGAATGGCGCGCCGAGCGCGGCGGTGAGGATACCCACGGGGAGTTCGGTGGCGGGCAGGATGGCCCGCGCGCCTGTATCGGCGAGGACGAGCAGGACCGCCCCGCCGAGCGCCGCGGCCGGGATCAGGCGCCGGTGGTCCGGCCCCACGAGCAGGCGCAAGAGGTGCGGCACGACGAGTCCGACGAACCCGATCAGCCCCGCGGACGCCACTGCCGCCGCCGCCATCATGCCGCCGGCCCCGATGAGGAGGCGCCTGGTCCGCGCGACCTCGATTCCCATCGACCGCGCGGCCTCGTCGCCCAGCAGCAGCGCGTTGAGATCCCGACCGAACAGCCAGGCGATCGCCAATCCAACCGCCGCCAGAGGCGCTGACATGGCAAGATGCGACCAGCCGCGGCCCGACAGTCCGCCCATCAGCCAGAAGAGCACGCGCTGCAGGCTCTCGCCTCCCGAGAGCTGCAGCCATGTGATGATAGCGCCGAGAAACGCGCTCACCGCAACGCCTGCAAGCAGCAGATCCTCGACCGGCGCATCGGCGCCTCGGCGCGCGAGCACATAGACGAGCGCGGTAGCCGCGACCGCACCGGCGAACGCGAGCAGTGGCGTCGCCGCCAGGCCTGCCACGCCTGCCGCCAGCCCGGTGGTGATCGCCAGTGTGGCGCCGAACGCCGCCCCGGCTGAGACCCCGATGATGTACGGGTCTGCGAGCGGGTTGCGCAAGAGACCCTGAAAGACCGCGCCGGCGCCTGCCAGAGCGGCGCCAACAATCGCCGCCAGGAGCGCCCGCGGGAGTCGCAGATCAAGCACGATCACTCCCGCCGCCTCCGTCCATGCGCGCGGCAGCGGCAGGCCCACGCGCTCCAGCAGGATCGCCAGGACGGTCTGGAGCGGTATCGGCGCAGGCCCCGTGATCACAGCCACCACCAGTGCGGCCACAAGCAGACCGGCGAGAACCGGCTCCACCGCCGGGCGTGCGCGCGGGAGCGGGTGTGACACTCCCCGTCCGGCATCCATGCGCTCAACCGGGAGCGTTATCGCCGCCCCTCAGGGATCACCGGCCGGGACAGCGGCCGTGAGCGGCGGTGTCGGTCCCGTGATCGCCTCGAGCATCGTCACGAACCTACGCGTGGCCCGGACGTCGTGCGTGCGGATCAGGTTCGCGCCCGCCAACACGCCACAGGCGACGACGGCCATCGTACCTTCCAGAAGCTCGTCAAACGGCAGCTGCAGCAGATCGCGGATGAAGTTCTTGCGCGATGGAGCCAGGTAGATCGGGAGGCCGAGTCCCCGCAGTTCCCGGAGGCGGCGGACCAGGGTGACGTCGTGGGCGACCTGTTTGCCAAAGCTCAGGCCGGGATCGACGACCAGCGACTCGCGGCGGACGGTCAGGGCCTCGGCCCTGGCCGTCCGCGCAGCGAGAAACGCATAGACCTCGTCCATCACGCGAAGATACTGGGCGTGCTCGTTGGCCACTTTCGGGCGCCCCTGAATGTGCATCACCACCAGCGCGGCGCCGGCCCCTGCGGCGATCAGCGCCATCCGATCGTCGGCGAGTCCGCTGATGTCGTTGACGATCGAGGCGCCGGCAGCCACAGCCGCGCGCGCCACCTCGGGCTTGTAGGTATCGATGCCGATAGGCACGGACACGCGCGCCACGAGTTCCTGGATGACCGGTCGGATCCGGCCAATTTCCTCCTCAATCGAAATCACCGGGACCGAGGGCCTCGCCGTCTCGCCGCCGACCTCGATGATCTCCGCCCCTTCCTCGACCATCTGTTCGGCGCGGGCGATCGAACGATCGAGGCCGAAATACCGCCCCCCGTCATAGAACGAGTCAGGCGTGGCGTTGAGGATGCCGACGATCAGCGGCCGGCCATCCATCGGCAGGCGATGGGCGCCGGCAATCAATGCCGGTGGAGGCGAATCGAAACGGCGGACTGCGGTTGCACAGAGCTCGGCCACCACGCGGTCTGCGGCCTCGAGCGCCCCGGCCAGAGATCGCCAGGAGCCGGCCAATAGCAGATCACCGGCGTCTGCTGATGCTGCCGCCGCGGGCACGCCCGCGGGACCGGATGCGCGCACCGCCGCAGCGAGGCGCCTCGCGTTGTTCTCGTCCAGACCGGTGATGAGCAGCGTCGGTCCGGCGAGTGGTTCGTCGTCCACTTGGAACCGCGTGACGACCTCACGGCGGTCGTCGGGATGGCCGAGCACCAGGACCCTGGCCGTCATCATGGGGACAACCCTCCGGCGGCTGGCGGACGTCCGGTCAGCGCCATGAAGACCGTCTCCAACGACGGCTTGGTGTCTCCTGCATCCCCGTACCGGGCCTTCAAGACATCAGGGGTGTCGAGCGCCACGAGACGTCCGCGGTCGAGAATCGCAACCACGTCGCAGAGACGCTCGGCTTCCATCATGTTGTGGGTGGCCATGACGATCGTGCGGGTGCGATCGCGGCTCAGCATCGCGAGCAATCCGCGCATGGCGACCGCAGCGTGAGGATCGAGCCCCGCGGTCGGCTCGTCCAGGATCAGCAGGGGCGGATCGGGCATGAGGGCCCGCGCCAGTGCCAGCCGGTGCCGCATGCCGGTGCTATAGCGCTCGACGAGATCGTCGGCTCGCTCGGAGAGATCCACCAGACGAAGCAACTCCTCAGCCCGTTGCGCCGCCACAGAGAGCTGCAGATCATATAACGCTCCGGCATAGCGCAGATTCTCCCGTCCTGTCAGCCGCCAGTATACCGACCGTTCGCCCCCGAGGACGGCCCCGAGACGCCGCCGCACGCCTTCGGCCTGATGGACGGTGTCACACCCCAGAACCTCGACGCGACCCGACGATGGGGCGAGCAGCGTGCTGACCAGGCGCAGCAGGGTCGTCTTGCCTGCGCCGTTAGGACCAAGCAAGCCGAACAGCGTGCCCGGCGCTACCGTCAGGCTGACGCCATCCAGCGCCTTCACCTCAGCCTCCTGCGTCTTCCGTCTGGCGGGGAAGCGGCGGGTCACGCCGTCGAAGAGGATCGCAGGCGTCATCGCTGCCGTGTCCAGGTTCGTTAGTCCAGGAGGCTCACAAGCGCTCCCTCGTCTGTAAGCAGGCGACGTTTGAGATCGACGCCGCCCCGCAACGAGTAGCCTCCCAGCCCCCCGTCGGTACGCACAACACGGTGACATGGAATGAGCAGCGGCAGGGGGTTGCGCGCGCAGGCGGCGCCGACGGCGCGGGCCGCGCCAGGGTCGCCGACCGTCCCCGCGATCTGACGATACGTTCGCACCTGACCAGCGGGGATGCGGCGCAGCGCCGCCAGCACCTCTCGCTCGAATGGACCGACGCGCGCCAGGTCTACGGGCCCGGGGAAGGCTTCGTGCCGGCGGACGGCCGCGGCCACGGCGTCGGTGAGCCAGCGGGGTGGCGCGACCCGACGGACCGTCCCGCCCAGATAGCGCGCGGCATCGCGCTCAAACGAGGATGCCGACGCCGCGATGCGCGCAAAGGCCGGACCCTGAGCGCCGAAGGCCACGTAATAGGTCCCGAATGGAAAGGCAAACCCCGCGTAGTCATACGGGCCGCCAGAGACTCTCGCATCTGTGCGGCCACGATCCCGCCGGCGCCGACCCGGCCCCGCGTCGCCGCCGTCATCGCGCCGCCCGAGGGGAGCGGCGCCGCCCCTGGCCAGCACGTCGAGGTCCCCCTCGGCGAACCGGACCAGCGAGGCGACAGGCCTGCCATGGCGCGTGACGACCACCGGCTCGCCGGCCAGCGCGGTACGCAGGATTTCGTTGGTGCGGTTCTTCAGTTCTGCGGTCGAGACCAATCGCATCACATCCCTCCATATAGCCTTAGATATGGCTATATGGTAGCGCCCGGGTCGGCCGGCGTCAAGGGGCCGACCGACACACGCACCGATCGTCAGAGGCGGGTCCGGCTCGCCGCGGCCCCCCGCGCATCGGGATGCTCGACGAGGTAGGCGGCCACGCGCGCGGCCAGCTTCTGGCCCAACACCTCGGCCAGAGTCTCGACCTGCGCCGCGCGCACCGCGCGCACGGATCCGAAGCGCCGGATCAACTCGCGCTTCCGCGTCTCGCCGATACCGGGAATGTCATCGAGTACCGAGAAGACAATGCGACGCTCGCGCAGCCGCCGGCCCGCGGTGTTGGCGAACCGGTGCGCTTCATCGCGGACACGCTGCACGAGATGCAGCGCCTGGGAGTCGGGTCGCAGCCGCAGCGAGTCCGGCCGATCGGCGAGGAACAGTTCCTCTTGTTCCTTGGCCAGCCCCACGGCGGGGACGGCCACGTTGTACTCGAACAACACCTCGCGAGCCGCGTTGAGCTGTCCGCGGCCGCCGTCGACCAGGATCAGGTCAGGCAGCACCGACCAGCGGGGACGGATCGCCTCACCGGCGTCAAGCTTTTCCTGCTCGTCCCGGGCGCGGGCGAAGCGGCGACGCAGCATCTCTTGCAACATGGCATAGTCGTCGCCATCTTCGGGCGCGCGCATCTTGAACTGCCGGTAGTCGGCTTTCCGCGCCAGGCCCCCTTCGAAGGTGACCATCGAGCCCACGGCCTCTCCTGCCTGGAAGTGGCTGACGTCGTAGGCCTCCATGCGGAATGGCGGCGCCTCGAGGCCAAGCGCCTCCTGGAGCTCGGCAACGCCGACGCCGGCGGGCCCCACCTCGCGCGCCCGAGTCTGGTGAAGATACAACACGGCGTTTTCGCGCGCGAGCTCGACGAGCCGCCGCTTATCTCCGCGCTGTGGCACGATGATTTCCACCCTTGCGCCGCGACGCTGGCTGAGCCACTCGGCGAGCGGGCCGCGGTCCATCACGTCGACATCGGTCAGAATCTCCCGGGGCAACGTCGGCAGATCGGCGTAGTGACGCGCGAGCACCTGTGAGAGGATCTCCCCGGCCTCCATGCCGCGCACACCTGAGAGCAACACGTGTTCCTGGTCTTGAATCCGCCCGGCCCGGATGGTGATGATCTCGGCGCAGGCCAGATCCCCGGACTGCGCGACGGCCGCAATGTCGCGATCCTCGAGGCCTGTCGTCGCGATGCGCTGGCGCTCCGCGACCGCCTCCATCGCCTGGATCTGATCGCGGAGCTGCGCTGCGCGCTCGTATTGCATTGCCTCGGCGGCGGCCTCCATCTCCTGGCGAAGCTCATCCAGGAGGTGCGCCTGCCGACCCTCGAGGAAGAGCGCCGCCTGCCGAACCTGCTCGGCGTAGGCCTCGGCTGACGCTCCCCATGCGACGCAGGGCGCGGTGCACAGCCCCATGTCGTAATCCAGGCACGGCCGCGGCAGATCGCGGGTGATCTCGATGCGACAGGTGCGGAGTTTGAACAGTTTCCGGATCGTCCGGATCGTGCGACCGATCAACTTGGGCTCGTGGTACGGATAGGGGCCGAAGTACCGGCCGCCGTCGCGGAGGACCTTGCGGGTCATGATGACGCGGGGAAACGGTTCGGCGGTGAACTTCACGTAGGGATAGGCCTTGTCATCCGCCATCCGGATGTTGAACGGCGGCTGGTGCTGCTTGATGAAGTTGGTCTCAAGGATGAGGGCCTCGACCTCGTTCGCGGTGACAACGGTATCGACGTCAACGATCCGGGGGACGAGCAGACGCAGACGCGGGTTTGCCTGCGAGTCCGGATCCTGAAAGTACTGCCTGACGCGGGCGCGCAGCGACACCGCCTTGCCCACATAGAGCACGCGCCCGGAGGCGTCTTTCATCAAATACACGCCGGGGCGCGGCGGCAGCAATCGCAGCGTGGCGAGCAGTGTCTCCGACGTCACGGGGACCTACCGGCGTGCGGACGGGCGGGAAGGCTGGTGCGCGGACCGCGTGCCCCGCCGGCTACGCGCGGATCGCGGGTCGCCTGCACCGGCACCGAGGCGCCGGGTGAGGACGGGCCGGAGGACCTGCCCGGTATAGGAACCTGCGACGCGCGCGACGTCCTCTGGAGTCCCTTCCGCAACGACCTCGCCGCCGTACTCCCCACCCTCCGGGCCCAGGTCGATGATCCAGTCGGCCGTCTTGATGACGTCGAGGTTGTGCTCAATGACGATGATCGTGTTCCCGGCGTCGACCAGGCGGTGGAGCACCCCGAGCAACCGCTCGACGTCGGCGAAGTGCAGCCCGACCGTCGGCTCGTCCAGGATGTAAACGGTCTGCCCGGTGTCGCGGCGCGACAGCTCGGTGGCCAGCTTCACGCGCTGGGCCTCGCCGCCCGAGAGCGTGGTCGCCGGCTGCCCCAGCTTGACGTAGCCCAGGCCCACATCATCAAGCGTTTGGAGCTTGCGCCGGATACGGGGAATGGCCTCAAAAAACCCGAGCGCCTCGCTGACGGTCAGCGCGAGGACCTCGCTGATGTTCCGCCCCCTGTAGGTCACTTCAAGCGTCTCCCGATTGTAGCGCTTGCCCTTGCAGACTTCGCACGGTACGTAGACGTCAGGCAGGAAGTGCATCTCGATGCGGACGATCCCGTCGCCCTCGCAGGCCTCGCATCGGCCCCCGCGGACATTGAACGAGAACCGGCCCGGCCCGTACCCCCGGATCTTGGCTTCTGTGGTCTGCGTGAAGAGCTCGCGGACGAGATCGAACGTCTTGGTGTACGTGGCGGGGTTGCTGCGCGGCGTCCGACCGATCGGCGACTGGTCGATTTCGATGACCTTGTCAACGTGTTCGATCCCATCGACGCGATCGTGAGCGCCCGGCCGGATGCGGGTCCCGTACAGGCGGCTTGTCAGAGCGCGATAGAGGATCTCGTCGACCAGCGTGGATTTCCCCGATCCTGAGACGCCGGTGACGGCCACAAACAGACCCAGCGGGATCCGCACGTCGATGTCCTTGAGGTTGTGCTGGCGCGCGCCGCGTACGACCAGGGCATGGCCCGGACCTGCACGGCGCTGCTCCGGAACCGCGATGCGCCGCCGGCCCGAGAGGAACTGTCCGGTGATTGAGTCGGGGTACCTGGCGATTGTTCCTGGTGGGCCTGCCACCACGACGTGCCCACCACTCGCGCCGGCGCCGGGCCCAATGTCCACCACCCAGTCAGCCGAGCGAATCGTCTCCTCGTCGTGCTCGACGACCAGGATCGTATTCCCCAGATCCCGCAGACCCTCGAGGGTCGTGATGAGCCGCCGGTTATCCCGCTGGTGCAACCCCACGCTGGGCTCATCGAGGACGTAGAGTACGCCCATCAGGCCGCTTCCAATCTGCGTCGCTAGCCGGATGCGCTGGGCCTCGCCGCCGGACAGTGTGTTGGCGGTCCGGTCGAGCGATAGGTAGTCGAGGCCGACATTCACCATGAATTTCAACCGCGCGCGGATCTCTTTGAGGATCTGGTGGGCGATCAACTGGTCGCGTTCAGACAGCTGCAGCGTCGAGAAGAACTCGAGCGCCTGGCGCACATCGAGCGCCGTTGCCTCGGCGATGTTCCGGCCGCCGATCGTGACACTCAACGACTCCGGCTTCAGCCGGGTTCCCTTGCAATCGGGGCAAGGCGCGCTCGTCATGTATTGTTGGATCTCTTCCCGCACGTACTCCGAATCGGTTTCCTTGTAGCGGCGCTCCAACTGGCTGATGACACCGTCAAACGTCGTCTCGTAGTCCCGGAGCGCCCCCCACTTGTTGTGGTACCTGACCCGGATCGGTTCGCTCGAGCCGCGCAGGAGGACGTCGATGAATGCTTTCGGCAGCTTCCGCGCCGGTGTCTTCATGTCAAGCTTGAAGTGCGCGGTCAAAGACCCGAGCATCTCCTGATAGTAGTCGCTTGTTGAGGCCGCCCAGGGCATCACGGCTCCGTCCAGCAGGCTCTTCTCGCGGTCCAGGACGAGGTCTTCGTCGATCTCCTGCTTGAACCCGAGGCCGGTGCAGGTCGGGCATGCCCCGTAGGGGCTATTGAAGGAGAAGATGCGGGGCTCGATCTCCGGCAGGACCGTACCGTGGTCAGGGCAGGCGAATTGCTGACTGAAGATGAGCAGGTGATCGCCATCTGCCACGACATCGACGTAGACGATCCCCTGCCCGAGCTTCAAGGCGGTCTCGACCGAGTCGGCGAGCCGCGAGCGCACATCGGCGTTCACCACCAGGCGGTCGACCACCACTTCGATGTTGTGCTTGCGGTTCTTGTCGAGTGGGATCTCTTCGGACAGGTCGTAGACGAGCCCGTCGCTGCGAACGCGCGCGAAGCCCTGCCGCCGCAGGTCATCGAACAACTGCCGGTACTCGCCCTTGCGCCCGCGCACGATCGGCCCGAGCACCTGCACCCTGGTCCCCTCGCCCAGCCCCAGGACCTGGTCGACGATCTGCTCGCGCGTCTGACGGCTGATCGGCCGGCCGCACTTCGGACAGTGCGGCTGTCCCACACGCGCGTAGAGGAGACGCAGGTAGTCATAGACCTCGGTGACGGTACCGACGGTCGATCGCGGGTTGCGCGGGGCGCCTTTCTGGTCGATCGACACCGCAGGGGAGAGGCCCTCGATGCTGTCGACGTCCGGCTTCTCCATCAGGCCGAGGAACTGGCGGGCGTAGGCCGAGAGCGATTCGACATACTTGCGCTGCCCTTCGGCGTAGATGGTGTCGAAGGCCAGGGAGGACTTGCCGGACCCGGAGATGCCGGTCAACACGACCAGTCGATCCCGCGGGATCTCGACGGTGATGCTTTTCAGGTTGTGCTCGCGGGCTCCGCGAACGACGATGCGGTCAGGCGGCATGACGGCGTGCGGTCCTCCAGACGGCCCACGGCTCTGGCCAACCCCGTTTCGAGACCTCTATGGCAACGCCAAGTGTCGTTCCACTATCTCCGTAGCATATTGGAGACGTTCGGCATACGATACCTGCCTGGGCCTCCACTCATGCTATCGGCGGCGCGGGTAGCGCCCACCGGGGTTGCCTGGCGCCCGCCCGTGACCACCTCTACCTCCGGATCGGCTCCGCCCCCGCCCGGCTGGCGCGAAGAACGGCTCCCCCAGCCCCTTTCGCAGCTCTGCGACTTGATCCCGCAGCGCTGCGGCCTTCTCGAACTGCAGCTCCGCCGCCGCACGACGCATGGCGCGCTCCAACACCGCGATAGTCTGCTCCAATTCCGCTGGCGAGAGCATCAGCAGCCGCGCCACGTCCCACGGCACCTTCGCGTGTTGGGTCTCGGCAAGCTTGATCAGTTCGTCCGCCGTCAGGATCTCGCCCGACGGCTTATAGGTCTCGATCTCTTCCGCCACCTGCTGAAGATCAATCAGATCCCGGATCGGCTTGATGATCGACTGCGGCGTGATCCCGTGCTCGGCATTGTACTGCACCTGGATCTCGCGGCGGCGATTCGTCTCGGCGATCGCCCGGCGCATCGAGTCGGTGACTCCATCTGCATAGAGAATCACGCGGCCTCCGATATGACGTGCGGCGCGGCCCATCGTCTGGATGAGCGAGGTGTCAGAGCGCAGATAGCCTTCGCGGTCGGCGTCTAGGATGGCGACCAGCGAGACCTCGGGGAGATCCAGACCTTCACGCAGCAGATTGATCCCGACGATCACGTCGTAGGTCCCCAGGCGCAAGTCCTTGAGAATCTGCACCCGCTGCAGCGTATCGATCTCGGCGTGCAGGTAGTGCACTTTGAAGTCGAGCTCCTGAAGATAGGCGCTCAGGTCCTCGGCCATGCGTTTCGTCAGGGTCGTCACCAGGGCGCGCTCGCCCCGCGCGACCTGGGCCTTGATCTCCGCGATGAGATCGTCCACCTGTCCCTTCGCCGGCCGGACCTCGACCTGCGGGTCGACCAGTCCGGTCGGCCGCACGATCTGCTCGATAACTTTTGCACTGACCTCCAGTTCGTACCGGCTGGGCGTGGCGGAGACAAAGACGACCTGTGGCACCAGCGCCTCGAACTCCTCCCAGGCCAGCGGCCGGTTGTCGAACGCCGACGGGAGGCGAAATCCGAAGTCCACCAGGTTCTTCTTCCGCGACCGGTCGCCGTCCAGCATACCCCTGACCTGGGGAATCGTCGCGTGACTCTCGTCGATGACCATCAGGAAGTCACGGGGAAAGTAATCGAGCAGGCACCCCGGCCGCTCACCCGGATTGCGCCCGTCGAGGTGCCGCGAGTAGTTCTCGATGCCCGGACACGTACCGGCTTCGCGCAGCAGCTCCATGTCGTAGCGCGTGCGAAACTCGAGCCTCTGCGCCTCAAGCAGCTTGCCCCGATCACGAAACCACGCCAGGCGATCGCGGAGCTCGTCTTCGATCGTGCGAAGCGCTCGTTCCAGGCGGTCCTCGGTCGTGACCCAGTGTTTCGCCGGCCAGAGCGCCACCGTCTCCTTCGTCTCGAAGACCTCGCCCGTGAGGGGACTCAGCTCGATGATACGCTCCACCTGGTCGCCGAACAGGTCGATGCGCACCGCGCGTTCTTCGTACGCCGGGAAGATCTCGATGACGTCGCCGCGCACGCGAAACCGGCCCCGCGCGAAATCGATGTCGTTCCGCTCATACTGGATGTCGACCAGCCGGCGCACGATGTCGTCGCGCGTCCGGCGCTCGCCGCGCCGGATCAGCAGCATGACTTCCTTATAGTCCTCGGGCCGGCCCAGTCCATAGATGCACGAGACCGATGCCACGACGATGACATCGCGGCGTTCCATCAAGGCCTTCGTCGCCGCGTGGCGGAGACGGTCGATCTCGTCGTTGATCGACGCGTCCTTGGCGACGTACATATCGGTCTGCGGCACGTACGCTTCGGGCTGGTAGTAATCGTAATACGAGACGAAATAGCGGACGGCGTTGTTCGGAAAGAACTCGCGGAACTCGCTGTAGAGCTGCGCCGCGAGGGTCTTGTTATGGGCCAGGACGAGGGTGGGCCGCTGGACCTGCTCGACCGCCCGGGCCACGGTATAAGTCTTTCCGGATCCGGTGACCCCCAGGAGCGTCTGGAACCGGTGGCCGGCCCGGATGCTCTCGATCAGGCCGGCGATCGCCTGCGGCTGGTCGCCACGTGGCGGGGGATCGGTGACCATCTGAAATGCGGGCATAAAGACAGTATACCAGGGGGGAACGCCGTCGTTCCACGGGTCAGCGGTAGTGTCGCGAGACCGGACGGTGCCTGCCTATGGCCGCTCCAGTTCCCGCGGCGGCAAAGTCACGACCACGCGCACGGGCGTCGATTGCGCGCCCCCGGGGCCGATGGTGACGGCGGTAACGGTCAACCGGCCCGACGGGGGCAACGGCGACGGCAGGTTCACCCGGACTTCCCATTTCCCGGCGCCGGCGGCCTGAACGATGATCGGATCCCATGCAAGGGTGGGACTGTTCGCTGCCTCGGCGCGAATCTCGACGGTCACCTGCACACGCAGGCCGTCCGGAGCGGTGCCCCGGATGACAAGCGGGGACGAGATCTTGTCCTCGGGCCGGGGCGCGACGATCGTGGGTGCGCCCACCCCCGAGCCCTGCCCCGGTGGCGTGGGCTTCGCGAAACCGGGGGGCGGCGGGTTCGGCGGGACATTCTCCCGTACGGTGCGCGTAGGCTGAGGGGCAGGCTGCACCGCAGCCTGGACCGTGAACCCCCAAACCGTATTCGCCTCGTTGCCCGCGGAGTCAGCGACTCGTGCCTGAACCCCGATGCGGCCGAGGGGGAGCGGTGCCGGCGGGACATAGGATACGCTTGTGGGCGTTCGCTGTGTGATCTGGACTTCCCGGCCATTCACCCACAGCCGGGCGCTCGCCGGAATGACACCCGATGGACCTCGATCCACGAACCCGACGATAATCGTCGGCTGCTGCTGCGCGACCACCGCGTCCGGTCCAGGGACCCGCTGCGTAAACTCGGGGGCCTGACCGTCGATGGCCACGTTCCCCACCGGCCGGACGGCTGCCACTCCACCCATTCTCAGATGGACGGTCACCGTGGCTGCGTCCGCGGCCTCCCCGGCACGGATCACACGTCGCCCGGTATACTGACCCGCCGGTCCCTCGACCATCGGCAGTCCGGTGTCCAGGCGTGCGACATCGAACGTGGCGATTCCACCTGGGGTTCCTTGAACGGTCACAACGAGCGTCGCGCCAATCCCCAACGGCCCTGTCGCATTGAGTGAGACCCCATCAATCCGGACGACTGCCGGCGGTGGCACGACGACCGGCGGGGGGCCTGGCGCCACAACGGTGGGCACGGGCGCGGGACCAGCGGCCTGCACGACTTCAAACGTCCAGAGCACTTCGGCCTGGTTGCCTGCCGCGTCTTTGATACGCGCCTGCACCGCATTCCGGCCAAGCGGGAGTGGAGCCGGGGGCAGGTAGTACGCCGTCGTCGCCGACTGTGGAATGGGCCGGACTTCACGTCCATTGACCCACATCCGCAGGCTATCATCGTTGATGCCAGACGGACCCCGATCCACGTATTCCACGACGATCGTGGGCCGCTGATTCGCTACAACGGTGTCCTGCTCGGGCGATCGCCGCGTGAATCGCGGCGCGAGGCCATCGATGACCACAGCGCCGCTGTGCCGGACGGCCGCGACGCCGCCGGCTCGCAGATGGACCGTCACCGCGGTCCCACTGACCACCTCACCGGCGTGAATGACTCGACGCCCGGTGTATTGGCCCGCGGGCCCCTCGACCATCGGCAGCCCGGTATCGAGGGACCCGACATCAAACGTGGCAATGCCGCCAGGCGTCCCGCGCATCGACACGACGAGTGTCGCGCCGATTCCCATCGGTGCGGTCGCATTGTGCGACACCCCGTCGATCCGGAGGGGGCCGACGTACGGCTGCGGCGGAACCGGCTGCGCGCCGACACCGAGGGCGCGCACCTCCCACACCTCGTTCGTCTGAGGATTGAGCCGAAGAGTGAGTTCCATGCCCTGCCGGAGCAGGTCCCGGGTGACCTGGCGTCCGCCCATGATAAACAGTACGTCGTGGGCCAGGGAGAAGGCTTGCCCGTCGGAAAGATACAGCACCCCGGTTGTCAGGGAATTGAGCCGGCCGACCAGCTCGCGGTACGACGCACGGATCTCCGTGGCCTGACCCTGACCGTCCACCGTGACCTCGACGAAGTCACCGCGGCGGATCCGGTCCAGGCTCGCGGCGCCGCCCCGCCCGGTCGCCACCTCTGTGACAAAGACCGCGGTGGATGGTGTGACCGGAAACGTCATGACCGCTCCGTCGGTGCGTACGCTCAGCCGCTGCGGCGACGTCCGCCTATCAATCTGAACGACCGTCCCGACGAACTGTGCCGGGGGCTGCGGGACGACGATGGGCGGCACGGGCGCCGGGTTGATCGGCTGCGCCGGATAGATCGGAGGCCGCGGCCGCACGCGTCGAGGGGGCGCGGGAGGCGGCCCGCCCGCCGACGGTCCGGAGGTGACAAAGACGAGACGCTGGGCGGGGTCCCAATCGACGCTGGCGCCCAGCGCCTCGCCGACGAAGCGTAGGGGAACCAGTGTGCGGCCCCTGATGATCATGGCCGGCACGTCCAGATGGACCGGCTGGCCGTTCACCCGGGCCGAGGTGACGCCGGGCCGAAGCACGATAGTGGTCGGGCCCCGCTGGGCCACCACCAGTTGCGACTCGGGCCGCCATTCTACGTCTGCTCCCAGACGTTCAAACACACCGCGCAGCGGGATGAGCAGCCGACCGCCGATCACAATCGGCGGCTGATCAAACGCGACGACGGCGCCGTCCACCTCGACGGTGATGCCCTGGGCGGAGGCCCGCGAAGGCACCAGCGTCACCAGCACGACAAGAATGAGCGCAAACACTCGAGGGTACACGACACGCCTCCTGAACACGCACGGCCAATCTATCAAGTCTTACGAGCCTGTGTGTGTGTTTGTTCATATCCCGGGGATGTTTTACCCACACGGGGGGGATACTACCCTCACCACGATTGCCAGAGGGCCTCGACCTGGCGGCGGGTGGCCTGCGGCGGGCCGGAGTTGTCGATCACCCACGTCGCCAGCGGTAGCTTCTCTCGCAGCGGCCGTTGGGAGGCCAGGCGCTCCCGGGCAGCCTGCTCAGTGAGACCATCACGGCTCATCAGCCTGGTCAGTTGCGCGCCTTCGTCGGCGTAGACGACCACGATGCCATCCAGTGTATAGGCGTCGCGTGGAGCAACATCGAGGAGCAGCGGGATGTCCACGACGATGATCGCTTCGGGCGTCGTCGCGCTTACCGAGGCAATCTCGCTGGCGATCCGGTGACGGATGCGAGGATGGGTGATCGCGTTGAGCCGTTCACGCGCCTGTGGATCGCTGAAGATTCTGGCGGCGACGGCCTCGCGGTTCAGCGTCCCATCGGACCACAGCACCAACGGCCCGAAGGCCGCGACAATCTCCCGGAGCGCGTCACCGCCCGGCTCAACCACCTCGCGGGCAATGACGTCGGCATCGATGACGCGCGCGCCCAACTCGCGAAGGATACCGGCGACCGCGCTCTTGCCGCTGGCGATCCCGCCGGTGAGGCCGAAGACCTTCACAGACTCACGGTGTGTCAGGCGCCCACAGGGCGCATCTCGGCCCAGTTGGGTCCGGCCTTCGCCTCGGCGACGAGAGGAACGCTCAGCGGAAACGCGCCTTCCATCACGCTTCGGACTCGATGCGCAACGGCCGCATACGAGGCATCGGGGGACTCAAACAACAGCTCGTCGTGAATCTGGAGCGTCAGCCGGAGACCCGGGAAGAGAGGAACGATCTTGCGGGCGATGGCCAGCATCGCCAGCTTGATGATATCCGCGCTGGATCCCTGGATCGGCGTGTTGATCGCCGTCCGCTCGGCGGCCTCGCGCACCTGCCGGTTGCGACTCATGAGGTCCGGCAGGTACCGGCGGCGGCTCAACACGGTGGTCACAAACCCGTCGCGGCGCGCCTGATCGACCACGCTCAGCATGTACGCTCGGACCCCAGGGAAGCGCGCGTAGTACCGGTCGATAAACGAGCGGGCCTCTTCGCGGGCGATGCCGAGCTGGCCGGCCAGACCATGTTCACTCATGCCATAGGCTACGCCGAACACGATCGCCTTGGCGCGGCGTCGCAGTTCCGGGGTCACCGCATCCAGCGCCACGCCGAAGACCTCGGCCGCAGTCACGGTGTGAATATCCTCGCCGCGTTCGAAGGCCCCCACCAGACTGGGATCGTCGGTGATATGGGCCAGGACCCTCAAGTCGATCTGAGAGTAGTCGACGCTGAGCAGCACCGACCCCGGCGGCGCAATGATCCCGCGGCGGATCCGCCGGCCTTCCTCGGACCGGATGGGGATGTTCTGGAGGTTGGGCTGTTCCGTGATCACGCGGCCGGTGGCCGCCAGTGTCTGATTGAACGTCGTATGTACGCGGCCCGTCGTGGGATCGGCAAGTCGAGGGAGGACATCGACGTACGTGGATTTCAGCTTGCTGAGCTCGCGATGCTCGACGATCCTGGCGACGACCTCATGGCGCGGCGCCAGGCTCTCCAGGACCTCGGCGTCGGTCGAGAATCCGGTCTTCGTTCGCTTGAGCGGCGGCAGCTGCAACTTCTCGAAGAGGACAAACGACAGTTGCTTCGGCGAACCGATGTTGAACTCAGTCCCTGCGAGCCGGTAGATCTCGGCCTCCAGCCCCTCGATCCTGGCAGCGATCTCCTCGCCCAGGGCAGTCAGGTAGGGACGGTCCACCGCCACGCCGGCCTCTTCCATGCCTGCGAGCACATCGGCCAACGGGATCTCAACGTCGCGGAACAGCCCGTCGACTTGCCGATCCTGCATCCGTAGCTCAAGGATGGGTCGGAGCCGCACCAGCGCATCGGCCGCCTCGGCCACGATGGCCGGCGACCCGTCGCCGGTGCTCGGGTCCGGCTCCAAATCCTGTCCCAGGAACTCGCGGGCGGCAGTCGCAAGCGAGTGGGTCCGCTTCCCGGGATTCAGGAGATACGATGCGATACCGACGTCGAAGTCGAATCCCGAGGGTGTCAGACCCTTTCGGCGCAGCGTCAGGAGGTCGGCCTTCAGGTCGCCGCTGTCTTTCCTTATGGCAGGATTCTGGAAGATGGCATGAAGCGGCAACGGGATACGATCGTCTGCGAGCGGCATCCACGCCGCGCGGCCCGGCGCGGCCACGCCGAGCGCGAGCAGCGGCGCCGCCAGCGGATGGCCCTCGCGGCGGAGGAATGCGACCCCGATGGCTGGGGCGTCTCGGACGCAGGCCATGACCGCATCCAGACCCTGGCCCGGAGTCCACGCTCGAGCCGCACCCGGAGCCGTTGCGCTTGTGGCTGTCGCACCCGTCTGCGTGTCCGGCCTCGACACCGCTCGCGCGCGCTCAAGGAGTCCGCGAAACTCCAACTCGTGAAACAGCGCGTCCAGCAGGGCGCGATCGGGTTCCTGCCGGCGCAGCGAGTCCCACACGATGCGCACCGGTGCATCGAACACGAGTGTCGCCAGGCGCTTGCCCTGCAGCACCTGATCGCGCGCGGCGGTCAACGCGGCCCGGTTGCGGGGAGGCGCCCCGTCGAGGTGATCGAGGAGCGCCTCGACGCTGCCGAACTGGCGGATCAGCGCACTCGCGGTCTTCTCACCGATGCCCGGTACGCCCGGGATATTATCGCTGGCGTCGCCGTGCAGGCTCTTGTAATCAGGCAGTTGCTCCGGAGCAAAGCCGAAGCGTTCACGCACCTTCGCATCGTCGTAGACGACGGTCTCGGAGATCCCCCGGCTGGTAACCATGACGCGGACCCGTCCGGTGACGAGCTGCAGAGTATCGAGATCGCCACTCACGATCAGCACGTCGAGGCCCTGAGCCTCGGCCTGCCGGGCGACGGTCGCAATGATATCGTCCGCCTCGAAGCCCGCGGCCTCGAGCGAGGGAATTCGGAACACCTCGAGCACCTGCTTGCTGAGTCCCATCTGCGGACGCAGGTCGTCAGGCATCGCCTCCCGGTGGGCCTTGTAGTCGGCGAACGCCTCGTGACGGAACGTCGGTTCCGGACGATCAAAGGCGGCGACGATGAAGTCGGGCCGCTCGTCCTCGAGGACTTTCAAGAGCATGGAGGTGAAGCCGTAGACGGCGTTCGTGGGCCGGCCGGTCGAGGTCGTCAGATAGGGCAACGCATAGAACGCTCGGTAGATGAGACCGTTGGTGTCGAGGAGGACGAGCTTGCCCGGCACGCGTATCACCGTCCGAGCGTAGTATAGCAGGCGAGTAGTGCGCGCCCCCCCCACGCTGGGCAGGCGTAGTGAAAGATTCGAACGAGGTTAGACTGGCCGGTTGGTCCGATGGAGCGCGCGCCGCAGCACGACCCATCCCAGGAGGCCGAGCAACCCCAACGGCAGGACCGCAGCCGCAAACGCTGCCATTCCTTCGACCGTCTCAAGCACCTGCCGCACCGTGTTCAAGAACGCGGCTTCGATGCGAGCGAGCGTGCGATCGAAGTCCCAGAAACCGCCAGGCGCCTTCTTGGGCTTCTGGTTGACTTCAGCCTGGATCGTCGCCAGGTCGACGCCGTTGGCCAGGAAGCGGTGCCGGCCAGTGAGCCGCTCAATCTCTCCCCGTACGCGGGTAACCTCGTTCTCGATCGCCATGAGATCAGGGATCTTCGTGGCGCGGTCCATGAAGGTGAGCAGCCGCGCCTCCTGCCGCTCCAGGTTGCGGACGCGCGCCTCGAGGTCGATGAACTCCTCGGTGACGTCCTGGCCATGGTACTGCCAGTGCCGCACTGCGCCCAGCCCCTCGATCTGCCGTGCCACGTCGCCGAAGCGCGCGGCCGGCACGCGCAGCACGAAGGTCCCGCGCGGGGCGCCGCCTTCCTCGGCATAGGAGGAGTCGGCGATGAATCCACCGGCGCCTTCGGCGATCGCCAGAAGGCGGCGGGCCGCGTCGTCGAACTTCTCGACTTCGATCGCGACCTGTCCGGTGCGAATCACGCGCCGCAGGCCGCCAGAGTCGCCTGGCTGCGCGCCCGAGGGCGCGGCCGGCTGAGCCAGGCGCCCAGTGGCATCCTGACCAGACGCGGAGGACTCATTCGCACTCCGCGACGCGCCCTTCGGGACGATCGCGGGGCGATAGGCGTGCCTGCCCTCCGATTCCTGGGTCTCAGGGGAGACCGGCGCTACCTCCCTGAGAAGATTCACCCCGAAGATGCCGATCAGCGCCACGGCGGCGGCAACCGCGGCGGCCCTCCAGGACCAGCGGATCTCAGGCAGGGCCTTCCGAAGCCGCTTCCATGTCGGGCGCGGAGCGGCCTGAGAGAGGTGCTCGATCCGGCTGCGGACCGCGGCGGCGAATCCATCGGGGACCTGCACAGGTTCCACCTCCTGAAGCATCGTGACGGTTGCGCGCAACTGCGCCAACTCCTCGCGGGCCGATGGGTGCGCGGCCAGGTACACGTCCAGCTCGGCCGCCTCCCGGGCGGTCAGCGCTCCGTCGATGGAGGCCGACAACAGCGCGCGCGCTTCGTCGTGATTCATCGTCCTCTCACCCTTCACTCGTGACGAGATCCATCAGTTGCGCGCGCAAGGCCTCGCGCGCTCGGCTCAGGCGGGAGCGAACCGTCCCGATCGGCACCTGCAGGATGCGTGCGATCTGTTCGTACTCCAGTCCGTGAAAGTCACGCAGCACCACGGCAGTGCGGAACTCTGCTGGCAGGCGCCCGAGCGCCGCATGAATCCGGCGATGGATTTCGCGCCGGTGCGCTTCGAGCTCGGGCCCGCCCGGCGCCGGATGATCCGCCGACAATTCGACGTGCAGCGCCGCAGGACGCCGCCTGACCAGGTCCAGCGCGGCATTCGTCGCGATCCGGTACAACCAGGTCGAGAACGCCGCGTCCTCACGAAACCGCGCCAGGGCTTGATAGGCTCGCACGAAGGCATCCTGGGCGGCGTCGGCCGCGTCCTCGTGATTGCCGGTGATGCGGTAGGCAACATTGTAGATCCGGTCCTGGTGGGTTCGGACGAGGAGCTCGAAGGCGTCCAGATCGCCGGCGCGAGAGCGTGCAAGCAGATCGGGTTCGTCAGCAGCCACCAGAAGTCTCCACGCCCGCACCCTCCGTCGCCTCGTTAGACGAGGCTCCAGGGGGAAAGTTCCCAGATTTGTCGAGGAGGGGACTACCGGGCTGGAGGGATACCTCTCCTAACAACTCTTCATGATGTATCAAACATTCTCGGCGGGCCAGGATCGGGGAGTTATGCGAGAAACTCACTGACGAGCCGTGCGCAATGCTCCGGCTGGTCTAGCCAGGGCAGATGCCCGGCATCGTCCAGGACCTCGATGTGCGCGTGCGGAAGCACCCGGCATATCTCGCGGCCAACCGACGGAGGTGCGAACCAGTCCCTCTCACCCCATATGAAGAGAGTCGGCTGTCGAACGCGGTCCAGTTCAGGCGCGATCAGGTGTCTGCGTCGGAATCCTCGAGGCCCAATCAGGTGCTCAAGCATCGCGAGCCAACTCGATTGCGCGCCGGGCAGCAATCGCGCCTGATAGGCACAAGCAATATACTCGACCGGTACTCGCGCCACGTTCGACACATAAACGTACCGGAAGAGATCCCGCGTGCCCATGAGGGACGGCTTCAGGACTGTCGCACAGAGCAGGCGATTGATCCCCCGCATCCCCAACAACCTCAACAAGTATGGCGCAGCCTCGGTGAGCCCCGAGGGCGCGCCGAGCAATACGAGCTTGCGCACGCGGTGGGGCTGGGCAAGGGCAAACGCCAAGGCACAATAGCCGCCGATGGAGTTCCCGATGATGGACACTTCCTGTATGCCCAAGGCGTCGAGGAGTCCTTGTACGAAGCCAACCATGTACTCGCGAAAAGAAGGCTCGCCAGAGCTGACCTTGTCTGTCAAGCCGCAACCCGGGCTGTCCGGAGCGATCACACGGAATTCCTGCTCGAGGTCAGAGAGTAGAGGCACCCCTCCCGCTGCTATACCCCCCCCGCGGTGGAGCATGAGGACGGTTGGTCCGCGACCTCCCTCGAGAAAGTGCACACGAAGCTGAGGTCGATTCAGGTTGACAGACCGCGAAGTCAGGCGCGAGCCGAATTGTGCTAGAAGCGCAGTCTGAGCCTTCTCGAACTCCGCCGGCCCGCTCTCGACTGTCCCCCCGCCTGCTGCATCGTTCGATACATCCATGCTCAGCCCGGACTATCCACGATCAGCGCGCGCCTGTGCCAGCCGAAAATGCCGCCTCCGCAGAAGCATCTCAGCGTCCGCGGCATGCACAAGCTGCACACGCTGGGAAGGATCGGTCGAGAACGTGTAACTTCGCATGCTGGCCATCGAAAACAGGGTTACGTGCCTCGTGCCGAGATACTCAATCTGTACCCTGCGCCGATTCGAGGTCGCCGCGCTCACGCCTCGCCTCGCTGCTCTCCGCTGACCGCAGCACGCCATCGGTCTCTTCCCCCTCATCGATGGTTACGAGCAGTCCCATGAAACGCTCGACAATAATGGCTCCGGCTGAAAGCCCCAACCAGGTCGTAAGCATCTCGGCCCTATTGCGAGCGGCAAAAAGGGCAAAGGGGGCGGCCACCCACAAGCTGACGCACTTGAAACAGTCCATCAACCGCCCCCACGCCGTCTCGCCCGCAAGCTCACGCAGCCGAGCTATGCTATCCCAGGGCCCATCCTCTCTCACGAGCAGATGAGTCACTCGCCATGTAGCGAGTAGCGCGATCAGGAACCGAAACGCCAAAGAGAGACTCCGGATGCTTCGTCGTCTAGTCGCGGCAGCATCCGACAGCCCATCGGCACCACCAGCGGCAGTTGCACGAGGCGCATCCAGCACAACGCAGGACGCAACCACCACACCTCGCGACAACGCACCAGAAGTACGCCGCCCAGGTCCCCCCGCAGGTAACCAACGCTCCCAGACAAGCGGCGGCACACCTGCTTCTCAGGCAGCTCCTCCATCGAGTGTACCAGCTGTTGGCCCTCTTGACTTTGTTGGCTCTGTCGACTGTGCGCTCCTCTGCCTTCTCGAAGTCGCCCTTCGGAGCCACGAGACTGAATCTATAAGTCGCCTCATTCTTGCCCGACTTGACTCTAACGTTTCCGACGGCGGCAGCATCCTTTGAGCCAGTCTTCTGATACGACTGGACCTCGATAGTGACAGTAGCCGTCTCGCCCTTGTTGCTCTTAAAGGTTTCCGTCACGCCGAAGAATGCGTTCTTTCCCGTAGCGACAGGCTTGAAGCCTTCCTCCACCAACTTCATCGACAGCGCCTTGATCCCCGGCTCTTTGCTGAGGGCTGCAAATCTGCCCTTCAAGGCTGCTGCGCTGGGAATTTTGGTGTCTTCACGGGTCGCAAATGGCTGCGGTGGCATTACTCTCTACACCTCCTCCACGAACTCCTCGCAAACAATCACCGAAAGCTCTGGTTCGAAGGTCTGAACCGGATAGCGAAGTCCGGAGGAGCACGACATCCGCGATGATGGCTGAAGCCCACGGCAGCTCCACAACGCCACACACGCATATGGCCCCTTCTTTCTGTTTGGGCTGACTGTCAGGCCTCCGTTAGCAGCGACTGTCCAGAATCGGCCGTCAGAGAATGTAGACGCCGTGGAGCCTGGCCAGAACGGAGGTCTGTATTGTCATGGCTTCTGAGGGTGATGACGTGCGCTGACCGAGTCTCTCTTGATTTGCCGCTGACTGCTCTAGCGAGCTCCACGCATCAACTGAGCTACGTTGACACGTCGAAAATACCTCCACAGGGTTGGCTTCGCCGCAACTCGGTAAACTCCTGCTTGACCTATTGAAAGTCTCACCCCTCATCAACGTGCGGGTTGATGCTCTTGAACCATTTTATGAAACGCACGGCGCCCGTGCGTGCTTCGCATCCTAGCCCTCGGGCATAAGCGGTGACGACCAATCCGCGGTGCGCGACAGGACGCGGGGCCCGTTCTCCTCGATGAGCACCAAATCCTCGACATGGTATTTCTCGGTTGCGGGAATCATATGGTTCGGCTCGATGCTCATGCACATGCCTGGCGCCAGCACGGTCTCCTCGGCAGGCGCAATGAGCGGGTGCTCGT
>JBQTJG010000116.1:0-8704 GCA_052387355.1 Armatimonadota bacterium | reverse complement strand
GAGCCTCCTGTCCGGCGGAGTCACCAGCAGCGTCCGTCTGGCGGAGCAGCCTCATCCATTGTTCTTCAACCGCGCGCAGGGTGCCCTGATAGAGGATGTCGACGGGCGCCGCTACATCGACTACGTTTGCGGGTACGGTCCCGTCATCCTGGGGCACGGCGATCCGCGTGTCACGGGCGCGGTCGCCGAATCGCTGGCACTCGGGCAGGCGTTTGGCGGACAGCACCCGCTCGAGATCGAGGTAGCCGAACGGGTGCGCGCCGCGGTCTCCTCAATGGAGTTAATGCGCTTCTCGTCGTCGGGATCCGAAGCGGTCCATGCAGCCGTCCGCGTCGCTCGCGCGGCGACGGGGCGTTGGTCGGTGGTGCGCTTCGACGGGCACTATCACGGCTGGCTGGATACGATCTACACGGCGAACCTGGCAGACGATCAGCCCGACGGCGCGGCTGCGCAGCCGGGCAGCAGGGGACAACTCCCCCAGGCGCTCACTGAGGTCATGGTCTTGCCCTGGAACGATGAAGACGCCCTGGCGGCTGCCGGCAATCGTCTGCGCCGGCGGCTGGCGGCTGTCATTCTTGAACCGATCCTGTGCAACACAGGTGTCATCCCGCCAACGCCGGGCTTCCTCGAGGCGGTGCGCGAGTGGTGCGACCGAGAGAGCGCCATCCTCATCTTTGATGAGGTCATCACGGGCTTTCGGGTTGCGTTGGGCGGCGCCCAGGCCCTACTGGGCGTTCGTCCGGATCTCAGCGTCTTTGGCAAGGCCGTGGCCAACGGATTTCCTGTCAGCATCGTCGGAGGGCGTCGGGACCTCTTCGACAGCGTCGCGACGGGCGAGGTCCTCCATGCCGGCACCTTTAACGGCAGTGTTCCGGTGATGGCGGCGGCGAGGGCCACACTTGACGTGCTCGCCGCAGATCGTAGCGCCATCTTCGCGTCGATCACATCCACAGGGCGCGCCTTGATGGAAGGCCTTCGCGGTGTCGCCGCCGAGGTCGGGGTGCCGGTGCTGCTGCAGGGGCCGGGTCCCGTTTTCCACATGTGGATCTCCGACCGGAAGGTGATCGAGGACGCGCGCACGGCCCGGGCAGTCGGCGCGGACCGGTACGCGCAGTTTGCCTTCGCCATGCTGCGGCGGGACGTCCGTCTGATTCCTGGGGGACGATGGTATCTCACCGCCGCGCACACCGCCGACCATGTCGCCCAGACCTTGGCCGCGGCGCGAGAAGCGCTCAACGAAATCGCCGTGAAGGTTCCCTCCTAGCTGGCATGCGCTTCGCAGTCGGCGGACTGTTGCACGAAACCAATACCTTTGCCGCAGGCCACACCTCTCCGGCTGACTTCGAGATCCTTGAAGGACGGACGGTCATCGACACACTGGGCGGCACCCGGACCCCGCTCGGCGGCTTCCTGGACGCGGCCCGTGGGCGTGACGTTGAAATCGTTCCGACACTGTTTGCGTGGGCCTTGCCCTCAGCGATGGTCAGCCGGCACGCCTACGATCAGATCGTCGGGCGGCTCCTCGCCAGGACGGTGGAGGCCAGGCCCGACGCCATCCTTCTCGATCTCCATGGTGCGATGGTCGCCGAGGGGTGTGAGGATGTTGAAGGCGCGCTCCTCGCAGATCTTCGCGGGCGGCTCGGCGACATCCCTATCGGTGTGGTGTTCGACTTTCACGCCAACATCAGTCCCGCGTTCGTCGAGCGGGTGGACGTGTTCGCGGGATATGATACCTATCCGCACATTGATCCGTATGATCGCGGCGTCGAGGTGTGCGGGCTCCTCCTGCGTCTCGCGGCCGGCACCATCCGGCCAACGCGAGCCTACGCGCAGCCGCCGCTCCTGCTGGCGCCGCAGGTGCAGGCCACCGCGGCGTCTCCAATGCGCGACGTGATGGCCCACGCGCACATGATGGAGCAGGATCCGCGGGTGCTCTCCATCACGGTCGCCGCGGGTTTCCCGTACGCCGATATCGAGTGTGCGGGGCTGAGCGTTGTCGTAACCACCGACAACGATCCTGCGCTGGCGCGATTTCTTGCTGACGACCTTTCCAGGGCGGCCTGGGATGCTCGCGAGGCGTTTCGCCTCACCACTGTGGCCCCGGATGAGGCTGTCGCACGAGCCCTCACGTATCCCAACGGCCCGGTGATCCTGGTGGATTCGGCCGACAACGTTGGCGGTGGGTCTCCTGGCGACGGAACGGTCCTGTTGGACGCGCTCCTGCGGGCGCGCGCCCAGGGGGCCGTGGTCACGGTCGCCGATCCCGAGGTGGTAGAGCTGGCCAGACGGGCGGGCGAGGGCGCAACTATTAAAGCGGACGTCGGGGGCAAGACCGATGACAAACATGGCCCGCCGGTATCGGTGCAGGCCCGCGTCGTGGGTCTGGCACGTTCGGAGTTCACGTACAAAGGCTCGTACATGACCGGTAAGCGCGTGAGCGCCGGATGGGCGGCGGTCCTCGACGCGGATGGGGTATGGATCGTCGCGAGAGAACGCAAGGTCATGCCCTTCGATGCTGAGGAGCTGCGTGTGCTGCGCCTCGAGCCGGACCGGTGCCGGATCATCGCGGTCAAGTCGGCGATTGCCTGGCGGGCCGCCTACGAAGGCATCGCCGAGGCGGTCATCGAGGTCGATACGCCCGGCGTGTGTACCGCGAACCTGGCAACACTGCCGTACACGCGTGTCCGGCGGCCGATCGTCCCGCTTGATCACGGCGTGACGTGGTAAGAGATTCACGGCGCTACGCGGTTGCCGCGTTTGAACGGGGCCTGACCATCCTGCAAACGCTGGCAGGCAGCGAGCGGCCGCTTGCGCTTCAGGAGGTCGCCGCGCGCGCCCGCATTCCCAAGACGACGGCGTTCCGGCTGCTGGCGACCCTTGAGATCCGCGGCTTCGCTGAGCGCACGCGTCAGGGGTCGTATCGGTTGGGTCTGCGCGCCATCCAGCTCGCGCAGCCGACCGGGACCGCGACGGACCTGCGGCGGGCGGCCCAGCCGGCCCTCCAGCGGCTCCATCATCTCTCCGAGGATACGGTGAACCTGGCCACCTGGCACGACCGGCGCGTTGTCTACCTCGATGTCCTACCGAGTTCTCGGCCGCTGCGGTTCGTCGAGATGCCGGGCAGCATCGCCCCGTTGCACGCGACTGCCCTCGGCAAGGTGATCGCCGCGAACCTGCCTCCGGCCGAGGTGACGGCGCTGTTACGCGAGGCCGGGATGCCCAGGTTCACGCCACACACGATTGTTCGCCTGCCCCGGTTCCTTGCGGAGATCCGGCGCGTGCGGGTCAGAGGATATGCGACAGACCGCCAGGAGAAAGACCTCGGCGCGGCCTGCATCGCGGCGCCGGTGTTCGACACTCACGGCGTCGTCGGCGCAATCAGCCTCTCGGCGCCGGCATCGCGCATGGACGCACGGCGTGTCTCCGAGTTGGTTCCATCGCTGCTGGAAGTATGCGAGGAACTGTCGCACCAGTTGGGTCTGAGTCGCGCGTAATGACCGGTCAGGCCCGCTGCACAATCTGCGGGCGGCCTGCGGCCTACATCGACCATTCCTGTATCTGCGGTGGGCCGCTGGCCCTCGAATATCCTTGGGACGAGTTGAAAGGCTGGCGCTCTGCCGGCGCGGGGCTTGGCCGCTTTCTGCCGCTGCTGCCGGTCGAAGCGCTCCCCGCGGCCATGGGTGAGGGTGGAACGCCTCTTGTCGAGAGCCTCCGCGTGGGTCCGGGACTCGGAGTCCGCCTGTACTTCAAGCTCGAATCGTTGAATCCTACGGGATCGTACAAGGACCGCATTGCCAGCATCGGCGCGGCGCTTGCAGTTGCCCACGGCCGAACGGCACTTGCGGCTACGTCCTCGGGGAATGCGGGCGCCGCGATCGCGGCGTACGCGGCTCGGGCCGGACTGGCTGCGATCCTTCTTGTTCCCCATGAGGCGCCTGCGGCCAAGCTCGCGCAGATCCGGTCCTACGGGGCCACGGTGGTCGCTGTCAGAGGCGTGCTGTCTCATCCCGAGGGTTCCAGCAAGATGTTTGGGGCGGTGATGCACGCGTGCGCACGCCACGGTTGGCTACCGATGATCACCGCGCACCGGTATGCCCCTGCGGCCATGGAGGGCGTCAAGACCCTGGCGTTCGAGATCGTCGAAGCGATGGGAGCCGGGCCGGATCGAGTGTACGTTCCGGTCGGAGGCGGCGGACTGTTTGCGGCAACCTGGCGAGGATTCGTCCAGGCGCACACGATGGGCTGGGCCGATCGGACTCCGCGGATGATTGCTGTGCAGCCCGAGGGGTGCGCGCCGATTGTGCAGGCGGCGCTGGGCCAGTTGCACTCCCAGCACGCGCGTTCTTCGCACGTGGGCTCCCCGCCTGCGTTCTCGGCGTACGGACTCTCCGCGCGCGGGTCGACGACCGCGATTTCCGGGCTGCAGGTGGCTAATCCGCCGGACGATGATCTTGTGCTCCAGGCTCTCGATGCGTCTCGAGGAGAGGCGATCGCGGTTTCGGATGATGCCATCTACAAGGCCCAGTGGCGTCTGGCGCGCGAAGAGGCCATCTTCGCTGAGCCCGCCGCGGCGACGGCGCTCGCGGGGCTGCTGGTTGATGCCTCCGCGGGCCGGGTTCGTGACGGTGAAGCGATCGTGTGCCTGGTCACCGGGTCGGGGTTCAAGGATCCGGGGCGCCTCGCGGTGTCGGACACTCTTCCGGTGCTGGACGTGAGCGATCTGGGCCGGTTCGCGGATCTTGCCGGCGACCTCGTGGCCTGAAGGAGCACATTCCATGCTGCACCCTGTGGAGCGCACGCCCGTGGCCGAGTTCCGGCTGAAGGATATTCCGGCCGGCACCAAGCAGCGGATCGAGTTGATCATTGACTATCTCCCTGATGGTCAGCATCTGTCTTTCCCTGCGGTGCTCGCTCGGGGCGCCCACCCGGGGAAGACGCTGCTGGCGACCGGCGCCGTGCACGGGGACGAGTATGAAGGCACCATCTCGATTCAAGACGTGTACGACGAGGTGGATGTCGCCACGATGCGAGGCACGTTCCTGGGCATACCGGTCATGAACGGGCCGGCCTTCGCCGCGGCCCGGCGCGAGGGCCCCTGGGACGGCATGAACCTTGCGCGCGTCTTCCCGGGCAGCACGACCGGCAGTCCCACGATGCGCATCGCGCATGCCTTCGGCGACTACCTGCTCGGGCAGACCGATCTCCTGCTCGACATCCACAGCGGGGGCAATGCCTACGCGATTCAGCATCTGGCCGGATATCAGCTCCGCGATGGCGACGTCGGGCGGATACAACGGGAGGCCGCGATCGCCTTTGGATTCGATCTCGTATGGGGCACTGCGGGACTGCCCGGCCGGACGCTATCAGCAGCCGGCGAAGTGGGGATCCCGGCCATCTACGTCGAGATGCGTGGAGAAGGGCGCTGCCGGCGCCACCATCTGGAACAGGCCAGGCAGGGTATTCGAAACGTCCTGGCGTTCATGGACATAATCGACGGACCGTATCCTACTGCCCGGCCAAGGTACTTCGTCGAGATGCCCGAGCCGGGATCGGGCCACCTCCAGGTGGATCATCCCAGTCCCACGTCCGGAATCTTCGTGCCGTCGGTAGACCTCTGGGAGCACGTGAGCGCCGGCCAGATCCTCGGCCAGGTGCGCCATCCGGACGGCAGGATGCTGGCCGAAATCCCATCCTCGCGGGTGGGACGGGTCCTGTTTCTGCGCACCTTTCCGCGAGTGTTTGCCGGGGAGGCCCTGGCGTTCGTCCTGGCGCTGCCTCACGGTTTAGACTGAGGAGCCGATAACACCACTCAGGCGGCAAATGGACTGATCGGAACTCGCAGTCTGTTCGGCACTCGCAGTCTGTTCGGCACTTGGCGTCAATCGCCCAGGGTGCTACGCTAGCGTGGCCGGAGCGCACGTTTCGCCCCTGCCCGGCATTTCTCGTGGAGATGGCCTCGTGACGCGTTGCCCACAGTGCGCCACTGAAAACCCAGCCGGGGCGCAGTTCTGCATGCGCTGCGGGACGGCGCTCACCCGCCGCTGCCCCACCTGCGGGACGGAGAATTCGCTCGACGCCCATTTCTGCCTCCACTGTGGCACGCCGCTGGCGGCGACCCCCTCGGCAGAGCGGCGAGTGGTCAGCGTACTCTTCGGAGACCTGGTGGAATCGACCCCGATGGCCGTCCGCCTGGATCCGGAGCGGACGCGGGCCATCATCGCCGAGTACTTCGCGGCAATGCGCGAAGAGATCGAGCGCCACAGCGGCGTGGTCGAGAAGTTCATCGGCGATGCGGTGATGGCCGTCTTCGGCCTGCCGGGCGCGCATGAAGACGATCCCGAACGGGCGATCCGCGCGGGCATCGCCATGCGCGAGCGCATGAAAGCCCTGAACGAGCGGCTGCATGCGGATCTACGTATCCGCATCGGCATCAGTACCGGCGAGGTGGTGACCGATCCGACCGCGGTCAACGCCGCGGAGTTCATGGTCACCGGAGAGGCCGTGAACCTGGCCGCGCGCCTCCAGCAGGGGGCAGCGCCAGACAGCATTGTCATCGACGGGCGAACCTTCGAGGCGACAAGGCGAGTCGTAGACACTCAGCCGTTGCCGGCGCCGGGGGACGGTGACTTTGCCGGGCGGCCGCGGTGGGAAATGCTGGGGCTTGCCGATCGCAGCAAGGCGAAGCGGTTGCGTGCGCCGTTGTTGGGGCGAGAGGGCGAGATGCAGTTTCTCCAGGCCCTCTACCGGCGGGTGACCGAGGGCCGGCGGCCTCACCTGGTGACGATTATCGGCCCGGCGGGCGCGGGCAAGACCCGGCTCGCCAAGGAGTTCCTCGGCGTCCTGGGCGGCGAGCGGGACGGCGCGCAGATCCTGCGCGGCCGGTGTCCGGCCTACGGAGAAGGGCTGACCTACTGGCCAATCGCCGAGATCCTCAAGCAGGAATTCGGGATCAAAGACAACGACGCGGCCGCGGCTGTCGTCGCAAAGTTGCGCGATGGTGTGCATCGCATTTGTGCTTCACTCGTGAGCGATGAAGAGTGCGAGATAATTGCCACGGGCCTTGCGCCTGTGCTCGGCGCCGAAATGGCCCGCCGCGACGACATCTGGAGCGACCGGCTGCGGGCCCTGCGGCGCGCGGCGGAGGGCCGGAGCACCGTCCTTGAGAGTTCCGGCGCGCTCGGCGCGGCGTCGTCCGCCGACGATGCACTGCTGCGGTCCTTGCGATCCCTGCTGGCCGCGAAGGCCGCGGTTCGCCCGCTGATCCTTGTCTTCGAAGACCTCCACTGGGCCGAGCAGAGCCTGCTGGATCTGCTCGAGCATCTCGCTATCCGCGGCGTCGACGCGCCCGTCTTGACGCTGTGTCTGGCCCGACCCGAACTGCTGGAACGATATCCACAGTGGGGAGGACGAGTCCGCAACTACACGGTCGTCTCGCTGTCGCCGCTGCCCGGCGCCATGGGCCGGCGTCTCATCACCGACCTGCTGAAAGGCGAGGCCGTTCCGCCCGACGTCCGGGACGCCATTCTAGCGCGCGCCGAGGGGAACCCGTTCTTCATCGAGGAGATCCTCCGCATGCTGATCGACGGCGGAGGTCTGGTGCGTGACGAGGGCGGGTGGCGCTGGGCGTCGTATCCGCTGGAGATCCGCATCCCCGACACGATTCATGGGATTCTGGCGTCGCGGCTCGACCTGCTGTCCGCGCTGGAGAAGCGTGTCGTGCAGGACGCCTCGCTGATTGGCCGGATGTTCTGGCTTGGCGCACTGATCGCGACCAGTGGTCTGCTTGCTGCCGAGGTGATCGCGGCGCTCGAACGGCTGCAGGAACGAGAGGTCATCGAGGAGCGGCCGAGCTCGTCGCTCGCCGGCGAGCGTGAGTTCGCGTTCGGGCACGCGCTGATCAGAGAGGTGGCCTACGCGACGATTCCCAAGGCGCAGCGCAGCATTCACCACCTGCGCTTCGCTCAATGGCTCGAAGGCGCGGCGGGTAACGACGAGGAGTTCCTCGAGGTCCTTGCCCATCACTACGAACAGTCGTGGCGCTACAAGTTCGAGACGGGCGAGCGTGCCGAGGCGTTGGCCCGCAAGGCGATCGACGCGCTGCGCAGCGCTGGCGCGCGAGCGAACGCGCTGCGGACGCTGCCCGAAGCCAGGCGACTCTGCGAACGCGCCCTGGCGGTGCTGCGCAACGCCGGGCTGACCGAGGACGTGCCGCTGCTGCTGCAACTGCTGACGGACCGGTCAGAGGTGGCCAAGTGGATGTCAGCCCCTGACGTGATCATGGAGGACACCGAAACCGTGCTGAAACTTGCGCCGGGCATCGGGCGGCAGGACCTTCTGGCGCGCGCCTGGCTGAATCGGGCCTTCGCGGAATACTCCCGCAACCGGTTGGAACCCGCCGAAGACGCCATCCGGCGGGCCTTGACCCTGTTCGGCGAGCAGCAGGATCGACGGGGCAGCGCCGAGGCGCTGGAAGTGCTCGGATTCATTACTGAGGATCTTCGCGGCAAGCTCACCACAGCGCATGGCGCGTACCGGCAGGCGCTCGACCTCTACCGCCAGTTGGAAGACGGCCAGGGCATGGCGCGGATCACCGCCCGTCTCGGCCGTGCGCTACTGGACAATGGCCGGCTGGCTGAAAGCGCGGGCGTGCTGCGCGAGGCCCTGCATCTCGCCCGCGCTCATCACGAACCTCTGTGTGATGCGT
>JBQTJG010000115.1:0-2651 GCA_052387355.1 Armatimonadota bacterium | reverse complement strand
CATCGTCAGCGCCTCGGCGGCACTGCTCGCCGATCGCGTGGGGCACTACACCTTCATCTCGAGCATCTCTGTGTATGCCGGACAGGGAACCGATGAAGACAGTCCCCCCGGCCGGCTTGACGATGAGAGCGTCGAACAGGTCACCGGCCAGACCTACGGACCGCTGAAGGCACTGTGCGAGCAGGCGGCGGAGCACGTCATGCCCGGCCGCGTGCTGAACGTCCGGGCCGGGGTCATTGTTGGTCCGCACGATCCCACGGACCGCTTCACCTACTGGGTTCAGCGGGTGGCGCGGGGAGGAGAAGTGTTGGCCCCGGGCCGCCCGGACCGGCCGGTGCAGTTTGTCGACGTGCGCGACCTGGCCCGGTGGATCGTGCGGGCTGTGGAGGCACGTGTGACAGGTGTCTACAACGCGACCGGTCCAAGGGTTCCGCTGGCCATCGGACATCTGCTCGACGCGATACGACGCGTCAGCGGCAGCGACGCACGCCTCACGTGGGTAGACGAAGGATTCCTGACGGATGCCGGCGTGACTCCCTGGACCGAAGTGCCGCTGTGGATCCCCCAATCAAATCCCTCGGCGTCCGCCATGCTTTCGGTGAACTCCCTGAAAGCCATCGTCGCCGGTCTCACCTATCGCCCGCTTGCGGACACGATTCGCGACACGCTCGCCTGGGATGTCACCCGCCCGTCTGATTCGGAGCGGCGCGCAGGCTTGAAGCCGGAACGCGAGGCTGAACTGCTCAAGGTCTGGCGTGAACGCGCGGGTCGATGACCGCACCCCTGCGGCGTTGAGCCCCAGCACCAGTGGACCCCCATCGTCCGGGTCTCTGGCACAACCCCGATTTCGTCAAGCTGTGGGCCGCCGCCACCATCTCAATTTTCGGCTCTCTGATCACCCGGACGGCTCTCCCGTTTACAGCGATCCTCGTCCTCAAAGCGACACCGGTGCAGATCGCGCTGTTGGCCGCCGCGGACCTGGCGTCGCAGTTCCTCGTGGGGCTCGTGGCGGGCGCATGGGCGGATCGTCTGCGACGCCGCCCTATCATGATCGCCGCGGATCTCGGACGGGCAGCGCTGCTGGGCACCATCCCGCTGGCCGCCTTCTTCCATGCGCTGCGCATCGAGCAGCTCTACGCAGTGGCATTCCTGACCGGCATCCTGACCGTCTTCTTCGATGTCGCCGATCAGTCGTATCTCCCCACCCTCGTGCGCCGTGAGCAGCTCGTGGAAGGCAACGGCAAACTCTCGGCGAGCGCTTCGATCGCCGAGGTCGGGGCCTTCGGTCTCAGCGGCTGGCTCGTGCAACTGCTGACCGGGCCGATCGCGATCCTGATCGACGCGCTCTCGTTTCTCTGGTCGGCGCTATTCGTGGGATTGATCCGCGCGCCAGAGCCGGCGCCGGCGCCCCCGGGCGGGGGGCAGAGCATTCGAGCGGAAATCGCGGAAGGGCTGCGCGTGGTGCTCGGAAACCCCCTACTGCGGGCAATCGCCGGATGCACACTGACCGCGAACCTCTCCTTCCGAATCTCCGGCGCGGTCTTTCTGTTGTTCACAACGCGCGAGCTTGGCTTCCAGCCGGGCATCCAGGGCATGATCTTCGCCGTCGGCGGCGTCAGCTCGCTGCTCGGCGCGCTTGTGGCCGGACGGACGGCGCATCGGTTCGGCGCCGGTCCGGTCATGATTGCCGGCGTCGTGTTAATGGGTGTATCGATGCTGCTCATCCCTCTGGCGCAGGGAGCAACGATGCTCGCCTTGCTTCTGCTGGTGGCCCAACAACTCGGGGACGGCGCCTTTACAGTCTATGACATCACCCAAGTGAGTCTTCGCCAGGCGATCACCCCAGAGCGGGTGCTCGGCCGGGCGAACGCGAGCATTCGGTTCAGCATGCTGGGGGCCATGCTGGCAGGATCGCTGCTCGGTGGCCTGTTGGGCGAGACGATTGGCCTGCGGGCGACGTTGACCGCTGCGGCTGGGGGGATACTCCTTTCGGCCCTATGGCTGATCCTGTCGCCTCTTCGGACGCTGAGGGCCCCTCTGGAACCAGCGTCGGAGAAGGAGATTTAGGCGTCAATGGGAACCAAAGGCAACGTCAATTTCATGCTAACCCTCAGATGGAGGACAGCGTGCGCATCGCGACGGTGAAAGACGAATGAATCGCGAGTATCACCATTGGGTCAGTCCCATCCTGGGACGGACGATGGAAACCCTGATTTTCGGCCACGCCGGCTCACCCGTGCTGGTGTTTCCCACCACAATGGGACGGTTCTACCAGTACGAAGACTTCGGGATGGTCGGGGTGCTGGAACCCAAGATCGAGGCGGGCCATGTCCAGCTCTTCTGCCCGGATAGCGTCGACGCCGAGTCCTGGTACAACAAGGCGGTGCCGCCACGCCAGCGGGTGGCGCGGCACCTGGACTACGAGCGGTACATCGTCGAAGAGTATTTGCCGTTCATCCGCGAGCGGAACGTCGACCCGCTGATCGTCACGGGCACGTCATTCGGCGCGTACCACGCCGTCAACGTCGCCTTCCGGCACCCCGCGCTCGTCACAAAGCTCGTGGCGCTGTCCGGCCGCTACGACACGAAAGGATTCATGGACGGTTACTATGACGACGACGTCTACTACAATTGCCCAGCCGACTTTCTTC
>JBQTJG010000114.1:0-10858 GCA_052387355.1 Armatimonadota bacterium | reverse complement strand
GGACCTGCCGCTCGTATTGCGCCACGGCCTCCTTGAGGCCGCGCTCGCTCAGACGCCGGATCGTGAAGCCATGCGGACGGATGCAATCGACCTGCATGTCAACCAGGAGCAGCGCCGTGCCGGGCGACCACAGGTCGACGGCGCCCACTCCCGAGAACGATCGCAGCGCCTTGAGGCTAAGGTCCTGCATGACGCTGCCCTACCAGTCCTGGGGCAGCGGCGCGCCCCAATCGATTCCCACCGTGTAGCCCATCTCTCGAAAGACCCTGAGCGCGATCTTGCGCGCGTGCCACTTGTAGATACCGGCCCACACGCCGGTCTGCAGGATGACCTCGACCACCTCCTGCGGCGTCGCCCCGCAGCGCAGCGCCCCCTTAATCTGGCGTTCCAGGGTGTCGCCAACCTGCTCGAAGTTTCCCAGAGCGAGGAACGTCGCAATGGAGCAGAGCTGCCGTGTGCGGAGATCGAGTCCCGGTCGGGCCATGATCGTGCCCCATCGAAGCCCGAGCGCGTACTCCCCAAACTCCGGATCGAAGTCCTCGTTCATCTGCGTCCACGCAGCCTCGTCTTGATCGCCAAAGACTTTACGGCGTATCTGGAGGCCGCGGTCCATCCGCTTCTTCAGATCTGCCATCGGGTCGGCTCCTTCTGGAAGGCCATGATCGCTGCCTATCTGAAGACCCGCGCCTCGCGAAAGAGCACCGTCTCGCTCGGCAGGATCTGGACCCCTCGGACCGACCGCCGCGCGCCCATCACTTGATTGCCGAAGAACAGGTACGCCCAGGGCTGATCCTTCCAGATGATGTCCTGGACGCTCTCATAGATGAGCCGGCGCTGCCGCTCGTCCACGGTCCGGCTGCCGATATCGAGCAGCGCATCGACGCGTGGGTTGTTGTAGAACTGCCGGTTCGAGCCCTTCGGCGCGAACTGCTCCGAGTGAAACAAGAGGCCCAGCGCGTAGTCGGGTTCGCCGGTCCAGGTCCCGAAGCCGTAATAGGTCATCTCGAGGGTGGACTCGTCCGGGCCCCTCGAGCGCAGCAACACGATCCACCGGCCCGCCTCCATGACCTCGAGCCTCACCCGGATGCCCACCTGCGCCAGCATCGCCGCCGCCGCCTCGGATACCTGTTGGGCGTTGATGTAGGTGCCGACGGGCACCCACATCGTCGTCGAAAACCCATTCGGATAGCCTGCCTCGGCGAGTAATTGCCGCGCTCGCGCCTGGTTGAAGTCGTATGGCTTGAAGCTCTTATAGCTCCAGACCCCCGGCGGGAGTGGCGAGTCGGCGACCTTGGCATACCCGGCCATCGTCGTCCTGACGATCGCCTCTTTGTCGATGGCGTGGGCGATGGCCTGTCGCACCCGGACATCGTTGAAAGGCCGCTTTGCCAGGTTCATGTACAGGCCAAACCACCTCAGGCTCTGCGCGTTGGAGATGCTCACCTCGGGGTTGCGCTTCAGCCGTTCCGCTTCCTGAGGGGGAAGGGGCAGGGAAAAGTCGATCTCTCCGGTCTCGAGGGCAATCGCCCGGGCCGCTTCGTCGGGCAAGAATCGAAACTCGATAAGGTCGATATTCGATTGGCGCGCCAGCCAGTGGGTGGGATTCTTCTCGAGTACAATGCGGCTCCCTCGCACCCATTCCTTGAATCGGAAGGGGCCGGACCCTACGGGACTGGCGCCATATTCCTTTCCCCTGGCTTTCGCCGTTGGGTGGACGATGGAGCCAGGCGGCGTCGCGAGCCGCTGGGGCAGAAAGAGAAACGGCTTCTCGGTCGTCACGGTGACGGTGTATTCATCGACGACGGCGACCCGGGTGATCATGGTGAACCAGTTGCGCAGGCGGCCTTCGGCAACCAGGCGGTCGAGGCTGCGCTTCACCGCTTCGGCGTTGACCGGAACCCCGTCGTGGAAACGGTGACCCTGCCGCAGCCTGAAGGTCCAGGTCAGCCCGTCCCGGGAGACCGACCACTCGGTCGCCAGTTGCGGCGTCAGGTTCATGTCGGCGTCGAACTCAGCGAGCTTGTCATAGAGGAGCGGAAACGTCGAGAGATTCAGGCTGTTGGACGACTCGTGCCCGTCCAGGGAATCAGGCTCACCCTGGAGGCCGATGACGAGCTTGACGGGTGTCCGCTGCGCCGACGACGGCAACGGCAACCCCGCCAGAGTGACCAGCAGCACGATCACACCCACCGCGAGGGTCCGGCCGTGCAGGCGCGCCTTGAGCATCTTCATTCTGCTTCCCCCTTCGTCACCTGATGACTCACCTCGACACTGACATACCCTTCGCCAATGCTCGCTACCAGCCTTCGGGCAAGGGTGGGCCCCAATCGATCCCCTGCTTGTACCCCATCGCGCGAAAGACCTTGAGCGCGATCTTGCGCGCCGTCCACTTGTAGATCCCCGCCCATAGACCTGTCTGCAGGATGACCTCCACCACCTCTTGCGGCGTCGCCCCGCAGCGCAGCGCTCCTTCAATCTGCCGCTCGAGGTTGGTCCCGACCTGTTCGTAGTTCCCGAGCGAGAGGAACGTCGCTACCGCACATAACTGCCGGGTGCGCAGGTCGAGGCCCGGACGCGCAGTGATCGTGCCCCAGCGGAAACCCAGCATGTACTCGTGAAATTCGGGATCGAAACTGTCGTTGCGATCCGTCCATTCGCCCTCGTCGCCGTCCCCGAAGACCTGACGCCGCTTTTCGAGGCCCCGCTGCATCCGCTTCTCAAGGTCTGCCACTGTGTTTCATCCTCATCAGGTCATGCCGGCGTCAATGGGGGCAGTGTCGTGTAGGAACTGAGCGTGCGCCCGTGTAGCGATGAGGACGTTCAGTGAGCCGGCGCCACTCTTCTCAAGTGGAGTGTTATCATATGACCTTTAGGGGTGTCAAGCCGAACCATTCGGCCTGGCCAGTCATGCGTCCTCAATTTTATGATCCCCAGACGCGTCGCTTGTTCGCAGGCCAGCGCCTTGATCTTCACGACGACGCCGGGCCAAAGAGACCGAGACTGGACATCAAGGATCTCTCTCCTCCCCACTAGAGGAATCCTCCCGGTCGCGACTAAACTAAACAAAGCCAAGGGCGGGAACGGCGTGTACCGCGGCGTGGGCGGTGCTTGGGGTCTTCGAGGAGGAAGGGTTGATTGCGCGCGCCGAGGAGATCGGGACGATCGTGCACCCCCGCTTCGAAGATCTGATGGCACGCCACGCGTTCATCGGCGAGGCGCGCGCGATAGGCGCGATGATCGCAAGGGTACTCGTTCCACTCGTAGTCTCAAACACGCTACTTCACGCAGGGCTGGACATCCTCGAGTCGGCCCCGTCGGAAGCTGCGGCAGCCTGAAGGCTGGCCGGTGGGCATCTTCCACGGCACATTCCCCGTCATGCTGACATTCGACGTCGACGGCGAAACGCTGTGGCTCAACCGTGATCCAAAGAACGCCGAACGGCCGGTGACGCTTTCACAGGGACGCTATGGCCCGGTGGCTGGCGTGCCGCGACTGCTTCGACTGCTGAAGCGACACGAAATCCACGCGACGTTCTTCATTCCAGGATGGATTGCGGAGCGATATCCCGACATGGTGCGGGCGATCGACGGCGACGGCCATGAGGTTGGACATCACGGCTATCTACACGAGTGGCCAAGCCGGCTCACCCCAGACGAGGAAGTCACCGCGCTACATCGCGGGCTGGAAGCCATTGGGAAGGTCTTGGGGCGGCGCCCAGTTGGTTATCGAGCGCCGGGATGGGAGTTCAGCGCACATACACTGTCGCTGCTGGCGGATCACGGCTTTCTCTACTCGAGCAACATGATGGATGCCGACGGGCCGTATATGCATCCGGCACAGGATAGTCGGGCGCCCCTTGTCGAGCTGCCGGTCGACTGGACGCTGGACGACTCCTCCTTATACCTTTTCTCGCTCCAACTGCCTAGCCCGAAAATCACTCCAAACGCGGCGGTCCTCGACCTGTGGATGGGGAGCTTTGACGGCCTCTACGAAGACGGCACGAGCTGCGTTCTCACGGTGCACCCGCAGCTGACCGGGCGTCCCTATCGCGTGGCGGCGCTCGAGGCGTTCATCGCACACGTGAAAGGCAAACCTGGCACGTCGTTCGCCCGCTGCGTCGATGTGGCCCAAGCTATCCGGCAATCAGGAGGACGTGGATCATGAGCGACACGAAGCGGCAGGCAGACTGGCGGGACGATCTGCCAGCCGAGGAAGGGATCGGCGTCCGGCACGCCACCATCGGCGATCCACGTCCCGGGACCAGGCGTCTGCGGGTAACGTTCGAGGTCGACGGTGAAGTGATCCGGGTCCTCGATCGTGAGGTCACGGAGCAATACGTCTGGTACCTGCGGGGGAATTCGAGTTGGCGCGAGTTCTAAGACTGGGTTCTCGCGAATTTAGGGGAGGGACCGATGGGAGCACTGGAACGAGCACGGAGCGCCGTTCTCGATGCCCTAGACCGGACGACCGAGGAACGCATCGGGTTGCTGCAGAAACTCGTCCGAATCCCTTCGCCCGAAGGCGAGGGCAAACGGATCCTCGGCGCCGTGGCCAGCCAACTCGAACGCCTCGGCGCTGAAAAGGTCGACCTCTTTCAGCCCGACCTGAAGGTTCTGCGAGAGCATCCCGGATATTCCCCGAGCCATCCGGACCACAGCTCGTCACGCGGAGGGACCGATCCGGTACTGGTCGCCACCTACGAGGGTGCCGGCGGCGGACGGTCGATCATGTTCTACGGCCACATGGAGCTCTCGACGCCATCGTGGGAGCCGGCCGTCGTGGCCCAGATGACCATCGACCCGTTCGCCGGCGTCGTGCGTAACGGGCGGCTCTACGGCCGGGGCGCGTACAACATGAAGTCAGGAAACGTCGCGGCCATATTCGCTATGGCCCTCATCCGGCGGCTTGGCATCAGGCTGCAGGGCGACGTCCTGCTCAACTTCAACACTGATGAGGACGTAGGGTCAAACGGGGCACTGGCGAGTGTGCTCCGCGGGTATCGGGCCGATGGTGGTATTAACCCCGAGCCGACGAGCCTGTGGATCTGTCCCACAACAGGCGGTCCAATGTGGTTCCGGATCGAGGTCATCGGCCGGTCTGCGTTCGCCGGGTGGTCGCTGGCGGTAAACGCCATCGACAAGGCCATCCTCATTTACAAGACGGTGCAGGACTACGCCGAGTACCGGCGGAAGACGGCCCGCCATGTGCTCTACGACAAACTGCCGAATCCTGCGCCGCTTGGCGTGGGCGTCTTCCGGGCCGGGAACTGGCCATCGAATACCCCCCAGGTGGCCATCATTGAAGGACGCATCGGATGCCTTCCTGGGGAGGATCTCGCGGCGATCCGGGAGGAGTTCGAGATGCGTATCCGCGAGGTCAGCGAAAGGGACGGATGGCTACGCGATCATCCCCCGAAGGTCCTGTGGACTGCCATTTGGGAACCCGTCATCACCGAAATAGACCATCCGATCGTCACGACGGCGGCGTCGGTCTTCCGCACGGTCACAGGCACAGCACCCGTGATCTCAGGGAAGACGGCGGGGAACGACATGACGAAGCTGACCGCTTACGGTAACGTCCCGTCGATCAACTGGGGTCCCATTGGTGGTCCCTTCGGCTACCGGCACGGCGCCGCCGCGGATCCCGAGGCCGAGGGCTTCGACGAATACGTCGAACTCAGCAGCTTCCACACGCTGACCAAGCTGTATGCTGTCATGCTGTTGGAGTGGTGCGGGATCACGAACTAGTCAGGACTTGAGACATCAGGAGGGACAACCATGCGTGACTTCAGGATTCCCCGTGGCAGGATTACTTTGCTCGCGTTGGTCGTCGTTCTCGCGCAGGCCGTCTGGGTGAGGGGACAGCCCGCCGGGACGCCTGGGGTGACCGAGAACGAGGTCGTCCTCGGCATGTTCGCCTCAATGACCGGACCGCTTGCGCCAACCGGCACCGCCGCGCGGGACGGCCTCAACGTGTGGGCGGCGGAGGTCAACGCGAAAGGCGGTATCCACGGGCGCCGCATCCGCGTCATCGCTTACGACGATGCGGGTTCGCCTTCTGAATCGATGGCGGCGGTGCGTCGGCTCCTCTCACAGGACAACGTCTTCGCCCTGGTGTGCGGATCGGGCAGCAGCCCGACGTTGGCTGCGATGGATCTGATCCGCCAGACCGGTGTACCATTCGTGAGCTGCATCTCGGCTCACCGCGACTTGATGCGGCCGTTCTCGCGGAACGTGTTTCGCATCTACGCCAACGAAATCGCCCAGGGGCAAAGCCTCATCGATTACATCGCGGGAACCAAGGGGCACAAGCGCATCGCGATCCTATACAACAGTACTGATTTCGGCGTCGGCGGGCACGAGATCATGAGCGCCTACCTGAAGCAGAAGTACAATGGAGAGTTCATCAGCGCGCAACGGTATAACGTAGGCGATCAAGACTTCAGCGGCCAGTTGCTTCGAATCCGCCAGTCCAGCCCCGACTCATTGATCCTCCACTCGTTCGCCGCTGAGGCGGGCATCATCGCCAGGCAGACGCGTGAACTCGGTCTGCTAATGCCCCTGTACGGTGGGGGCGGCGTGCCCACCCCACTGTTTCCTCGGGCGGCCGGAAACGTGGGCGTCGGCATCGTGGCAGTCTGGGTGTTCCCCGTCTTCCCAGAATCGGAGGTGCCCCCTGTCCAGCTCTACAAGCGCCGGGCGCAGCAGCACCTGTTCCAGAGCGGCTTTCCAGTCGGGCGGCCGTCCCTGTACGACATGACGGGGTACATCGGCGGAGACGTTACCAGTGAGGGTCTGCGCCGGGCCGGACGGAACCTGACGCGCGAAGGGTTCATCCGCGGGCTGGAGACGCTAAAAGACTATTTACCTGGAGACGGACTGGGCTTTCCCATCACGTTCACGCGCACCAATCATGAGGGCACGAGCCGCGCGGTGATGTCCCGACTGGACGGTCGCCTGCAGTGGGTGATCGTCGAGCCCTGAATGCTGCGTGACGCGGGCGACATCAGGGGAGGGGCCGGGCGTGCGGGACTTGGTGCTCCAGGCGATCGCCAGCGGTCTGACACTCGGCAGTATCTACGCGCTCGTCGCCCTGGGCTTTGTGGTCATCTATCAGGCAACCCGGACGCTGAACTTCGCTCACGGCGAAGTCATGATGCTCGGCGCGATGATCGGGTTGGTGCTGCTGACAGCTGCCGGGATCGGGTACTGGCCGACATTCGCTGCGGTGCTTGTGGCGGCGGCGGGCGTCGGCCTGGTCATCGAACGGGTGGCCTACCGGCCGCTGACCCGCGCCCCCGCGTCCACTGTGATCATGTCAACGGCGGCCGTAGGGCAGATCATTCGGAGCGGGGTCCGGATCATTCGCACTGAGGAACTTAGCTTCTTCCCCTCGCCGTTCGGCTTCGAGCCGATCCGACTGGGGCCCGTCGTCGTCACGATGCAGAACGTCGGCATCACGGTCGTTGCCATATTACTGGTCGTGGTGTTCGCCGCGTTCTTCCGCTTCACGGCCACGGGCATAGCGATGCGCGCGACGTCCCAAAACCAGACCGCGGCGTGGCTGGTCGGTATCAGCGTCCCTCGGATGTTCAGCCTCATCTGGGCCGTCAGCGCGGTGCTGGGGGCCGCTGCCGGATTGCTGATTGCACCCCTTGTACTGGTACGGCCGGATATGGGTGTGATCGCCATCAAGGCGTTCGTCGGCGCAGTGCTGGGAGGATTCAACAGTCTCGCCGGAGCCGTGGTCGGCGGGCTCCTGCTGGGCGTGGTCGAAACCTTGATCGGGGTCTTCGTCACGAGCGCCTTCAAGGACGTCGTGGTATTCGGGCTGCTGATCGCGTTGCTGCTCGTACTGCCCTCAGGGCTGCTGGGCCGGCGTGAGGCCGGTCGCGTCTAAATGACCGCACGGCGTTCCTCCATGGGAGCCCTGGCCTTGGGGGCCGGCCTCCTCATGGTCCTACCGCTGGTTCTGCCTTCATATCCCAAGTTTGTCCTCACGCTCACCCTGCTCAACGTCATCGCGGTGGTGGGGCTCAGCCTGGTCATGGGCTACGCTGGCCTCGTGTCCTTGGGTCACGCCGGATTCGCCGCGGTGGGCGCCTATGGCACCGCGTTGCTCGTCAACCCCGGTGGACTCTCATACTGGATCGGGCTCCCCCTTGGGATCCTCGCGGCCTGCGCCGTGGGGTTTGTGGTGGGGCTGCCCGCGCTGCGTCTGGCGCCGCTGTACCTCGCTATGGTGACATTCGGGTTCGGACAGTCGGTGTTTCTCATCGTCCTCAACTGGGTTTCACTGACACGGGGGCCGAACGGACTCAGGATCCCTCCCCCCTCCGGGCCCACCGCGCCGCTGACCGGTGACGGGCTGTACTGGATCGTTGCGGCCGTCGCAGTCCTGTCGGTCGTCGTGGCTTATCGAATCACCCGTACCCGTCCCGGGCGCGCCCTTTTGGCCCTCAGAGAGAGCGAGGTTGCGGCGGTGACGGCGGGCGTGGACGCCCGGGCGTACAAGGCACTGGCCTTTGCCCTCAGCGCAGCGTATGCGGGGGCAGCAGGCGGGCTCTATGCGGGCGTCGTGCTGTTCATCACGCCGGACAACTTCGTATTTCCAGTCTCGCTGCTGTACGTCACGATGGCCGTCGTGGGCGGGATAGGAAGCCTGGCCGGAAGTGTCGTGGGTGGCGTCATCCTCACGGTACTCCCCGAGTTCCTGCGGGGGTTCGAGGAGTACCGCGAGTTGTTGGGGGGCGCCGTGCTGCTGGCCTTCCTCGTCTTTCTTCCTCAGGGAATTGCCGGGTTCGTTCGCAGCCGGGTCGGGCACCATGGCGCGGTGCCTATTCGCTCGGTACAGGCCGAGGAGGCGAGAGAACCGCGCCCCCGCGGAGTTCCCTCCGCAGCGCCGTACGTCACCGACCCTAAGACCTCGCTCTCCACTTCCGTGATCGCGCCCGATCCTCCGACTGTCGACGCACTGTTGCGGGTCGAGGGAGTTAGCATGCGGTTCGGCGGCGTCGTGGCCCTGCAAAGGGTTGATCTCGGCATCCGCCCGCATACGATCCACGGTCTCATCGGTCCGAACGGGTCCGGTAAGACAACGCTGTTCAACGTCATCACGCGCCAGTACACTCCTGCGCAGGGTGCGGTATGGCTGGGCAATCTGAACCTGCTGTCTGTGCCGGCCCATTTGCTCGCGGGGCTTGGGATCGCCAGAACGTTCCAGAACCTTGAACTCTTTCCCCGCCTCACGACACTCGAGAACGTCTTGATCGGTATGCACGCCCAGCTTCCGGTGAGCCTGGCCGGGGCGGTGGTCGGCACGGGCGGCGCCCGGCGGGTTGAGCGGGCGGCCCGCGCTGCTGCACTCGACTGGCTCGCATTTGTCGGCTTGGAAAGCGACCCGGAGCAGCCGGCCGGTACGATGCCGTTCGGACATCAGCGGCTCGTCGAGATCGCGCGGGCTCTCGCGTGTCGGCCGCGCCTGCTGCTCCTCGACGAGCCCTCAGCCGGGCTCACGTTCAGGGAACTCGAGACGCTGGAGCGAATCATCCGGCGCATCCGCGACGACCTGGACGTCACGATCCTGCTCGTTGCCCATACCATGCGCCTGATCCTCGGCATGTCCGACACCGTCGCGGTGCTGGATCACGGCGTGAAGATTGCCGAGGGCACGCCGGATGAAGTCCGGGCCAACCCCGAGGTGATCCGGGCCTACTTGGGTGATCCGACGAACCTTGGGACCGCCGATCCGCAACCAACAGGCGACATCTATGCTTGAAGTCGTGAACGTATCCGCTCGTTACGGGCAGGTCATGGTGCTTCGGGAGGTAAGTCTACAGGTGCCCGAAGGACGGTCCGTGTGCCTACTTGGCCCCAACGGGGCAGGCAAGACCACGACACTTCGCACCGTCGTGGGCCTGCTCAGGCCTTCGTCAGGCGAAGTGCGATTTGAAGGGAGACGCATCGACCGTCTGCCCGCCGACCGGATCGTGCGACTGGGCCTGTCGCTCGTGCCCGAGCGACGGGAGGTGTTTCCGTACCTCAGTGTCGCCGAGAATCTCCGCATGGGAGCCTATACCCGTCGCGACCACAGGGCGGTGGTCAATGATCTCGAGCGAATCCTCGAGTTGTTCCCGGTGCTCCGCGGGCGGATGGATCAGCCTGCGGGGACGCTCTCGGGAGGCGAGCAGCAGATGCTGGCCATCGGCCGCGCCCTCATGGCAGGGCCGCGCTTCCTGCTGCTCGACGAGCCGTCGTTGGGCCTGGCACCGATGCTCGTGCAGTTGATGTTCCGAGCGATTGCCCAGATCAGGGCCGGCGGTGCGTCGCTGCTGCTTGTGGAGCAAAACGCAAGGATGGCGCTATCGGTAACAGACTATGCGTACGTCCTTGAGTCAGGACGAATCGCGCTCGAAGGGAGTAGTGCTGATCTCAAGGGCAATACGGCGGTGCAGGAGACGTACCTCGGACAGATCTAAGTACTTCCCAACGTAAATACAACGACGCCCGCTCTCATGGGCATCTCGCTTGCAGACCCTGCGTCTGGGCTTACGGCGTCAGGACGAGCTTGCCGATCTTCTGGCCCGCCTCCATCATCTGTTGAGCGCGCGCCGCCTCGTTGAGAGGAAGAACCTCGCCGACCACAGGTCGGATGCGGCCGGTCTCAACCCAGCGTAACCCGTCAACCAGTTCCGCTTTGCTGCCCTGGTGGCATCCCAGGATGTTGAGCTGCTTGTTGAAGACGAACCGAAGATCGGTAACGGCCTCATGACCCGTGGTATTGCCGCACGTGACGAGCGTGCCACCCCATGTCAGGCTCTTGATGCTCGTCGGCCACGTCTCCGCCCCAGTGTGCTCGA
>JBQTJG010000113.1:0-5767 GCA_052387355.1 Armatimonadota bacterium | reverse complement strand
CGTGCGGTACGCTCAAGCGCACCGGCGCGGGCGTCAGCCGAGCGGGGCATTCCAAGGGTATGCCTGGGGGTTCCTGCCGGCTATGAGGGACTACATCGCAGACGAACCCGGCCTGTCGGCTCACGATTTGAATGTTGGACGGCTTCCGGACGGGACCGTGCTGATCAACGCCCTTCAGATCCACGATATCGACGGCACCGACCGCGCGTCGCGCGCCGATGGATATCAGCGCGCCAGGCGCGAGATTCCCAATCTGGTGGACTATGTCCGGAAGCATGTCCCGGGTTTCTCCCGTGCGCGTCTCGTGGAGGTCGCTCCTGAACTGTACATTCGGGAGACACGCCATCTCCAGGGGCTCTATGTCTTGACCGCCAGGGATATCGCGGCCCGCGCGTATTTTTGGGACCGCGTCTGTGTGGCCTCATACCCGGTCGACCTGCATCAATACGTGAAAGGGGAACAGTACCCGTTCCGGCCTGTGCGCCAGCCGTACACGATTCCCCTTCGGTCCCTCATTGCGGCCAGGATCGACCGCCTCCTTGTCGCCAGCCGCGCGTTCTCCGCCACCTATCAGGCGGCAGGGTCGGCCCGCGTCGCCCCAACGACCATGGCCATGGGCGAGGGGGCCGGCATCTCCGCGGCCGTGGCGGTGCTGCATGGGGTCACACCTCATCAGCTTGTCGAGGATCGTGACCTCGTGATCGAGGTACAGCGGCGGCTGGTGCGGGCGGGCGCCGTGATCGACTTCTAGGACGACCTCGTGCCGCTTCCAGAGACCCTGGTCCTCGTCTACCACGGCAGCGAGCCGCACCCGCGCGTGATTCCCCTGGAGGCCGTCTATCGCGACGTTCACGTCACGCTTGCGCGCAGAGATCGCCCGGCGGTCATCCTCAACATGGTGCAGACGCTGGACGGCGTAGTGGCCATCGATGGAAAGGCGTCGACGATTGGATCGGAGGTCGATCACTACCTGTTCCGCACACTGCGGGGCTGGGCCGACGTGGTCCTCAGCGGGTCCGGCACACTGCGCGAGAACGACGTGATTGCGACGACGCATCCGCATCTTCGTGATGAGCGTGTAGCGGCGGGTCGCCCGGCGAATCCTGCGGCCATCGTGGTCTCCCGGCGCGCGGATTTTCCAGACGAGGCGCTGCGCAAGCGTTTTTTCACCCAGCGGGACTTCGCCTCGATCGTTGTCACGACGGAACTCGCGCGCGAGCCCGACCGCCGTCGCATCGAGGATGCCGGCGCAGAGGTCCTGATGGTGCCGGCAACGCCGTCGGGCGACGTTGACCTGGCGGCGGCCCTCGGGCTTCTGGCAGGGCGCGGGGTGGGACGAGTGCTGGCTGAAGGGGGTCCCTCCATCAACAGGCGGCTGATCGAGGCCGGACTGATCGACGAGCTGTTCCTCACCGTGGCCCCTCGCGTGGCGGGAAGGTCCGATGCCCGGCGAATGCTCTCCGGGTTGCTGGGCGGGGCAGAGGCGGACCTGCGGCTGATCAGCGAGCATCACTCCCGAACCCCCGACGTCAAGGAGTGGTACTTCCGGTTCGAGATTCGGGGACGGAGGGACGCCGCAGGAGGCGCTCCTCCGAGCGTGAACTTACCCAGCGGGAGTCGACCCTATGCCTCGTGAATCGATGCCCGACATCATCGTGTTGCTGCCCGGCATCTGCGGGAGCGCGCTCCGCAAGGACGGCAGAGACCTCTGGGCGTTGTCGGGCGACGTGGCGCTGCGGCTCGTCGTCAGTCGCGGCGGCAGCCTCAAGGACCTCACACTCATCGACGATCCGGCCGACGTCGACGATCTCGGCGACGGTGTCACAGCCGGCGGCCTGCTGAACGACATCCACCTGATTCCCTATCTGTGGAAGATCGACGGGTACGGTCGAGTCGCCGAGTTCCTCAAGACCACCTTCGAGGTCGAGCCGGGCCGGAATTACTTCGAGTTCGCCTATGACTGGCGCCGCGACAACCGGGTCGCCGCGCGGCGGCTGCAGCGCGAAAGTCATCGGTGGCTGACGGGCTGGCGGGCGTCATCGGGGAACGCGAAAGCCAGGCTGATCCTGATCGCCCACTCCATGGGCGGGCTCGTCTCCCGGTTTTTCCTTGAGGTCCTCGACGGCTGGCGAGACACGAAGGCGCTGATTACCTTCGGAACGCCCTATCGGGGCTCGCTCAATGCGCTCGACACCCTGGCGAACGGTGCGAAGAAGGGGCCCGCCGGTCTGATCGATCTCTCGTCGCTCGTGCGATCGCTCACCTCAGTCTATCAATTGCTGCCCTTCTACGAGTGCTTTGATCCGGGCGACCGGAAGCTCGTCCGTGTAGGCGAAACGAGCGGCATTCCCAACGTCGACGACCGGAGGGCCGCCGCAGCGCTGGCCTTTCATCACGAGATCAAACGGGCCGTCGACGAGCATCTCACGCAGGATGACTACCTGCGCACCCGCTACAAGATCTTCCCGATCGTCGGCACCCATCAGCCCACCCAGCAGTGGGCGCGCCGCGCGGGCAGCGGCGTGGAGCTGCTCTCCGTCTATGAAGGCAAAAAGGACGACAAGGGCGACGGCACCGTCCCACGGGTTTCTGCGACACCGCTCGAGTTGAGCCGCGAGGGACGCGAGATGTTCGCCGCGACTCGTCACGCATCGTTGCAGAACGCCGATGCCGTCATTGCCCACTTGCAGGGAGTCATCACCGGCCTCTACCTCAACCTTGGTGAGTTCTTCGTGGATCGGGCCGGCGTGGTGCGCCTCGGACTCGACATCGAGGATGTCTACTGGCACGACGAGCCTGTGCTGGTGAAGGTCACAGCCGACAGGAAGGGGCCGAATCTGGAGGCGACCGTCGTGGATGGGGCGACCGGCGCCGAGGTGGTGCGCGCGCCGCTGCGCGCGCTCAGCGGGGGGCGGTACGATGTGGAATGCCGTCCGATGCCCCAAGGCACATATCGGGTGACGGTTGCCGGCGGTCCCAACGTGGAACCCGTGAGTGACGTCTTCACCGTGTTTGAGCGCTCGTAAGAATCACGGGCGGTACGGCCGGCATGGGTGGCATGATCACCTAAGCATACGGGGGGATTGGCATGGCATGCAGAGAGAGTTCGATCGATTTCCTTCGTCAGCTAGGCTATACCCCGATTCAGCTTCCCCGCGAGCGCATTCGGCCGCTTGATCTCGTTGGAAAGCTCTCCGGCGGCGGCCGGGCCAAGCAACTGGGCTCGCTCACCAAGCTCGTCGTCGGTACGGTCGAGCCGCCCGAGATTCTGCGCGACGAGACGGTCGGACAGGTCTCGGGCAAGAAGACCGACAAGCTCGACATCGGCGTCGGCCTGAACCTGCTCTCCAAGTTCTTCTCGGCGCTGGGCGTCGTCTCGGCGGCGCTGGGCGCAGCCTTCAACAAGGCGCGCCAGGTCGAGTTCCACTATGAAGAGGTGATGTCGGACTCGGTGGACATCGTTGACCTGCGTGGCTATCTGGGGAAGCGTCCGTCGCTCGATCACAACAACCCCGTGGTCGACGACTACTTCATCGGCGACGGCCAGGTCGTGGTGATCACCCGAACGCTGAAGTCAAACGGGTTCGGCGTCGAGGCCACGGACGAGAGGGGCAATAAGGTCGACATCAACGTCGACATCCTCAAGGACGACCTGGTGAAGGCGGGCGTCAACTCGTCCAGGGGCACCGAGACGAAAGTCTCGTTCAAGGGCGCCAAGCATCTGGTCTTCGCGTTCCAGGGGTTGCTCCTGCGCATCGACACCGGGGGGCTGCGCGTCGCCGACGACATCCCGCCCGAATTTGGGATCTTCGCGTCCCAAGCCTCCAGGTCGGGCGAGCCCACCCCTGTTCTGCTCAGCCGGAATGGGTTGCTCGGTCTCGACTGAGCGAGGACCGTCACCGGGAGCATCGAGGAGCGGACCAGAGACATGGAATGTATCTACACGAACGGCATCGACCTGAGGACCCGGCGCCCACTGCTGGAGCAGGTGTCCTATGAAGACTTCCTCCGCTCGTTTCGCGAGCGGTTGCCGTTTCCACGAGAAGACGAGGAGCCCCGCCGCGGCGCGACAACCGCCCTGGCAAAGACCCGTAGCCTGTATAGGGGCGTCACGCCAAACTTGAATGACCCCGCCCAGGTCGGCTACGGGGTGATCTCCACGCCTGCGCGCTCGGCCCTCCTTGAGGGTCCGCTGGCGCCGCTGCTGCAGTTGCGGCAGGTGAAGCCCGAGCACCGGCTCGTCTACGATCCCGGCCAGGTGGCGCCGTCAGGGATCAGTGACTGGGTGGAGGACCACATCACGTTCAAAGACCTGCCGTACTACTGGCTCTTCGTGGGAGGACCGGAGGACCTACCCTTCGATCTCCAGTGGATTATGGATTCCGGCAAGGCCACGGGCCGGATCGAGTTTACGACCGATGCGGAGTACGGTGTCTACGCCGACCGCGTGGTCCGCGCGGAGCGCGATCTGGCGACGGCGCAAGACCCTCCGCCGGTCTACTTTTGGGCGCCCCTGCACGACAACCCGACGCGGCAGAGCAAATGGTACATGTGCGATCCCCTGGTGGCGAGACTGCGGAAGACCGGGCTCTCGGTGGAGTACTGTGAGGCGGGAGACGCGACCGCCGATGCCTTCTGGACGAAGGCCGGCGCCTGGGGCCCGCGAGGCGGCCTCGTGTACACCGCGAGCCACGGTGGGGCGGTGACGCGGGACGATCCCCAGCAGCCCGACCTTCAGGGCTGCCTGCTGTCCATGGATGCCGATATCACGGGAGAGCAGGCAGCAACAGCCGCGGCCGCGTTTCCGGCGTCTGTGATGTTCAACTTCGCCTGCTTCTCCGGCGGAACCCCGTCCCACAGCGACCTGAACCATTGGATTCCTGACTATAAGCTCGACCAGTACATCCCCGATGTCGCGTTCGTCTCGTCCCTGCACCGCCGGCTCCTCGCCCATTCGGCCGGCCCGCTGGTCGCCATCGGCCACGTGGAGGCGGCCTGGATTCATTCATTTCTCAATCCCAACAATCCCGAGGAGGTTGTCCGCGACCCGAGCCTCGACGTCGAATGGGGAGAGCGGATGCTGCCGTTCCAGACGTTCGTCGACCGGCTCGTGAAGGGATCGACGGTCGGCCATGCCATGGAGCTGTTTGGCTTTCTCTACAATGAACTGGGCAATGATCTGGTCCGCCGCATCAACCGGTATCTGCGCGACAACCAGATCGACAACCAGACCGACCCGCGGGTGGAGCCGGAGCTCCGGCGCATGGCGACGCGCTGGATCAGCCGCAATGACTATCAAAATTATGTCGTGTTCGGCGATCCGGCGGTCAGGATTGCGTGAGCGCGTCGGCCCGCGAGGCGGCCGATGCGTGTGCGCTACACGGCCATCGCCAGGTCTCGCCGATGGCTCGACGCCGCGTCGCCGAACAGAACGGCGCTGTATCCGGTCAGGTCGCCCGCGCCGCCCAGCTCCCGGATGGCGACATTCCGCGCCTCGAGAAACGCGAGGCCGACGTTCTCCCTGAGAAAGAGCGTCTCGTAGAACACTCTGGCGAACAGACTCGCGCCAGTGTCGCTGACGGGCCAGAAGTATCCGGCGTAGGCGTGGGCCCCGCCGGCGAGAAAGGCCGCTGCCAGGCCGTTCGCGTGGCTCTCGTCAGAGACGAGCCGCCGGCCGCCGGCCGCGCGCCCGGACTCGCAGGCGCTGTTGAACACCAGATATGGCGCGGCTTTCCAGGGCAACTGCAGCACCTCACTGGCAGAGAGC
>JBQTJG010000112.1:0-2401 GCA_052387355.1 Armatimonadota bacterium | reverse complement strand
TCGCGGATGGTCATGCTGCGCACTCCTCGACCGGACACGAACAACTGGTTAAGTCCAAGGGAGACGATGATGCCATGAGGACTATGGGCCGGAACCGCTTGAGCGCAGTGGGCCAACTGAAGGTGTCATGCCGGAACGAGAAGGGAACGGCGCTTCTCTCGGTCCTCCTCCTCCTCATGCTGATCGCCGTCGTCACGGGAACGGTGATGGCTATCATGCAGGCTGACCTGACGGCAGGAATTCGGCAGCAGCAGGCCGTCCAGGTGTTCAATGTCGCCGAAGCCGGCATCCACTACGGCATCGCCCGGCTGCAGGGCGCGGGAGCCGCGACGTATACGGGCGAGACCACCAGCATCGCCGACGCGTCGACCACCCTTGGACAGGTGGTCATCGCCGTGCGGTGCCTCGATGGGACCAATCCCGCGTCGAGCGCCTGTGCGAGTTCAAGTCCGGCGTTCCGGCACATCCAGTCGACAGGCACGCTGGTGGTGACCGGACCGCAACGGGTCCTGACGGCCATTGTCGAGGGTACGACCTCGTCGACGGCGTTCCGTGCGATCTGCGGGGACCAGGGCGTCAACTTCGACCAGGGCGTCAGTGTCTACGGAGACGTCGGCAGCAATGGCGACATCACCATTGCTCGCGGCGGCACCCCATCCAAGATCTGTGACTCTCTGGCAGGCGGGGCCTGCGCAGCGCCGTCTCCGCCGCCCAGTCTGGCGTATTCCGGCAGCGCCTTCGCCGTCGGCACGATTACGTGTGGCGGCGGCGCCTGCAATTCCAGCCAGATCGAAGGAACCATTGCCCCCAACCAGCCGTCAGGCTCCGTCTGTCCGCGTGTGACGCTCTCGCCGCCCTCATCGCCTGGGACGACGCCTCTGGATGTGGCCGCGGGAACCACCGCTACGGTCATCCCTGCAACCAACTATGGCGCGGTGACCCTGGCATCGTCGGGGACGAGCACCTGTCCGGCTCTTGTCAGTTCGCGGGCGACGCTCATCATCGACTCTGGGTCTGACCCAACTGCGACCGTCACCGTCCAGATGCGATCCCTGTGGGTGGGCAAGTGCGCGCGATTCGTGATTACCGGAGTGGGAAAGGTAGTCCTTTGGCTGCTGGAGCCTTGGGCGAACCCCGAGAGCAGCGCGCGTCAGGCCCTGATGGCGGAGCAGCTGTCGATCTTTGGGTCGGCGTCCACTGGGGCCACGCCTGTGGCTATCTCAGGTGATCGGTTCACGATCAATGTAATGTCGAACAAGCCGGTGGCGGATCTTGGAGACTGTCTGAACCCGGCGAACACCACCTGCGCCGCGGTTCACTTCAATCAATCAGGACTCATCTCCGGGACCTTCGTGGTCCCCAGCGTTTGCCCCTCCCTATCCCCGCCGAGTCCGTGCGGCGGATTCGAGCTTGACCAGGCGCAAATCACCAACGGCGCGATTCTTGCTGGACGGATTCAGTTTGACCGTGACACGGCCTTCATGTGGGATCCGGCGTCCTCAATCGGGGGCACGGGGTACGGGAACTTCGACAGGCTAAGGTATTGGAAGGACCAGTAAGCGAGGACTCCTCTCGGGTCTCTTCCCTGCAGGCACCACGGCCCGCTGGCCCTCCGGCGAAGAAAAGCCAGACGGAGCGAAGGCTAAAAGCCCCGCCCCATCTGCATCATCGCTGGTGGAGACGAGCGGATTCGAACCGCCGACCCCCTCGTTGCGAACGAGGTGCTCTCCCAGCTGAGCTACGTCCCCAGATAGCAGCGATTATACGCGTCCCTCCGGGCCCGCGCAATCGGCCCGGAGGCGGCGCGATCGTGAATCGCTTACGATCAGCAGCCTCAACCGTCGGTCAGCCACGGCGCGAACCTCCGCAGCACCACGCCAACGAAACCACTTGCCCACATCGGCGGCAACGGCTGGATCAGAATCAGCAGTCCCTGCGGACCCACCAGTTCCCAGAGACGACTGATCCGAATCCACGTCTCCGGCACCAGGAGGAGCGGGAGCGGGGCCAGCACGACCCCCCACACCCCGCGGAGCACAAATCCGAATACGGCGCCCTCCACCACCACCGGGACAAAGCTCGCGCTCCATCCCACCCGGGTGGGATCCCAGTGGCCGAGGGCCGCCTCGACCGCATACCCGGCGAGATAGCCGGCGACTGTGGCGATCAGGAGTCTCCGCCACCATCCGGATGACCCACCGCTGGTTGTCCCTGACCTCACACCCGATTCGCTCACAATCGGATCGACATCGGCACGACGGGATCTTCCAGCGTGACGTCCGGATGACGCGCGAGATATAGCACCAGATCCACGACGTCGGCGGTCGCCAGCAACCGCGCCGCATCAAAGTCGGGCGTGGCCGCCCAGCGCATCGGCGTATCCATCGGCGCAGGGGCGAGG
>JBQTJG010000111.1:0-4129 GCA_052387355.1 Armatimonadota bacterium | reverse complement strand
GCTGCACCTCCTGAGCTTGTCGTACACTCGCCTTCATATCGGTGATGAACATGTGGCCCGGGGCATGGGTGATCATCAGCGGGAGCCGCGCGCGTGCCGCGACCGCCTGGGGCGTCACCCCGCACGCCCAGAAGACCGGGACCTCGCCCGGCTCAATCGGCACCGGGTCCCCGTAATCGGGACGGCCGAGGTCAGTGATCCCGAGCACAGCGGGATCGCCGATGTGGAGAGGTGCGCCGTGCGCTTGCGGGAAGCGGCCCGAGATGTTTACCACGTGGGGAATGTCAGCGGGCGCAAACGGACGCATGCTGACGACCATCGGGCCGGCAAAGGGCCCGGCGGGCGCGCACATTCGGGACGTGACATGCATCGAGACGTTGCAGCCGCGCTCGATGTGCCGGATCCGAGTTCCTGCGGCCGCGATGGCCTCCTCAAAGGTGAACGAGCATCCTAATAGGAAAGCGACGAGGTCCGAGTCCCAGATGCCGGACACTTCCGCGCGCTCTTCGACGAGTTCCCCGTTCTTGTACACTCGATAGAGCGGGACGTCGGTTCGGAGATCCGCCCCCGGCGCGTACGAGTGTGGGACCGGGTCGCCCTGTTCGGTCACTTCAAGGAGCGGGCACGGTCCGGGGTTGCGTTCGCAGAAGACGCGAAAGGCGGCGGCGTCGCGGTGAGCGACGATCACCAGGTTGGCCTGTACATACCCGGGGGCGAGCCCGGCGGTCGGACGCCGCCAGCGCCCAGCCCGGATCTCCTGCCGCCAGTACTCCGGTGTATTCATCATGCTTCTCGCTGACAGGGGGGCGATTCGGCGGCATCGAGACGAGTTCCTTCGATGCAGGGTGCTACCAGGGTGCTGGAGTAAGGAGCGATGGAGGCCAGATGCATGATCCATGATGCTGTCGTCGCCAACGGGCGCCTGGTGACAGCCGCGGGGGAATACGTGGCGAGCATAGGTATTGCAGGCGGGCGGATTGCCGCCATCGCCGACGCACCTCTTCAGGGTCAGGACGTGATCGACGCGACAGGTCGTCTCGTGCTGCCGGGAGCGGTGGACCTCCACGTGCACTTCAACGAGCCAGGCCGGACCCACTGGGAGGGATGGGGACCAGGAAGTCGCGCGGCAGCCGCTGGAGGCGTGACGACAGTCGTGGACATGCCGCTGAACTGCCTTCCACCGGTGACCACGCTCGACGCGCTGCAGGCCAAGGTCGCCGCTGCAGAGGGCCAATCCATAGTGGACTTTGCGCTCTGGGGCGGCCTCATCACCGACAACCTCGAGCATCTTCCGGACCTCGCCCGAGCCGGAGTGATCGGTTTCAAAGCTTTTATGAGTCACAGCAGTACCGAGGAGTTTACTCATGTGGAAGACGGAGTGTTGTACGAAGGATTGCAGCGGCTGAGCGCGCTGGACCATTTCCTGGCTGTGCATGCGGAGAGCAACGCCATCACGCGGGATCAGACCCGACGCCTGCAGACCAAGGGTCGTCGGGACAGACGAGCGTGGGGGGAAGCGCGTCCGCCGCTTGCAGAGCTCGAGGCGATCCACCGTGCCCTATTCCTGGCCCGCGAAGCTCGGTGCCGGTTGCATATTGTTCACATGAGCCTACCCGAAGGCGCGCAGATGATCCACGAGGCGCGAGCGGCCGGCCAGGCGGTGACCGTTGAGACCTGCGGGCACTACCTGGCGCTGACCGACGACGACCTCGTCGAGCTCGGGCCTGTGGCCAAGTGCGCGCCACCGCTCCGGGATGCCGCGCGACAGCGGGGCCTGTGGGACGCGGTGCTCCGAGGCGATATCGACTGCATCACGTCGGATCACTCGCCATGTCCGACGGAGGACAAGGTTCGCGGCAACGACGACATCTGGGCGGCCTGGGGAGGGATCACGGGGATTCAGACCCTCGTGCCCCTGATGCTCACTGAAGGGGTGCATCATCGGGGAATGGCTGTGAGCCGCGTCGCGACGCTGCTGGCCACGGCCCCGGCGAAGATCGCCGGACTATGGCCGCGCAAAGGAGAGATCCAAATCGGCGCCGACGCGGATCTCCTCATCGTGGATCTGGAGCGCCCATGGTGCGTCGAGGAGCAGTGGCTCTATTCGCGGCACCGCCATTCGCCCTTTGTCGGATACACCATGAAGGGTTGGATCGAGAGGGTTCTGCTGCGGGGTCGGACGATTGCGCAAGACGGCGCCGTCATTGGGGATCCCACCGGCGTCTGGTTGAAAGGACACCGGAGGACCGTCGTCTAAGAGATCCAAAGCATATTGACATGTAAATATGTAGTGGAGGGAGCGTCATGAGGCAGGCAGTCGTGCTTGTGCTGTGTCTGGGATTGCTGGCGACGGTGTTCGCCGCGGCCCCGGTCGGAGGGCAGTCGGGCGAGATCGTGATGATCAGCTATGCCGGGCCGTCCCAGGAGCCTCACCGGTTTTACCTGGTGGAGCCGTTCGAGAAGGCCCGTTCCGGGATGAAGGTGCGTCTGGTGCCGGATGAAGCCGGCGAGTATGTGGCGAGGGTGCAGGCCGCGGTGGCCGCCGGCCGTCCCTCTCCTGTTGATCTGGCGCCCAACGGTGAGCCTCCCCACCTGCGCCTGATTGGCATGGGGATCCTCGAGCGGACCAACACGGACCTCGTGCCGAACCTCAAGAACGTCCACCAGGCCTTCATCGACAAGAGCCAGGGGTATGGCGTCCCCGCGACTTATTCGCTCATCGGGATCGCATATAACAGCAAGAAAGTCACCAAAGTGCCGACCAGTTGGAAGGATCTCTGGGATCCTGCCTATCGGGGAAAGGTCGGACTGACGTCGACCTCCAGCAACCTGGGGCTCGGATTCCTGGTGGCGACGGCGAAGGTCAATGGAGGCGACGAGAACAACCTCGAGCCTGCGTGGGAGGCGATGAAGCGGCTCCAGCCGTTTGTGATCGCGCCCAACCCCACGGCGCTCGCTCAGTTGTTCGAGCGAGAGGAGATCGTCGTGGCGCCGCTGTGGAGCACGGACGCCGCCGTGCTCGCCAGCAAGGGGCTCCCGATCAAGTTCGTCAAGCCTCAGCCCGGCGCGATTGCTATCGTGTCCTTCCTCAGCATCATGCGGGGAAGTCAATACACGCAGCTAGCCCATGAGCTGCTCAACGGCGTGCTGAGCGTGGAGTACCAGACGAAAGCCGCGGCGAAGCCGTACTTCTTCGGACCCACCAACGTCAGGGTTTCGGTTCCATCGGAGGCCGCAGAGTACATCCCGACCACGCTCGGTGAGGTCCGTCGCCTGCAGACCGTCAACTGGCCGGTCGTGGTGCCGAAGCGGGCCACGATCGTGGAGCGCTGGAACAGGGAGTTCTCCAGGTAAACGAGAGGGGGAGGTCGCCTGACCTCCCCCGTTCCTCGCACGCAGATGCGTGTCGCCCAGACCCTCGTTTCTCCGGTGCCTCATCGGACGAGGCGCGTCCACCCCGCGTGGATGACCGCGCCTGCGGTCGGGTACCTCATCCTGTTCCTGGCAATACCGCTACTCCTGCTCTTTGCCTTTGGGCTGGTCGAGATCCGCAGCGGCAGGGTGGTGTCAGGATCGTGGACGCTCGAGCACTACGCGCGCGTGCTGGGAGACCCGTTCTACTACCGCATCTTCTTGCGAACGTTCTACATGGGCGTCGCCACCACGGTACTGTGCCTCGTCTTTGGGTACCCGGTAGCCTATCTCTTCTCGAGGGTGGGGCCCACGGCGAAGCAAGCCCTGCTCGTGCTGATCCTGGCGCCCTTGCTCACCAACGCGGTCGTGCGGACGTTCGGCTGGATGATCATCCTGGGAGGCCAGAAGGGGTTGGTGAACAGCCTCTTGCTGCGGCTTGGCCTGATTGAGGAGCCGGTGAGGATCCTGTACACGATGAACGGCGTCTTGATCGGGCTCACGCAGATCCAGCTCCCGTTTATGATCCTCCCGATCATCGCGGCGCTGGAAGGACAGGACCGGAGCCTGCCGGAGGCGGCCGCCGGCCTTGGGGCGACGTGGTCGCAGACGTTCTTCCACGTCATCGTCCCGCTGAGTCTCCCCGGGGTCCTCACCGGGTCGGCGCTGGTCTTCGTGATCTCGTACACGAATTTCGCCGTGCCCGCGCTGTTGGGCG
>JBQTJG010000110.1:0-13761 GCA_052387355.1 Armatimonadota bacterium | reverse complement strand
TCGGCCGACGTCGAGCGCGTACGGGCGGTCCGCCGCGCCAGCGGACCCGACGTGCGCATCCGCATCGACGCCAACCAGGGGTACGATCCGCCCACGGCGATCGCGGTCCTCCGCCGGCTCGAGGACTACGATCTAGAGTACATCGAGCAGCCGGTACCCCAGTGGAATCATGCGGGCATGGCGCATGTGCGCCGCGCGACGGGCGTACGTGTGCTCGCCGACGAGGCCGTGCACAGCCCGCAGGATGCGCTCAACCTGATCCGGACCGAATCGGCGGACTTGTTTGCGATCAAGTTCGTCAAGACGGGCGGCCTCGTGCGAGCCAGACAGATCGTAGCGATCGGCGAAGCCGCCGGCATCGACTGCGTCGTGATCAGCCCATTCGAGACACAGATCGGCGCGGCCGCGGGGCTCCACATGGCGCTGTCCCTGCCGCTGGGCCGGCACGCGCACGAACTGACGGTGTTTGCGAGCCAGCCCGGGATGGCGAGCACGGGCATCCGGCTGGACGGTGATCAACTGATTCCGGCGGCAGCACCCGGGCTGGGGGTGGACAACATTGTCGAGTTGGAGCGTTCCGCCGAGGCGCGGCGTCCCGCCAACACGGAGCGCGTTGACGGGACCGCACCGTGAGCCGCTACGTGCTCGTCCGCATGCTGCAGGGCGTCGTGCTCCTGTTCATCGTCAGCGCGGTCGTCTTCCTGATTGTCCACAGCACGCCGGGCGGTCCCGCAATCCTCAACAACCCTGACGTCGATCCTCAAACGGCGCAGGCGATCGCGCGAGACCTCGGGCTCACCGATCCGATCATGATCCAGTATGGCCGCTGGGTCGGGCGGGTCCTGACTGGCAACCTCGGACGCTCCTACCAGCACCAGATTCCGGTCGTGCGCCTGATCCGCACACGCATCCCGAACACGCTGCTCCTGGCCGCGGCGGCGTTGACGCTGGCCGTGCTCATCGCCATCCCCTTGGGCGTGGTCTCGGCTGTGCGCCGCTACTCGTTCGTCGATTACGCCGCCACCATCGGCGCATTCGTCGGGGTCTCGATCCCCACGTTCTGGATGGGGATCATGTTCATCGTACTGTTCTCCGTCGTCCTGGGCTGGCTCCCGTCAGCCGGGATGCGCACCGCTGGAGCTCCGACCGGCGCGGGCGACCTGCTGCGTCATCTGATCATGCCCGCTGTCGTCTTGTGCACATTCCCGCTCGCCCAGTTGATGCGCTACGCCCGGTCAAGCATGGTCGAGGTGCTGAGCCAGGACTATGTACGGACGGCGCAGGCAAAGGGGCTGGCGCAGCGGCGCGTGCTCGCGGCCCACGTGCTGCGCAACGCGCTGATCCCAGTCGTGACGGTGCTGGGTGTGATCACGCCGCGACTGCTGTCCGGCGCGGTGATCACCGAAACGATCTTCGCCTGGCCGGGACTCGGCCGGCTCGCGGTCGACGCCGCAGTCACGCGCGACTACCCGGTGATCATGGGCCTGACGATGACAACCGCGGTACTGGTCATTGTGAGCAATCTGCTGACCGATGTAGCCTATCTCGCGCTCGATCCGCGGATCTCCCTGAGGTAGCGCGGTGGCGCAGGACGTCATCCCCCGCGCCCCCGCGATCGCCGTGGTTCCGCAGGGTCGCAGCGGGCTCGGCATCTTCTGGAGCCGCTTCCGGCGCAACCGGCTGGCCCTGGGCGCGCTGGCCTTCCTGGCGATCATTCATGTGGTGGCGCTGGCTGCCGACGCCCTGGCGCCCCACGATCCGGCCGCGCTGGATCTACTCAACCAGTTTGCCGGCCCTTCGGCAATGAATCTCCTCGGCACCGACGAGAGCGGACGGGACGTGCTCTCGCGCCTCATCGTTGGATCGCGTGTCTCACTTGCCGTCGGCCTGCTGGCGATGCTGATCGCGGTCACTGTGGGCTGCGTGGTCGGCGCGCTGTCGGGATTCTACGGCCACCTCACCGATGGCGTACTGATGCGACTCGCCGATGGGATGCTCACGATCCCGACGTTCTTCCTGGCGCTGCTGGTGCTGGCTGTGTTCGGATCCAGCCTGACGAATGTGATCCTGGTCATCGGGCTCACCGGCTGGATGGTTGTTGCGCGCGTCGTGCGCGCCGAAGTGTTGCGGACGCTGCCGCAGGAGTTCGTCCTCGCGGCCCGGGCGCTGGGCACGTCGGACCTTCGCCTGCTGGTCCGGCACGTGGTGCCGCAGGCGTTCGCATCGGTCATCGTCGCTGCGACACTCGGCGTGGCGTACGCCATCCTCACGGAATCGGCGCTGTCATACCTGGGCCTGGGCGTTCAGCCGCCGACGCCGACCTGGGGCAACATGCTCTCCGGCGCCCAGCAGTATGTGTGGACGAAGCCATACCTGGCGGTCTACCCGGGTCTGCTCATCATGCTGTGCGTGCTCGGCTACAATGTAGTGGGTGACGCGCTGCGGGATGCGCTCGATCCGCGCGCGAGTCGATCCAGGCTGGCCTAGAAATTCGCATGCACACTGACTCTGAGGGGGTGCAAAGATGAAGCGTCATCTGGGGCTGGCGATCGCCGCCGTGTTTCTCGCGACGCTGCTGCCCATTGGTCTGCAGGCCGGGCCGGCTGCGGACAACGTACTGCGGCTGTCCATCATCGGAGACGTCACGATTAATCCCATCACATTTCCACAGCAGCTTCCGACCACGCAGGTCATCAAGGTCATGTTCAACACGTTGACCAAGTACAATCCAGGCGACCTGAAAGTCGTGCCTGACCTCGCCACACTGTGGACCCCGGCCGAGAACGGCCGCATCTGGGTCTTCAAGCTCCGCCGCGGGGTGAAGTGGCACGACGGCCGGCCATTCAGCGCGGCCGACGTCAAGTTCACCTTCGACGCCATCGTGGACCCGCGCAACCGGGCGCTGTACCGCACGACGTTCACCGGCCTGCAGTCGGTCTCGGCGCTAGACGACTATTCCGTCCGCTTCGAGTTCGACCGGCCATATCCGTCGCTACCGATCGTGGTCGGCTTCAACATCCCGATCATCCCGAGGCACGTGCTGGAAGGCAAGAACCTGGCCGACATGGCGGAGTTCATCCGTCAACCGGTGGGCACGGGCCCGTACCGCTGGAAGGAGTACGTGGAGGGGTCGCACGTCACCCTCGAGGCCAATCCCGACTACTATACGGGCCGGCCGCGGATCGACTCGGTGGTCATCAAGATCGTCCCGGAGATCAACACCGCCGTCGCCCAGTTGCGCACCGGCGAGCTCGACCTGGGCATTATCGAGCCGGTGCATGTTGACAGCCTGAGGAACCAGACCCACCTGCGCTTCCAGACGGTCGAGCTGCCGAGCGCGTTCTACGTCTCCCTGAACAACTCGCGGTGGCCATTCAACGACAAGAAGGTCCGCCAGGCGCTGATGTACGGGCTCAACCGCCAGCAGATGGTCGAGCGCATCCTGAAGGGCACGGCGAACCTGGCCACCGGCCCCTATGCGAAAGCGTTCGGGAAATTCTACAATCCCAACCTCAAGCCGTATCCGTATGACGTGAACAGAGCCAGGACGCTGCTCGCCGAGGCGGGCTTTCGGCCCGGCGCGGGCGGTATCCTCGAAAAGGACGGCAGGCCGCTCGCGTTCGAGCTGATGGTGGACAAAGGCAACCCGACACGCGAGCAGATCGCGCTCGTGGCACAGCAGCAGTGGAAGGCCCTGGGCGCGGACGTGCGCCTCAACGTCGTTGAGTGGTCGGTCTACATCCGGCGTGGCAACCAGCGGCCCGGCGACTACGAAGCCCGCACGTCCTGGCGCATCACGTCTCCCGATCCCGACAAGACACCTGAGTACACCAGCGGCGGGACCGTGAATCACTACATGTACAACAATCCTGAAGTGGATCGCCTGATGGCCGAGGCGCGTGCGACATTCGACCCGACATCGCGCCCGAAGCTCTACCACAAGATCCAGGAGTTGATCTACGACGACGTGCCGGTATTGTGGATCTTCTATAACTCGGAGATCCTGGCGATCAACAGGCGGGTGGCGACCTTCCCGAACCTGGGGCTGCGCGACGCGCTGACCTGGCTGAACCTGCCGTCGATCTCAAAGTAGCCGGCGCCACTCACCACGCCTGGAGAATCCAGCCGATAATGCCGAGGGAGGCGGCGAGTATTATGGCGTACCGCAGCGTAATCCGCATGACCTCTCCCTCGCGGCCTGCAAGCCCTGTTGTGGCCGTCGCCAGGACGACCTTGGCCGGCGCGATCATCGACCCCAGCGCCCCACCCGCGGTCTGCAGCGCGGCCATCAGGACCGGGTCCATCGTCAGCAGGCGGGCACTGTCCCGTTGCAGTGCCCCAAAGAGCAGGTTCGAGTTCGTGTTGCTGCCGGTCATGACGGTACCGAGCAGACCGATGAAGGGCGACACGAAGGGAAAGACCGGGCCCACGAGTCCGGTCAGGCTGCGTGCCAGCAGAAAGGTCATGCCACTATACCCCATGACCATCGCAACCCCGGCGAGCGTGAGGATCGTGAACGTCGTCGGGACCCCCTGCCCGTGCACGCCGTCCCAGACGACCGCCCAGCGGGGAGGCCGCCGGCCGAGGAGTCCAAACAGCACGCTGGTGATCACGGCCGTGTAGATGAGCAGCGCCCCGGGATGGCCAAACGGCGCGATCGCGAATGTAGCGGCATCCGTCCGCCATCCGAAACTTGTCGCGCCGGCCGGGAAGCTGAACGTCAGGTGGATCCGCTCCAAGGCGCGATGCAGCGGTCCGACGAACGTCGCCGCGCCGACGACAGCGATGAGAGTGTAGTACGGCAGGAAGGCGAGATGAAATGGCATCTCGGGGAAAGCCCGAGGGACCGGGCGTGGCGGTTCTGTCCGTCCTTCAGGCGGCGGCCACGGCGGCAGCAGGCCGAAGAAGCCCGGGCCGCGGCGCCGGACGAGCCTGGCCAGCCCCATGCTGACGACCAATCCGACCATACCTGCGCCGAACGAGGCGATGATCCAGTGCTGCGTCAGCGCCAGGACCAACTGAGTCCCGCCCATCGAGATGCCGAGCACCAGGATCGCGCCGAAGGCGCGCCGGAATGGGCGCGGGCCGGCGTGCACATGCGCGATCGCGAACCCGCTGGCCACCGCGGTCAATCCGAGCAACACTGCGATCCAGATCCCCAGGTCCCTCGGCGGCAGCCCGGTTACTGCGCGAAGCGCCTGGAACGACGACGCCATGTCGCCCATCGTGACGGCCCAGGCATGACCGACGAGAGGAACGGCGGCGGCCTCCAGCGGCCGGAACCCCAGACCCACCAGGAGCGGGGCGGTGACCGCCACGGGGACCCCGAAGCCGGCCACGCCTTGGAGAAACGAACTGAACGCGAATCCGATGATCAGCAGTTGCAGGACGTGATCTTCGGTCAGGTGGGCAACGGCGTCGCCGATGCTCTGGATCGCTCCGGTAGCCTCGGCGAGTTGATAGAGAAGCAGCGCGGCCCAGATGATGTAGAGCACATGCAGGCTGAGTGCGACACCGCGCCACAGCGCGACGCCCACGACTTCGGCCGGCGTCGCAAAAGCGGACAGCGCGAGGATCATGGCGACGCCGAGCGCAACCAGCCCAGCACGCGCCCCACTCCAACCCAGTCGGAGCAGGCCGACCAGTAAGACGATCAAGGGGAGGCCCGCCAGAGCTAGGTGCCAGGGATCAACCGGCATCGAGCCTCAACAGCCTTCGACACAGCCGCTACCCTACTCAAGCTTGCGCAAGGATGGCTGAAAGCTCCTTCGGGTCTGCGACAGGCAACCGGCAGGCGAAGTTCTCGCAGACAAACGCCGTCGCGCGGCCGTCCAATGGCGCCCGACCGGCCAGCAGCGGGATCGGGGACGACTCACCAGGGCGTCCGGTCGCAACCACCTGATTGGGGCGGTAGGGTTTCGTGACGATCTCGAGCAGCGCCCTGGTGTCGGCGTGAGCCGGATCACCGACGATCGCGATCTCCTTCGGCCGGGCCAGCGCGAAGTCCAGCGCGCTCAACCACTGTGCGAATGCCGTGGGATAGGTACCGGCCATCGGCTGAACCAGACGGAGCGCTTCTTCTGCCAGGTCGCGATATTGGCCATCGCCGGTCAGCGCGGCGAGACGCAGGAGGACGGATGCCGCCATCGCATTGCCCGAAGGCGTGGCGTTGTCCTGGAGATCCCTGGGCCGCACGACGAGCGTCTCATGGTCGTCGCTGGTGTCGAAGAACCCGCCGGCAGGATCGTGGTAGTGCGCGATCATCACATCGGCGAGACGCCGGGCCTCGACGAACCAGCGCGCGTCGAACGTCGCCTCGTACAGCGCCAGCAGGCCGTCGATGAAGTTGGCATAGTCTTCGAGGTAGGCGTTGAGGCGCGCCCCTCCGGCCCGCCAGGATCGACGCAGGCGGCCTTGCGGGGTTTGCATTTCTTTGAGGATAAACGACGCATTCGTCTCCGCGACGCGCCGGTAGTCGGCACGATCGAAGACCCGGGCGGCATCCGCGAACGCCGCCAGCGCCAGGCCGTTCCAGGCTACGAGCACCTTGTCGTCGAGGCCGGGCCGGATACGCCCTTCGCGTCGCTCGAACAGCGCCGTCCTGGCTGCGGCGAGGCGCGCCTCAATCTCGCCCGCAGCCCCGCCCCGGCGATCGGCAAGAACCTGCGCGTCGTACACGACGTGAAGTATGTTCTTGCCCTCGAAGTTCCCGTGCTCGGTCACGCCGTATGCCTCAGCGAACAACTCGGCGACGCCGCCAAGCGTCTCGCGCACTTCGTCGAGCGTCCAGACGAAGAACTTGCCCTCCACGCCTTCCGAGTCGGCGTCCTGGCTGCTGTAGCAGCCCCCGGCCCGGTCGGTCATTTCGCGCACGAGATAGTCGAGCGTCTCCTCAGCAACACGCTGAAACAACGGGTTCTCCGTGACCTGCCAGGCGTGCACGTAGGCGCGCGCCAGTTGCGCGTTGTCATAGAGCATCTTCTCGAAGTGCGGGACAAGCCAGATCGCATCCGTGGCGTACCGATGGAACCCCCCGCCGAGGTGATCGTAGATGCCGCCGTGCGCCATCTTCGTCAGGGTCGATTCCGCCATGGTCAGGGCCGATCGCTCGTTGGTGCGCAGATACGTGCGGAGCAGAAACTCGCTCGTCATCGGCTGGGGGAACTTCGGCGCGCCGCCCCACCCGCCGCGGGCCAGGTCGTACTGTCGCTCGAGTGTGCGATAGGCGGCCTCGAGCGTCCCCGCGCTCAGCCCGGGCGTCGCCGCCGACACCGCGTCGCGCCGCAGCACATTCAGCAGGCTCGTGCCGCTGCGCTCAATCTCATCGCGGCGGGTCTTCCAGGCATCGGCGATCGCGCGCAGCAGGTCGACGAAGGCGGGCATCCCCTGACGCGCCACGGGTGGGAAGTACGTGCCACCGTAGAACGGCACGCCCTTCGGCGTCAAGAAAACGCTCATCGGCCAGCCGCCGTGCCCGGTCTGCGCCACGACGGCACTCATGTAGATCTGGTCGAGGTCCGGCCGTTCCTCGCGATCGACCTTGATGCTGATAAAGTCCTCGTTCATGACGGCGGCGACCGCGGGGTCTTCAAATGACTCGTGCTCCATGACGTGACACCAGTGGCACGCCGCGTAGCCGATGCTCAGGAAGATCGGCTTGTCCTCGGCCTGGGCGCGCTGCAGGGCCTCTTCGCCCCAGGAATACCAGTCGACGGGGTTGTTGGCGTGCTGCAGCAGGTACGGACTGGTTTCCGAGCTCAGGCGGTTGGGCATAGTATTTTGATTATACCTGACACCAATACACTCCGCACTTGACATGTACGGCGCATATCCGTACGCTATAGTGTACGGCGTATGTTTGTACACTGGGAGAGGGCAATCCGAGGAGGCAACGTCGTGCCAGCGCAAGTGGCCCCCAACAAAGAAGTCAAGGCTCACCGGATCGAGCTCCGGGCCAGCCCGCGCCAGACTGCGGTCATCAAGCAGGCGGCCGAGGCCACTGGCAAGACGGTCAGTTCATTCATGCTCGAGGTAGCCTATCTCGAAGCCCAAAGGGCTCTCGCTGACCGCCGCTTGTTCCGGCTGGACGAGAGCCGGTGGCTGCGATTTACTAAGGCCTTGGACCGTCCAGCAAGGGCGAAGCCGCGCCTGCGCAAGCTCATGGAGACGCCCAGCGCGCTCGATTAGAAGTGGAGCAACTCGCTGGCGTCGAGCCCCTCACCGCGGCTCACGATACGTCCGACTTCGACTGCGGCAAGCCCGAGCTGACGGACTGGCTTCGTCGATACGCCTTGGTGAATCATCGAGCCCGCACTGCTCGCGTGTTCGTCGTCCATAGGGGTCGCCGGGTGGTCGGTTATTACGCGCTTGCGGCCAGCAGCGTTGAACGCCAGGAAGCGCCCGAGAGGGTCAGGAAGGGCCTCGCCAGGCACCCTATCCCCGTGATCCTCCTTGCCCGACTGGCCGTGGACCAACGCGAGCAGGGAAAGAGCCTCGGGGCAGCTCTGCTCAAGGATGCCCTCACTCGGGCGGCGAGTGCGGCGGACGAGATTGGCGCGCGTGCGGTCTTGGTTCACGCCAAGGACGAAGAGGCGCGTGCTTTCTACGAGCGCTTCGACTTCGAACCGTCGCCAACCGATCCGCTGCATCTCTTTCTACTGACGAAGGATCTTACGAGGGTAACTGGTGGGAATCGGTAAGCATGGGCGCATCTAATAGGACGCTCCAGCCGACGTTCATGCCCCCTGCTCCGCTACGACATGAGCGCAGATGAGCTTCCACCCACGTGAACAGGCCGGGCTGTCTACGCCAGGAACGGCACCCGCTCGAACTCCGACCCCAGGATCTTCATGGGATCGGCGCCGAGCCACTTATCGAGCACCGTGGCGTAGACCGAGCGAAAGTCGAGGCTGTGCTTGAGATCGTTATCGGCCAGGTCGGTCAAGCTGGGCTGCCGTCCGTGGAATCCGGGCTTGATCCGCTTGCCGAAGACGAACATCGGCGCGGCGGTACCATGGTCGGTGCCGTTGCTGCCATTCTCCGCGACGCGGCGCCCGAACTCCGAGAAGGCCACCACGAGCACGCGGTCGGCGTTGCCCTGCGCTTCGAGGTCGCGATAGAACGCGTCCACGCCGTTCGAGAGCTGCTCGAGCAGATTGTCGTGCACGCCCTGCTGACCCGCATGCGTGTCAAACCCGGTCATGTGCGCGTAGTAGACCTTGGTCGGCAGGCGACCTGCGATCATCTGCGCGATCAACCGCATGCTGTAGGCGAAGCGATTGTTCGGATACTCGATCCCGCCCTTGTACTGCCGCACCGCATCGCGTACGCGCTCGGACGAAACGACCGCATTCATCGCGGTGTGCCGGAGAAAGTCGATGGTGCCCGGCTCGTTGGCCGCCGGAGCATTCAGCATCCTGAAGAGCTCCTGCTCCTCACGCGCGCCGACACCGTCCAGACTCGGCATCCACTGGAACGCGTCCGGGCTCTCAAGCGTCACACCCTGGCCGCCTTCGGACCGCAGCGCCAGCGGCATCGACGAGCCGATGTTCAAGCCGACGGTCGGGGTCTCGCAGACCGGGCACTTGCTGTCGAAGTAGCGGCCGATCCAGCCGACCCGCAGCGTGCGGCCCTCGGGATCGGCGGTGTGCCAGATCTCCATCGACTTGAAGTGCGACCGGCTGGGGTTGGGATAGCCGACGCCATGGATGACGGCCATGTTGCCGCGGTCGAGCAGGTCCTTCAGTTTGGCCATCTTGGGGTGGAACCCCAACTCGCCGTTGAGCTGGATCACCTCATTGCGGGGGACGGCCAGGCGCGGCCGCGCTCGATAGTACGCATCGTCGGTGAACGGCACGATCGTGTTCAGCCCGTCGTTGCCGCCGCCCATCTGAACGACGACGAGGACGTTGTCATCGGGCACGCCCGGCCGGCTCGTGACCTGGGCGATGTCGAAGGGATTTCCCATGGCCAGCGCCGTGCGGGTCAGGAAGCTCGGCGCCGTAGCGCCCATGGCCACGATCGTGAGGCCCTTCTGGACGAACTCGCGTCGGGTCATTCCCTGGCTCATCGTCACCGCTCCTCAGGCGAGCTGATACTCCGGGCTGCACATCAGCAGGTGCAGGGCGCTGCGAACCTTCGCGTCGGCGTCGGCTCCGTTCATGGCGAACGGCGCCTGCGGGCTGGCCGCGCCGAGCGCCTTGACCAGCGCGGTCTTGCGCTGATTGTCGAGCGTCCCCGACACCAGGATATTCACCAGACGATCGACGACCTCGCCCGCGGTCGATGCGCCGTCCACCACCTTCGCCGTCCCCCCTGGCAGCGGCGGCCGCGCAGCCGGCCTCCGGGCCAGACCCGGCATCCCACCGGTCAGCACCAGGCTCGAGAAATTGTATCGGACAAGGATCGTCGCCGTGGTGATCCAGGATTCGCCCTTCGGCCATCCGCCGACATTAGGCGGATAGAAGAGCATCTGGCCCATCAGATCCATCGCACGAGCCAGGGGGGTCACGTGCGTCGTGTCGAGATCCAGCAGCCGGGCGGTGCCGACAACCAGTTGGGCCGGGCTCTTCACCTGCGCGCGCATCGCCTTGGGCGAGTAGAACGCCTTCGAAGAGAGAATGGCGCGGACGACGGGCGCGACCTCAAAGGTGTTCTGCCGGAACAGACCGGCCAGCTCCTCGATCAGCTCGTCCTCGGGTCGCAGGTAGGCGAAGGACTCGAACAGCCTCCGGGGGAGAAACCGCGCCGTGGCCGGCTGCTCGAAAATGATCTGGATGATGTCTCCCCCGTCCCAGTTGCCGGTCTTGCCGAGGAACGTCTTCGATCCGTCATCGTGCTGCCGCGCATCGAAGAAGAACTCAAAGCCGCGGCGGGTCCACCCGGTGAAGGCCCGGGCGGCTTCCTTGATATCCTTCTCAGTGTAGTTGCCGATGCCCATCGTGAATAACTCGAGCAGCTCGCGGGCGTAGTTCTCGTTGGGACGGCCCTTGCGGTTGCTCTCGTTGTCCAGGTACTCCAGCATCGCAGGATCTTTGCTGATCGCCACGATCAGTTCCTTGAAGTTTCCAAGCGGGTTGCGGCGGAACAGCTCGTTCTGAGTGTAGAGGTTCTGGGTCAGCCGCGTGTCGGGCCGCCCGGACACCAGCAAGCCGTGCCAGAACAGAACCATCTTCTCCTGCAGGGGCCGGCGGGTGTGGATCATCCGGGTGATCCACCATTCGCGCAACTCAAGCAGCTTCTGGTTGTCGGCTCGAAAGGCGATCGCGCGGGCCTCGAAGCGCTGGCGCTCGGGCACGCCCGGGCGATACAGGGCGAACACGTTCTCCCACAGCGCCCGGAGGCTAGTGAAGTCGGGCGGCGGAACGCTTTCGGCGATGCGCTCGTAGTTCATCAGCTCATCGAGCGCGGCGTCCGGCCCCATGCGCACGAACCGGTCCACTTCGTCCGGCCTGCCGCCGAAACCGGCCCGGTTGAGCAGGTGCGCGGCCTTCATCCGATCCCAGGGATCGGAGGCTGATGGCACGTACTTCGCAAGGGTCTGCTGCTGCATCGCACGTCACACTCCGGGCCGGTATTCGCGTGCTGTGCTGCTACGTTCCCCGCCACTCATTCCAGTAGACGGTGGCGGGTACATGAGGGTTTAGCCGGCCACGACTCCCGCAGGACTTCGTCGGTGGCAACCTGAATCCCTGATATGAGGTGAGAACATGGACGACCGGCACCTGAAGACGCGAGGCTGGTGGCGGGTGATTGCCGCCATCATCATGCTGATCACTGCGCCGTTCGCCCAGGGCGCGCCGGCGCCCGCCATGCGCGAAGGCGGCGAGATCACCGCGGTGTACCGCTCCGGTAACATCGAAAGCCTCGATCCGCCGAGCGCCTCGGCCGGCACCGACTGGCGCATGGTCGGGCTCATCGTCTACAACACCCTCTATGCCTACAACGCCAAGGGCCAACTTGTGCCCGATCTCGCCGAGCGCATGCCCAGGGTCAACCCAAACGGCCGGATCTACACCATCCCGATCCGCCGCGGGGTGCTCTTCCACAACGGCCGCGAGATGAAGGCGAGGGACGTCAAGTATTCGCTCGAACGCCAGGCGCATCCGACGTCGCGGTCGTGGGGGCCGTCCTTCGCCTCGAACATCGTCGGCGGGAAGGCGGTGATCGAGGGCAAGGCCACCGCCATGCCCGGCATCGAGGTCGTCGACGACTACACCGTGCGGATCACGCTCGAGCAGCCGCAGGCTGCGTTCCCGCAGATCCTCTCCATGGCGTTCAATGCGATCATCCCGAAAGAAGAAGTCGACAAGTGGGGACAGGATTATCGGCTCCACCCCGTGGGCACAGGACCGTTCAAGCTCGAGCGGTGGACGCCCGGGCAGGAGATCGTCTTCGTTCGCAACGCCCGGTACTTCCGCAAGGGGGCGCCGCATCTGGAGCGGATCGTCTTCAAGTTCGGCGTCGACCCCAGCGTAGGGCTGCTGCGGTTCGAGCGCGGCGAGGCCGACTATCTCGCCGACGGCCTGGCCGGACAGGATGTCCCCAGGGTCCGGTCCGATGCCCGCCTGAATCCGCTCGTCTTCATCGCCGACAACGTCTATCTCTCGTTTCTCCTCATGAATACTGAGGTCGCGCCCTTCAGCGACGCCCGGGTCAGACGCGCTGTCGCCATGATGGTGGACCGGGACCGGCTCGTCCAGGTGGCGGGCGGACTCGGCATCCCCGCGAAGGGGTTCATCATTCCCCAGGTATCGTGCTACGATCCCAACTTCTCGGGCGTGCCGGCCTACGATCCCGCGCAGGCGAAGGCGCTGCTCGCCGAGGCGGGGTATCCCAACGGTTTCTCAGTCAACCTGGATTCCTCGACGACGGGCAGCATCCCCCAGTCGGCCGAGTGGCAGCAGGTGCTGCAGCAGAACCTGGCCACCATCGGCGTCCGAACCGAGATCCGGCGCTTTACCGGCGCGACCCTCAACCGCATGCTGGCCGACGGCAACAGTGTGCTGGCGTTGAACGGCTGGGGGGCGAGCTTTTTGGACCCCGTCGATCACATGGGGACGCTGGTCGTCAGCGACGGCGCCAACGCCAGGCGCGCGCGATATCGAAACCCGGAGATTGACCGGCTCTTTTCGCAGGCCGAGCGCACCGCCTCGGCCAACGTCCGCTGCCGATACTATCAGCGGATCAACAAGCTGGCCCTCGACGACATGCCGATCATCCCGCTTGTCATCATCCGGACGATGCACCTGAAGTCGCCGCGGATCGGGCAGTTCGTCTGGCATCCGATCTATAACGCGCCGATCTTCGAGGAGCTGGCACTGGCAAGGTGATTCAGAGAAGGACGGCACGCTCTGGTGCGATGCGCTTCACATTCGTCCCAGCAGAATCCACATTCAGAATTGAAACCATAAGAACATCTTCGCCCTCGAGTCACTGACTATGATCATAATGCTGGGTAGACAATACCAACGACTCACGGAAGGATACATTACCCCAACCATGGCCTCCTTCGCATTGTTGGATTGAGCCAATCCTGTTGCCGCCACGCCCGGGAGACACAGGCACCCTGGCCGCGGCGCAGAACCAATCTCATGATGCACGTCAACGTTCGTCACCTCATGATCCCCACCCGTGACGGTACCCGTCTCTCGGCGAACCTGTTCAGACCGGCCACCCAGGCGCGGGTGCCAGCCGTCGTCGAGTACACTCCCTACCGCAAGGACGACCTGAGAGGCGCAGCGCGCGACTTCGGCCACTTCT
>JBQTJG010000109.1:0-2192 GCA_052387355.1 Armatimonadota bacterium | reverse complement strand
TCCGAGATCGACACGCCGTGCGTCGATGACGACGTCCCCACTGACGGTTGAGAGTTCCAGCGACGCGTCCGCTCCACCGATCACGCCCTCCAGCGATCGGCGGCTGCGCTGCGTCTCCTGAACAGATCCGTTGATCTGGATGTCGCCGGCGGTCACCCTCGCGCTGAGCCGGCAGCGGGTGTCTTCGCCGAGCCGGATCGAGACGTCACCACTCATCGTGCTCATGACCGAGGTGCTGCCGGCCACAAACTGTTCGACTTCCCCAACCACATCGCCCCGGGCGGTCTGAAATTCAAGACTCACGGCCCCGGCCGGATGTTTGAGAGAGAGATCCCCGTTCTTTGAGCTCGCCACGATTCTGCCCGCGAGACCCTCCATCGCCACGTCACCACGCAGCGTACGCAGGTCCACGGCTTCCTTCACGTTGGCGGCCGAGATATCGCCGCTGAGAACACTGACTTCCGCCCGACCATCGATATCCGCCAGAGTGATATCCCCGTGCTTGCTCCTCACGCGCACATCACCTGTGACCCGCTCGATGTTTACATCGCCTTTCGCAGTGTCGACGTGCACGGCCCCTGTATGGTCGCGGACGGTGATGTCGCCCTTGACGACGGGAAATGTGAGCGGGCCACTCAGCCCGGTGGCCGACACGTCGCCCTTGGCCTGGACGACCTCCACGCCCACGCCGGCAGGGACGCTGACTGTGAAGTCTGCGCGAAACCGCCGGGGCAGGTCACCCAGGCGCGACTCGACCCTGATGGCGAACGTCCTGCCCTCATCTACTGCAGTGATGCGGATGTCATCACGAAGCGCCGCGGCCTCGACGCCATCTCGCCCCCAGGCTCGGGTAGCGGCATGCACATGCACTTGAGAATCCTGGCTGAGCGACAAGGTGACATCGCCCCACACGTTGTAGATGGAGAGGGTTTGGCCGGCAGCCAGTTCGCCGTCATAGGCCCACGTGCCCTCGGCGTCGGTTAGCCCCCAGAGGCCCTCGATCGCCCTCGAGACGCGCATGCCGAACCCACGACGGCGGTACTCGTGCGCGGCCCTGCGGCCTTCGTCGCGCGCACTCTTCGCTGCACGCCAGACTTCATCTTTGAGACGATCGACATCCACTTTCGAACGGTGCAGTGACTCTCGCATCGTTTCCATGATGCCGTCGACGTCCACACTTGTCAGGATGTCGTCGATCATGCGGTGAAAGTCCCTGCGGCGCTCGGTTACCGGTTCTTCAGGGGGCGCCGTGGGCGCCGGCCCTGCCTCTGCTCGTGCTGATGCTCCGGCCGCATCCTGGACCGCCGCCGTCTCAGGCGGACGCACCTTCTCTTCTTGCTCCTCGCCAAGCGCCTCCAGAAGCGCTTCGGCCTCCTCGACCGTCACTCTGCCAGCCTTGAGCATCCGCACCACACGCTGCTGTTCCTCGCTCACGCTTGTCCCGCCTGATCTCCCTATGGGCTGAACTGACCCTACCGGCTGAACTGACGTAGTATCCGTGCAGCATCCTCGGGGGTGAGGCTTCCGGATTCCAGTTGATCGAGAATCTCCTTGCGTCGTCGCTGGAGCGTTTCGTCCTCTTCCTCGGGTCCGGTGGCAATGCCGAGCGCCCCGAGCAGCGCGTTCAGGCGGCTGCGGACCGTCGGGTATGAGATCCCCAGCTCGCGTTCCACCTTGCGGATGTTACCGCGCGAGCGCAGGAATGCCTCCAAAAAGGTGAGCTGATCGGGCGTCAGCCGGGCGAATTTCGATGCCCGATAGCGGCCCTCTACTGCAGTTCCACACGTCCCGCACTCCAGCCGGACTACCGCCAGTTCGTCGCCGCAAACCGGGCAGGCTCCTGGCATCATGTATCCGGCCGGCTCGGCGCGGGGAGCGGCAGCAACGGTCGTCTTGGCCTGATCTCCCAGAGCATCCATGAGCGCCGTCACCTCACTGGATTTCACTGTATGGATCAATTCAAGGCGTCTTCATATTAACCTATTCAACTCTCTAATTAATGTTCTTAATCTATCTGGTCAGGTTTGTCAACTCCCAATCCGCACCAAGGCGCGGGTTCTCAACGGGCTGGACGCCTCATGTCCATGGTATATCTATGGCATGGCCCCAACGCTCTACACAGGGACATCGGGGTTCAGCTATCCCGAGTGGAAGGGAGATTTTTATCCCGCCAATCTCCCGGCCGAGCAGAT
>JBQTJG010000108.1:0-1977 GCA_052387355.1 Armatimonadota bacterium | reverse complement strand
ACATCATCTACACACCCAGCTTCGTCGACGGCATCGGCGCCCCATTCGTCCTCGCTGAGATGTGGCCGCTGGCCTTCCGGCTGCTGGACGGCTCGCTCGTGATGACGCTGCGCGAGATCGCTGACGCCGTCCGGCTGCTGGCCGAACGCAACCGCGTGATCGTCGAAGGCGCCGGCGCGACACCAGTGGCCGCGGCGCTAGCTGGAAAGGCAGGGGGCGGCAAGATCGTGTGCGTGGTCTCAGGAGGGACCATCGACCCGGGGAAGCTAGCGAAGATCCTCAGGGGCGAAACTCCATAACGTCGTCCACCGATCCACCACGAAACTTCCATAGATCTTGTCCGTCTAGACCTCACGGCACGCGGGTAGATACGCGGTGAGGTCGCTATGCGACCGGTGAGCACACGCGGCAACCTGTTGGACTTTTTGCACAGCCGAGGGATGAGGGTCGGTGTCGACTACGGACTTCGTGACGGTCGTGCTCGTCGGGATCTTTGACGTGCTTGTGTGGACATACAACATCTCCCTGCTGGTGGAGTTCTTCACGTTGTGTTCCTGCCCATGATGAACGCGCCATCAGGAGGAAGCGTCTGTCTGCAACAGAAGGTCTGGGCATGGCCCCAGACCCCGTGCATCGCTACATCGACGACCACCGAAAGACGTCGCTTGATATCCTCAAGACCCTCATCCGCCAGCCCAGCGTCAGCGCGCAGGACAAAGGCGTCAAAGAGTGTGCACAACTCCTGGCCGAGACCATGCGGCGCCTGGGGATCGCAGCCGAGGTCATCGCGACCCCGACCCAACCCATCGTCTACGGCGAGATCCTGAACGCCAGCAGCGCGTATACCCTGCTGCTCTACGGCCACTACGATGTGCAGCCGCCCGAGCCGCTGGAGCTGTGGCAAAGCCCGCCGTTCGAGCCGACGATTCGTGACGGTAGACTCTTCGGCCGGGGCACCGGCGACAACAAGGGTCAGCTCATCACGCACGTCCTGGCTGCCAAGGCCTGGATGGAGGCAGCCGGCGGTCCGCCCATCAACCTCAAGTTCATCTTCGAAGGAGAAGAAGAGTCGGGCTCGAGGAACCTCGGCAACTTCGTCCGCGAGCACCGATCGAAGCTCGCCTCGGATCTGGTCTACATCTCGGACGGCGGCCTCCATCCATCCGGCGCGCCTACGATCTCGCTCGGTAATCGGGGGATCCTGGGAATCACGCTCGTCGCCCAGGGCGCCGATCGCGACAACCACTCTGGCAACAAGGGCGGCGTGGCCCCCAATCCCGTGTGGATGCTCGTGCATCTCCTGTCGTCCATGGTCGATCCGATGGGCCGGGTGCTCATCGAGGGGTTCTACGATCATGTGCGACCCATCGGGCCGATCGAAGAACGGCTCCTGGCGAAGATGGATTTCGATCCCCGGGCGTTTGCCGCGACTATGGGAATGAACACGATCGCGATGGATGGTCTGACCTACTGGAAGCGGATCATGCTGGAGCCCTACTTCAACATCAGCGGGTTCATCAGCGGCTACGTAGGCCCGGGGTCCAAGACGATCATTCCATCGAAGGCCGAGTGCCGCATCGACATCCGGCTCGTGGTGGATCAAATGACGCGGGACATTCTCGCGAAGGTGCAGGCGCACGTCGCCAGGGTCGATCCGCGCGTACAGGTGGTGGAGCGCGGCTTCGGCACGATGGAGGCCTCACGCACGGCTCCGAACCATCCGGCAGTGAGCGTGGTAGCCCGCGCGATCCAGGCCGTCCGTGGCGCGGTGCCGACGATCAACCTGTGCGCGGGCGGGAGCCTGCCCAATGCGGTCTGGCCGGGTATCCTCGGTGTGGACCATATCGGCGTCCCGTACGCCAACGCCGATGAGAATAATCACAGTCCCAACGAGAACTTGAGTCTCGATCGATTCTACGACGGCATCCACGTCAGCGCCGAAGTGTTCCGCGCCCTGGCCGAAGCACACACGCGGGG
>JBQTJG010000107.1:0-8689 GCA_052387355.1 Armatimonadota bacterium | reverse complement strand
CAGCGTTCAGGCAGAACGCCACCTCGCGGCGCAGGCTGTCTGCATCGACCGCGCCCTGGTCGTCAAACGGGGTCTGGAGTATGGGAAGGATTCCGGCGAACCGGTTCATCTGATCCTCCTGGCCAGACGTTGTCGACTGGTCAGGCAATAAGCTGCCGCGGGGCCGCCCGCCGCGGCTACCCGAAACGCTGCCGTCGCAGACAAGAACCACTCCCACCGCCGCAGCCGTCAGGTTCTGCTGAAACGGCAGGTAGGTCGGCCGGCACGTTCTCGTCAAGCAGAACGCGCACCGGCCAGCAAGGACTCGCGCGCCAGCCCTAGTGCCGCTAGGGCCTGCTCGCGTTTCACCGAGGGGAACTGGTGAAGGAACTCATCGAGGGTCTCGCCACCCTCAAGGTAGTCGAAGAGGGATTGCACCGGTACACGCGTCCCCGCAAAGACCGGTGTGCCTCCGAGAACTTCGGGATCGCTGTGAACCACCGCGCTCTTGGGGAGCATCGCTTAAGCTCCTAACAATACGTATCAAAAGAAGTATACACTGACTAACCTGTCTTCACACCGCATAGCGCAGCAACCGGTCTTCAATCACATCCAGACCCAGCCCCGGACCCGTCGGGAGGATGAGCATGCCGGCCTCGAGCCGCAGCGGCGTACGCACGACGGCATTCCCAATAGGATTGGTGCCGATCCAGTATTCCATGATGACGAAGTTTGGGACCGCTGCCGCGATGTGCGCGCTGGCTGCAACCTGAATCGCCGACCCAATGCTCACATGCGGTGCAAATCCGGCCCCGAAGATATCGGCGAGATGGGCGATACGCCGGCACTCCGACAGGCCGCCGGCCCGGCAAACGTCCGGCTGCACGATGTCGAGCGCGCCGCGCACAAGGAAATCGCGTACCTGGTAGCGCGTGCTCAGCAGGTCTGTCGCGATGGGCAGATCGAGCGATGCGGCGAGCTGCGCGTGGCCCTCCACGTGTTCAGGGGGAACCGGAGCCTCGAGCCAGCCGACTCCCAGGCGCTCGAGGATGCGGCCGAGCCTGCCCGCCTGCGCCACGTCATAGTTGCCGGCGGCATCGCACAGCAACAGGATCTCGTCGCCGACCGCTTCTCTGACAGCGCGCCCGGTCTCCTCATCGACTTCCGTGCCGAAGCCGATCGCGAGCTTGATCGCGCGGAAGCCTTGAACGATCAGATCGCGGGCGGAGTCTTGTAGTTGCTGCCTTGCGGCTCCGTCACCGACGTCCTTCAAACCCGGCAGCCCCGACGCATACACTTTAATTCGGTCCCGATAGGCGCCGCCGAGCAGCTTGTGCACCGGCGCGGCCAGTGCCTTGCCCGCCAGGTCCCAGAGGGCGAGGTCGACCCCGCTGATCGCCTCGAGCAGAAAGCCGCTGTCGTGCGCCCGTAGCCGCATGGTGCTGTACATCCGCTCCCAAAGGACGTCGATGTCCAGCGGGTCCCCCCCCATGACCACAGGCGCAAGGAGGTCACGCACCACTTCGCGGGTCGCCTCAGGTGCGACCGGCGCCTTCGCCTCTCCGTACCCGATCAGCCCGTTGTCGGTCGTGATCCTGACGATGACCGTGTTGATCGTTTGGCTGTATGTCGCCCGCATGCGCCATCGGGGAGGGAACTCTTCCCACTCCGCCGAGCGGGTCTCGATGTCGGTGGCGCGGGGTGTGGTCGGGGCTGCCCAGGCCTTCGACCCCCAGTACGTCTGCGCGGCGGGACTAGGGACGCGCAGCGCGAACGCCTCCACGCTCGTGATCTTCACGGCAGCCCGACCCTCACAGAAGCCCCATCCTCACGGTAGCCCCTCCCAGAGCCGGCCGGGCGCCAACCGGTCTGCGAGGGCCAGCAGCAACGGGCCCTGCCCCCAGGGAAAGACACCCGTCGGCCGCGTCGCGTAGATCTCAAGGCCTCCGGCCGGTGTCGCCTCTGAAACGCCGGTCAGGTTTCCATCGGCATCTGTCGCACTCAGCGCCGCCTCGAACGCTGCTGCCGCTGCTTTGAGCGCGATGTCCGCGACGATGCCCAGCCGGACCGCCTGCGGGATGGCCCAGGCCAGCATCGCCGCGACCGAGGTCTCAAGATATGTCTCCGGGCGATCGAGTACCGTGTGCCAGTGGCCGCTGCGGTCCTGGAGGGCCACAAGCGCATCGACCTGGCGGCGCACGATAGTCTCAAGCCGGGGTCGTGCAGGATGATCGGTGCTGAGAGACCGCAGCATGTCGACAAGACCGAGCAGCGCCCAGCCATTGCCCCTGCCCCAGTGGACCGCATTCGCGCGGCCCGTCGCTGTGTCATAGCCATGAAAGAAAAGCCCGCTTGGCTCGTCCCACAGAACTCTGACGTAGGCCAGCGTGCACTCGCATGCCATGTCTTCCCATGACCCCTCGCCGGCGATCTGCTCCCCGGTCATCCGAGCGAGCAGGGTGAGAAATGCGCCGTCGGTGTATAGACAGTCGACCCAGATGTGCGTCGCCCACGCGTCCAGGTCCGGCCGGTGGACCGGGACTCCCGCCTGCCTGGGGAACCGCTGATACAACTCGCCAAGCGCGCAGGCGGCCGGAAGCCATTGCGGGTCGTCACGCGCCAGCAGTAGCAGCGGAACTCCCGGCGTCACGTGGTCCTCCCACGTCAATCTGCTGCCGCGCTGCGACCACCATCGCTCAAACAGCGACGTCACGACGTCCCGGTGCCGGCGCCCGCCAGTCGCCCCGGCCGCGGCCAGCAGTCCCATCATGGCGATCGCCTCGCCGAAGCCCCAGCCTTTGAACGCATACCCCGCCGTGCGCAGCGCGGCGCGCTGCAACGTCTCCTCGAGACGACCGGCGACTCGCATAGGGTCAACGGACGGGGGTGCTTCTCTCGGCGATCCACTGCTGGACGATGGCGACCGCGGCGTGACAGACGCGGTGATGCGTGTCTTCTGCCCAGGCGCCGAGGTGCGGTGTGAGCAGGACGCTGGGATGGTCGAGCAGAGGCGAGGTGATCTCCATGCCCGGGATCTCGTTCGAGAGCACATCGGCGGCGTACCCGGCAAGCCGTCCGGCATCCAGCGCCTCGATGACCGATGGCTCGTCGATCACTTCCCCCCGGCTCGTGTTGACCAGAAATGCGCCGTCGCGCATGAGCGAGAGGGTCTGCCTGTTCACCATGCTGTGGGTCTCATCGGCGAGAGGAACGTGCAGCGACACGACGTGGCTGCGCGCCAGCAGCTCCTCGAAGGGAAGCAAGGGCGCGGCCGCGGTGGCCGGATCGATGTAAGGATCGCACCCGATCACATCCATCTCCATGGCGCGGCCGAGCCGGGCCACCCGCGATCCCACATGCCCGATGCCCACGACGCCAAGCGTCTTGCCGTAGAGTTCCGCGCCCAACTCTCGGTCCCAGCGCCGCGTCTGCCGCAGCCGGTGCTGGTGGAAGCCGATCTTGCGCGCGAGCCCGACCATGAGACCGATGGTTAGTTCAGCGACGGCCGGCGCATTGACGCCGTGCGTATTCCGGACGGTAATGCCGCGTCGGGCCGCCTCTGTCACGTCGATCTCGTCGACCCCTGTCCCCAGCTTGACCACCAACCGTAGGCGCGGCGCCGCATCGTAGAGCGCCACGTCGATGGCGAGCCTGCGGGTGATCAGCACATCGGCGTCGGGCAGGTGCGGCTGCACGCGGTTGAACCTGATCTCCTCAACGTTGACCGTATCTATCGCAGCGCTCAGCGCAGTCAGAGCGTCAGCAGGGAACGGCCCGACCACGACGGCCTTCATTCCCCGCCTCCAGCGGCAACGGTCTCCGGAGGGCTCAGCGTATGCCATTCCGTGGCCTGCTCGTACGCGTGGGCAGCCCGGTAGATGGTCGATTCATCATAGCGCCGCCCTACCAGTTGAAAGCCGATGGGCAAACCGACCGCACTCATCCCACAGGGGATCGAGAATGCAGGATGGCCGGTCAGGTTGAACGGCGCTGTGAAACTGGCATTGATCCCCCGGCGGTGCGTATCGGGTTTGCGCGCCGCTTCGGCCGTCACGACCGGCGAGGTCGGCATCGCCAGCAGATCGACGTCGCGGAAGACGGCGTCGACCGCTTCGCGGGCCAGCCGCCCCGCTGCTCGCGCCCTCAGGTAGTCGACCGCCGAGAGGAACGCGCCCTGCGCCAGGTACAAGCGGGCGCTGCGTCCGTAGCGCGCCCAGTGCGTACGCAGCAGCGCCTCGTGAGCCGCGTAATGCTCGGCGTTCAGTACCACGAAGTTGGCAGTTCGCGCATACGCCAACGCCGGAATCTCGACCCGTACGAGCGTCGCTCCCAGCCGTTCCAGCTCGATCAGCGCGAGTTCGAACGCGGTCCGGACGCCGGCTTCAACGGGCACCTCGTCGATGTAGTGCCAGGGGACGCCGACGCGAATCTCCTGGATGTTCCCATCCAGGTTACGCGAGTAGTCAACGCTGGTCCGCGGCTCGGCGTCCGGGTCGCTGGGGTCATGCGCCGCCAGGACATTGAGCAAGAGCGCGGCATCCGTGACGGTGCGCGCCAGCGCGCCTACGTCTCCGATCGAACCGGCGTGCAGCACCCCTGTGCGGCTGACCAGGGCGTGTGTCGCCTTGAACCCGACCAGCCCCATCTGTCCGGCCGGCAGCCGCACCGATCCGCCGGCATCTGTCCCAAGCGCCGCGGTCGCGAAGCCGGCCGCGACCGCCACCCCTGATCCGCTGCTCGATCCAACCGCTGCGTACTGAGGATTCCACGGGTTGCATGGAGGAGGGCACAGATCGTCGGCGCTCGGGATGCTCCAGCCGAACTCGTTGAGGTTCGTCTTGCCGAGGATGACTGCGCCGGCCGACCGCAGGCGCTCGACGGCGATCGCGTCGCGATCGGCAACCCAGTCTTCGAGCGTTCGGGAATTCGCAGTCGTGCGGATTCCCTTCGTGGCGATACTGTCCTTGATGACGATCGGGATACCCAGTAACGGGCTCGAGTCGCCCTGCTGCAGGCGGCGTTCCGCCAGCGACGCGTCTTCGAAGGCCTGGTCGGCCGCCACGGTGATGAACGCGTGCAGTTGCGCGTCGAGCCTGGCGATGCGATCGAGCAACAGCCGCGTCAGCTCCACAGGCGAGAAGGCCCGCTGCCGGTAGCGCGTGGCCACTTCAGAGATGGGGCTGAACGCGACCTCCTGGCCTGTTGCCATCAACCACCACTCGGGAGTCGGGGGCCTGTGAGCAAACTCGACCCGGCCGCTTCCTCGCCGGCGATTTCGCCAGTAAACCCGCGAAGCTCGTCGGCTTGCTCGCACAGGTCCCTGACCATCCTCCACAGGACTGCCAGCTCCTCGTCGCCGGCGGGCAGCGCGAGCGCCGCGACCGCCTGACGAAACGAGTCGAGTGTCTCGAGACGATCACGCATGGCCGGGCCTCAGTGGCGCACGATCAGGCGATTGAGTTTGTCTTCGTCGATCTCGATCCCCAGGCCCGGCCCCTGGGGGACGGACAGGTAGCCGTTCTTTGGGACCAGCGGTGACGTCACGATGTCGGCGATCGGATTGTGGCCGGACCAGAACTCGTAGATCAGGAAGTTGGGAATCGCGGCGCAGAGCTGCAGCGACGCCGCGTGATGGACCGCTGAGCACACGCTGTTGTGCGGGCACAGCTTGACGTTGTAGATGTCGGCCAGCATGGCGATCTTGCGGCACTCGGTCAGGCCGTTGGCGCGGCAGATGTCCGGTAGCACGACATCCACTCCGCCCTGCGCGAGTCGCCGGTTGAACTGATACCGCGTCGTTTCGGTCTCTCCCATCGCCACCGCGACGTCGAGCGTCCGGCAGAGCGCGGCGAAACCGTCGTGATCCTCGCAGGGCAGCGGATCTTCGAAGAACAACACGTCGTTCCGCTCCAGGGCTCGGCCGATCTTCACCGCTGTAGGAAGGTCATAGACACCCGCGGCGTCGAGGATCAACTCAATCCCGGTGCTCACGCCCTCGCGGATCCGCTCGACGTTGCGGATGTCGACCTCGGCGCCGACGCCGCCCGAGATCTTGATCCCGTGGAATCCCTCTCCGGCGTGGTGCTTCGCAATCGCGACCATCTCGTCGACGTCCAGCACCGGCAGGTGGGATTGGTAGACGCGGACCCTGTCGTGGTAGTCGCCGCCCATCAACAAATGCACCGGCAGTCCGGCGGCCTTGCCGGCGATGTCCCATAACGCGATGTCGATGCCCGCCATTGCCTCGGACATGAAGCCGGTGTGATGGCCCCGGATCCGCATGCTGGCGTACATCTTCTCCCAGAGCCGGTCGATGGCGAGCGGGTTCTCGCCAATCAGCAGCGGAGCCAGCAGGCTGTCGATGATCGTCGCAGCGACGTCCGGGGCGATGGGGGCGTGGGATTCGCCGTAGCCGACGATGCCGTCATCGGTGGTGATCCGCACGAGGGTTGTCTCGATATGGGTCGAATAGGCGGCGCGGTGCCGCCACAGGGTCAGGTCGGCGGCTCGCTGCGGGTCGACGACCGGGACCTTCGTCTTCCCGCGGGCCTTGACCCCCCAGAACCCATCGCCCCAATACATCTCCATCTCGCCGAGCGGCGCCCGGAGGATCAGCGGCTCGATCCTGGCAATCTTCACTTGACCGCTCCCGCGGTCAATCCGCCGACCAGTTGTTTCTCCAGTAGAAGGAAGATCACGATGATGGGCAGCGTGCCGACCAGGGACGCCGCCATGACCTCATTCCAGAACGTGATGTACTCGCCGCGGAACGATCCGAGGCCGACGGAGATTGTCCAGACCGAATTGGTGGTCAAGAACGTCCGCGCAAACAGGTATTCATCCCACGCCAGGATGGCGCTGTACAGTGCCGTGGCCGCCACGCCCGGGGCCGAGAGCGGCAGTGTCACGCGCAACAGCGCCCCGAGCCGCGACGTGCCGTCGATGTAGGCCGCCTCCTCGAGTTCGCGGGGGATACTGTCGAAGTAGCCTTTCAACATCCAGGTGGAGAACGGCATGATGAACGTCACGTTGGCGATCACGACCGACCAGAGCGTGTCGATCAGGTGCAGGCGGCTCATGAAGATGAACAGCGGGATCACCAGCAGTGTCGTGGGCAGCATCCGGCTCGCCAGGAGCAGATACCCGAGTGAGCCTGAGCCCCGCACGCGAAAGCGCGAGAGGCTGTAGCCGGCGAGTATGCTGACGACCAGCGAGGACAGACCTGTCAGCACGACCACGACCAGCGAATTGAGCAGCCACCGTGTGATCGGGCGTTCCTGGAAGATCTTGAAGTAGGCCGCAAACGTCGCGTTGGGATGAATCAGCCTGGGCGGATAGACATAGAGCTGGTCTTGAGGCGCCAGCGACGTATTGAACATCCAGTACACGGGGAAGAAGAGGAGGCCCACCACGGCAACGACCGCGACATGGAGAAGCACACGTTCCGATCGTCGTCCCACGTCCGGCTCCTCAGGAGAAGTCCCTAGTAGAATTCCCTGCCGGCCTGGCGGATGAAGAAGATGCTGGCCACGGTGGAGATCAGCAGCGTCACGACGCCGATCGAGGCGGCGAATCCCATGCGGAAGTTGGCGAACGCCTCGCGATACGTCATGATCGCCAGGGTCTCCGTGGCGCGGATCGGCCCGCCGCCCGTCAGCACCCAGATGAGCGTGAACTCACGGAACACCCACAGCACCGTCAGCAGCGTCGCCAGCGACAGGACCGGACGGATGGCCGGAATCGTGATGTGGCGGAACGCGGCCACCCTGCCGGCGCCGTCCACGGCCCCGGCGTCGTAGAGTTCGCGGGGAATCGCCTGAAGGCCGGCCAGAAGCATCACGACGAAGAATGGGTATCCTTTCCAGATCGTCACCATGCTCACGGCGGCCAGGGCCGGCCCCTGCGCCGCGATCCAGTTGACCGGTGTCTCAATGATGCCGAGACGCAGCAGCACCCAGTTGAGCATCCCGTACGAGGGGTCCAGGATCCACCACCAGATGTTCACGGCCACGACAGGCGGGATCGCCCAGGGCAGGACGGCCAGCATCCGCGCCATCGTCCGTCCGCGGAACCGCTGGTTCAACAGCAGCGCCGTACCGAAGCCAATGAGCAGCGAGAAGAGCACGGTGATGACGACATAGGAAATCGACACCCGTACCGCCTGCCAGAACCCCGCGGTCTCCAGCAGGCGCGCGTAATTGACCAGCGTGAGGGGCCCGCGCGGCGTCGATGGAGAGTAAATCTCGACGCGCCGGAAGCTGATGTCGATCGCGGTGAGCACCGGGTAAAACACGACGATGGCCATCGTCAGGATGGCCGGCGCGAGCAGCAGGTAGGCGAAGGCCGCCGGGCCGCGCAGCGGGCGGACCCAGGGATGCCTCCGTGGAATCTGTTCGAGCGCCTGCTCGCGGGTGCTCACGGTGCGTCCATCGGAAGACGGTACATCCTTCGAAAGAAAGAGAGGCCCGGGACGCGATGGCCCCCCGGGCCCGGATCTACTGCCGCTTCAGCGCTTCCAGTTCCTTTTGGAGATCCTGCAGCACGCGTTCCACGGGCTCGTTGCGGACGATCATCCGCTGCGCGTGCTCAGACACGAGCCGGATGAACTCGTTGGCCCTAATCTCAAGCCCGAACGGCACCCAGCTCACGGCCCGCTTGGCCGCATCGACGTAGACGTCGAAGAAGGGCAGGTCCTTGCGCATCTCGTTTG
>JBQTJG010000106.1:0-13431 GCA_052387355.1 Armatimonadota bacterium | reverse complement strand
GCGGGGACTCCCCAGCCCGGCCGCGCGGAGAAGCCGCTGCACCGTCCGCCGCGAGATCCGCAGACCTTCGCGCTCCGCGAGCAACTCGGTGACGTGGTGATCATTCGCCCCGGCATAGCGAGTGCGGGCCAACGTGAGGATGCGAGCCCGTACCCCCTCGGAGAGCCGGCGGGGCGACGGCCGCCCGCGATTGCCATGAGCGAGGGCCGCGAGGCCGTGCTGCCGCCAGCGCGCGAGGAGCCGGCGCACATGGCGCAGCGAGAGGCCGGCCAGGTCGGCGGCCGTCTTCGCCGAGAGCGAGCCCTGCTGGACCTGAGTGAGAAGATGCACGCGCAGTTGTTCCTTCTGGGTCAATGTAATCGTCTCCCTGATCATAGTCCCAGGGTGACAGATTCACTGGCCCGTTAGGGGGTGACAGAATCATGGACCTATTACAGCGTTGCGAGTCGCCTCTTGACAAAGCCCTCCCCGCGTGGGAGGATCGTGGGTAATTTCACGAAAGTACGCGTCCGAGGTAAGGTGCAAGACTCGAGGGAGTGCGCCTAGGGTTCCGCGGTCCCACACGGATCGGCCCGGTCCAAGCGGCGCAGACGGCGCGAGCCGTTACACCTTCAGGATAGAAGCCTGAGGGGTAGGTTCCTCAACGGTACCTATCGCTCAGGCTTCTACTTATAGCTCCACATAAGGCGCGCGAAGGCGCGTCGGCGATGACGGGAATAGTAGGCAGGCTCGCGAGAGCCTAGCGAACCGGGTCTGGTGCGAGCCGGTCTCCGCTCCTGCCGAAGCTCATCCCCGAGCCGCGGGTCCGAATCCTCGTAGGACCCGCCGCCCGCCCACGATACGGGCTCCAAGCGCCCCTCCGGCCACGACGCCGGCGGGGAACTGAGGTGGTACCGCGGGAACATCCCGTCCTTGGGATGTGTCCCGCTTCGTGTTTTGTGAGGGAATGTTCTGTGGGGATGGAAGGCCCGTGTGGGCAGCACGGCGTGGCCGCTTTCATTCCAGGAGGCGACATGATGGCTCGACAGATGACGACCCCGCGGAGGAAGCGGACCCCGACTCCGCGGACGACGCACGCGGCAACGCGCGCCACGCCACGCGCCCGGTTGATGAACGGCGCGCAGGTGCTCATGGAAGCGCTGCGGCGGGAAGGCGTCGAGATCATCTTCGGCCATCCCGGTGGGGCGTCGCTCCCGATCTATGACGCGATCTATGACGCCGAGGGGATCCGCCATATCCTGTGCCGCCACGAACAGGTTGCGGCGCACGCAGCCGTCGGGTACGCGCGCGCGTCCGGACGCGTCGGGGTCTGCACGGCGACCTCCGGCCCGGGGGCGACCAACCTGATCACCGGTCTCACCGACGCGATGCTGGACTCCGTCGCCGTCGTGGCGGTCACCGGTCAGGTCCCGCGCCCGGTCATCGGCAACGACGCGTTTCAGGAGGCCGACGTCACCGGCATCACGATGCCGATCACGAAGCACAACACCCTGGTCATGGAACCCGGTGGCATCCCGCGGGCGGTGCACGAGGCGTTCTACCTGGCCCAGACCGGCCGGCCCGGACCCGTGCTCGTGGACATCCCTCGCGACGTGTCCCAGGAAATGGTCGAGCCTGAGTTTCCCGATGACATCTCGATTCCCGGCTATAAGGTCGTACTCGATGGCAGCCCCAACCAGATTGCCGCAGCGGCCGAGGCACTCGCGAGCGCCCAGCGTCCCATGATCTACGCCGGCGGCGGCGTCATCACGTCGGATGCCGGCGCCGAGCTGACCGCGCTGGTCGATCGAACCGGTATCCCGGCGGCGCTGACGCTGATGGGCAAGGGCGCGATGGACGAGCACCACCCGAAGTGCCTGGGCATGCTCGGCATGCACGGCAGCGCCTTTGCGAACTGGGCGATGCAGGATGCCGATGTCATCCTGGCCGTGGGCGTGCGGTTCGACGACCGCGTTACCGGCCGCCTCAAGGACTTCGCGCCGAAGGCGCGGTTCATCCATATCGACATCGACCCGGCGGAGATCGGCAAGAACAAGCCCGCGCACATTCCGATCGTGGGAGACGCGAAGCGGGTGCTCGCCGCGCTTGTCGCGCAGGCGCAGGCCCCGCAGATCGATGCCTGGTGGCGCCAGATCGACCAGTGGCGGGCAGCCCAACCGTTTCGATACCGGCAGGGGGACGATCGGATCAGCGCCCAGTACGTTTGCGACCTGATTGACCGGCTGACTGAGGGACGGGCGATCGTCACGACGGACGTGGGCCAGCACCAGATGTGGATGGCGCAGTGGTACAAGCCGCGCGGGCCCCGGTGCTTCATCACCTCCGGCGGGCTCGGCGCGATGGGATTCGGCTTCCCGGCCGCGATGGGCGCGAAGTTCGCCCGGCCCGACCGGCAGGTCATCGCGGTCGTTGGCGATGGCGGGTTCATGATGACGATGCAGGATTTGATCACCTCGGTTGAACACGGGCAGAGTCTGCCAATCATCATCCTTAATAACAGCGCCCTGGGCATGGTCCGGCAGTGGCAGACCTTCTTCTACCGGGGCCGGCTCTCATCGTCGATCCTGCGCAACCCCGACTTCGCCAGGCTGGCCGACGTGTTCGGCGCGCGGGGCATCCGCGTCGAACGGCCCGAGCAGGTCGAGCCGGCGCTCCGCGAAGCGCTGGCGACCGAGGGCCGGCCGTGCGTGGTGGACGTGATCTGCGATCCAGACGAGAACTGCCTGCCGATGATTCCCTCGGGCCAGTCCGTGGCCGAGATGATCCTCGATGAGTGACGCCGTGGCTGCCACGGCCCGCAGCCCGCAGCGGAACGATCCGGTGGACGGCAATGTGTTCACCTCTGCGATCTTTCCGGTCGAGACGTTCGACCTCGGCGGCCGGCGCGAATCCTTCGTGCGCGGTGGCCGGCATCTGTTCCCGCTCCTCCCTGGAGCGCTTGAAGGCATCAAGACAATCGGGGTGATCGGCTGGGGGTCGCAGGGACCGGCTCAGGCGCAGAACCTCCGTGAGTCGCTGGCAGGCACGCCCATCCGCGTCGCTGTGGGGTTGCGGAAGGGATCCTCTTCTTTTGAGGCCGCGCGGGCGGTTGGCTTCACAGAGGGCGACGGCACGCTGGGTGAGATGTTCGAAGTCATCGGCCACGCCGACCTTACCCTCCTCCTGATCGCGGACGCGGCCCAGGCCGAACTCTACCCAAGCGTCTTCGAGGCGCTCCGGCCTGGTTCCACGCTGGGGCTGTCTCACGGGTTCCTCCTTGGCCACCTGCGCAACATGGGCGACGCGTTCCCGTCGACTGTCAACGTGATCGGCGTCTGCCCGAAGGGCATGGGTCTGTCTGTCCGGCGGCTGTACGAGCAGGGCCGCGAGACCAACGGCGCCGGCATCAACACGAGTTTCGCGGTCGAGCAGGACATCAACGGCCTGGCCACCGACGTCGCCCTGGCATGGTCGATCGCGCTGGGCGCACCCTACACCTTCAAAACGACCCTGCGGTCCGAGTACCTCTCCGACATTTTCGGCGAGCGGGCGATCCTGCTGGGCGCGGTGTGGGGTATCGTCGAGAGTCTCTACCGCCGGTTCATCACCGAGGGGTATTCCGAGCGCGAAGCGTTCGTCCACGCCTGCGAGAGCATCACCGGGCCCATCGCGCACACGATCTCGCACCGGGGCATCATCGCGGTCTACGAAGGGCTCTCCGGCACGGAACGGGTGGACTTTGAGCGCGCCTACACGGCCTCCTACCACGCGACGAAGCCGCTGATGATCGAGATCTACGACGAGGTCGAGTCAGGTAACGAGCTTCGCAGCGTCATCCTGGCCGGGAAGCGCCTGAGCGACTACCCCATCCCTCCGATCGAGGGCAGCCGTATGTGGAAGGTCGGGGTCGCGGCACGCACGGAACGGGCGCGGCGCCCGGCCGAGGTGCACGCCTTCACCGCCGGCGTGTTCGTCGGCACCATGATGGCGCAAGTGGACGTCCTCATGGAGCGCGGGCACCCCTACTCCGAGATCGCTAACGAGTCCGTCATCGAAGCGGTGGACTCACTCCTGCCCTACATGCATGCCCGCGGTGTGGCCTACATGGTGGACAATTGCTCGACGACCGCGCGGCTCGGCACACGCAAGTGGGGGCCGCGCTTCGATGCCCATCTGACCCAGATGGCGTTTCCGGCGGCCGATGATGGGGCGCCGATCGATCCGTCGCTCAACGAGGCATTCCGGGCGCATTCGATCCACGGCGTGCTGACGACCCTGTCGGCGATGCGGCCATCCATGGACATCGCGGTTCGGTGAAGGGCGCAACATGAGTGAGCCGCATGCCGCCACCATCTCCGTCCTGGTGCACAATGCGCCCGGCGTGCTGGTGCGCGTCGCGGGATTGATCCGTCGGCGCGGGGTGAACATCCATAGCCTTTCGGTGGGTCCGACCGAGGATTCGAATATTTCGCGGATGACGATCGTCGTGGACACCCCGCCGGACCGAACGGAGTCGTTCGCCAAGCAGCTCCGCAAGGTGGTGGAGGTCTTACGCGCCACAGCCATCGACGGCGTCCAGACGGTGGACCGGGAGCTGGCCCTGGTGAAGGTCAACGTGACGCCGGGCACGCGTATGGAGATCATGGAGATCGCGAACGTGTTTCGTGCGAATATCGTCGACCTCACCGATCGGACGATGACGCTCGAAATAACCGGTCGCGCCGACAAGGTCGATGCGATCGTGTCGCTGTTGACCAAGCATGGCATTCGTGAGATGGCCCGCACCGGGCAGGTCACGCTCGTGCGAGGAGCTCAGAATACCTAGCGCGAGCATACTGGCGCTGATACGACACGGGGCGCCGAGGAGGACACTAACGCTGATGGACGATCTGGTTCGCATCTTCGACACCACGCTCCGAGACGGCGAGCAGTCGCCGGGCTTCTCGATGACGCCCGCCGAGAAGCTCGAGCTGGCGCGCCAGCTCGAGGCGCTGCGGGTCGACGTCATCGAAGCCGGCTTTCCGATCTCCTCGAAGGGCGACCTCGACTCCGTCCGCACCGTGGCGAAAGAGGTGCGAGGGGTCGCCGTCGCGGGGCTGGCGCGCGCGAACCCCAAGGACGTAGACGCGGCGATTGAGGCGCTGCAGCCCGCGGCGCACCCCCGGGTGCACGTCTTTATCGCCACCTCGCCGATCCACATGCAGCACAAACTGCGCATGACACCCGACGAGGTGGTCGTCGCAGCCGAGGCCGCGGTCCGCCAGGCGCGTCGGTTCACCGATGACGTCGAGTTCTCGGCTGAGGACGCGAGTCGCTCGGACGTCGAGTTCCTCTGCCGCATCTTCGATGCGACGATTCGCGCCGGCGCAACCGTCATCAACGTGCCTGACACCGTCGGCTACACGACACCAGGGGAATACGCGGCGCTGATTCGCAGCCTGCGGGAGCGCATCCCCAGCAGCGACCGCGTGGTCTGGAGCGTGCACTGCCACGATGACCTGGGTCTGGCTGTGGCGAACTCGCTGGCCGCAGTGGCCGCCGGCGCCCGGCAGGTGGAGTGCACCATCAACGGCATCGGCGAACGCGCCGGCAATGCAGCCCTCGAGGAAATCGTCATGGCGCTGCGCACACGGCGCGACGCCTACGGGCCGCGGACCGGCGTGGACACGACGCGGCTCTACCGCACCAGCCGGCTCCTCGTGGCCATCACGGGCATCGCCGTGCAGCCGAACAAGGCGGTGGTGGGCGAGAACGCGTTCGCTCATGAGGCCGGCATCCACCAGCACGGCGTCCTGGTCAACCGGGCGACCTACGAGATCATGAAGGCCGAAGATATCGGCCTGCCGACCAACCGGCTCGTGCTGGGCAAGCACTCCGGCCGGCATGCGTTTCGGAAGGCGCTCGAAGATCAGGGCGTACACCTGGACGACCAGGCGCTCGAGCGCACGTTCATCCGATTCAAGGCCCTGGCCGACCGGAAGAAGCAGGTGGCGATCGAGGACATCCTGGCTCTTGTGGATGAGGAAGTCCGAGCCGCGCCTGCCATGTACTCGCTCGAGGCCTTCCAGGTCACCACAGGGTCCGGGATGCCTCCGGCGGCGACCGTGACCCTGCGTTCCGACAGCGGCGCGGCTACGGCCTCGGCCAGCGGCGACGGGCCTGTGGACGCCTTGTGTGTGGCGGTCAATCGCCTGACCGGCGTGGACGCGCAGCTCGTCGACTATGCAATCCGCGCGGTCACGGGCGGGACTGACGCGCTCGGTGAGGTGACGGCGCGTGTCCGTGAAGGCGAGGTCCTGGTGGTTGGACGCGCCAGCAGCACCGACGTCCTGGAGGCGAGCGCGCTGGCCTACCTTGACGGCGTGAACCGCCTGCTCGCCGCACGCGCAGCGGCCAAGAAAGGTGACCCGGCATGGGTATGACCCTGACCGAGAAGATTCTGGCTGCCCACGCGGGCGCCGATCATGTTCGCCCCGGCGATCTTATCGAAGCCCGGGTGGACTTCTGTTTCGCCAACGACATCACGGCGCCGCTGACGATCCGCGAGTTCGAGAAGATCGGTACCTCGACGGTCTTTGACCGCGAGCGGGTGGCCATGGTGCCCGATCACTACGCGCCCAACAAAGACATCGCATCGGCCGAGCAATGCAAGGTCATGCGCGAGTTCGTCCGGAAGCACGAGATCCCGTACTACTACGAGATCGGCCGGGCCGGGATCGCGCACGTGCTGCTCGCCGAGGAAGGCCTTGTGCTTCCCGGCGAGGTGTTCGTCGGCGCGGACTCGCACACGTGCAATCATGGTGCATTAGGCGCCTTCTCCACTGGGATCGGGTCGTCGGATCTGGCCGCGGCCATGGCGACGGGGGACCTGTGGTTTCGGGTGCCCGAGACGATGCGCTTCGTGTTCAATGGTAAGCCCGCGCCCTGGGTGACCGGGAAAGATCTGGTCCTGAGCGTCATCGGCGACATCGGGGTGGACGGCGCGCGCTACGCCGCGATGGAGTTTGCCGGCGAGGCCCTGCAGCACCTGACGATGGACGAGCGGTTCAGCATCGCCAACATGGCGGTCGAGGCGGGCGCCAAGAACGGCATCATGGAGCCGGACGAGACCGTGCTCGATTGGGTGCGGCCGCGCGCCAGGCGGCCGTTTACGCCGGTCTTCGCCGATCGAGACGCTGAGTACACCTCGGTGCGCGAGTACGACACGAGCCGGCTCGAGCCTGTGGTCTCCGCGCCGTCGTCGCCCGGCAACGTCGTGCCCGTGCGCGAGGCGGCCGGCGTCCCGGTGGACCAGGTCTTCATCGGCACCTGCACCAACGGCCGGATGGACGACCTGCGGGTGGCGGCGCGTCTGTTGAACGGCCGCAAGGTCCATCCCCGGACCCGGATGATGGTCATCCCTGCGACGCCGGCCATCTATCGCCAGGCGCTCAAGGAAGGCTTGATCGAGATCTTCGTTGACGCCGGGGCCGTGGTCAGCACGTCCACGTGCGGTCCGTGCATTGGCGGGCACATGGGGGTGCTGGCCTCAGGCGAGGTCTGCGTCAGCACCTCTTCGCGCAATTTCGTCGGCCGCATGGGCCATCGCGAGAGCAAGGTGTATCTGTCAGGTCCGGCGGTCGCGGCGGCGAGCGCGGTGATGGGACGACTGGCGCATCCGGATGAGGTTGCGGGGCGGGCGACCGCGGGGGTGGGCGCATGATCTTCCGCGGCGCCGCCTGGAAGGTTGGCCATCACATCGACACCGATGTCATCATCCCGGCGCGGTACCTCGTGACCGTCGATCCCAAGGTGCTGGCGGCTCACTGCTTCGAGGACCTGGACCATGCGCTGGCGGCGAAGATCCAACCCGGAGACATCCTGATTGCGGGCGACAACTTCGGGCAGGGCTCCTCCCGCGAGCACGCGCCGATCGCCATCAAGGGCCTGGGCATCGCCTGTGTGGTGGCGCGCTCGTATGCGCGCATCTTCTACCGCAATGCATTCAACATCGGCCTGCCGCTGTTCGAGTGCCCTGACCTCCATGGTGTGACCGAGAGCGGCGATCAGGTCGCCGTCGACAACGAGACCGGGCGGATCATCAACGAGACGCGCGGGACCTCGCATGACGCTGTCCCGCTGCCCGAGTTCATGCGGCGTCTAGTGGCGGCCGGTGGGATCATCGAATACACGCGGCAAAAGCTGGCGCGGAAGGCCGGCTGAAAGTCTCGAGGAGGACGACGACGATGGAGTGGGGACAGATCTGGCGGACCGTGTTCTGCGGATGGGACGGCGACATCGACCTCGCGACGCTCACCTCAGAGCTGACGCGTGGGGGCCACGGCGCGATCGGCGACGAGCGGGAGGCCTCGGCCTGGGTCTGCCGGCAGATTCAGGAAGCCTACTGATCGATCGCCGAGATCTGGACCTCCTCCATCCCATGGCACACGTGTCTTGAGGTCGTCGAACGATTTCCCCACAGATACGGCGGGCATCCTGACGAAAAGGGCGCACGCGACTTCCTAGCGGACCGGCTCTGCGCGCAGGGGTTGCAGGTCCGGCTCGACGAATTTTCCTGTCAGCACTGACATCCCGGCCATGCTCATCTTCGCCTTCACTAACGCCGGTTCTGGCTCTTTGACGTTCCCTGCGTCAACCTCCCAATGAACGGCGCCGCGGCAGTTGAGGCGGAGGTCGTCTACGCGGAAGAAGGCACCCCGGCGCAGTACGCCAGTCTGGGCGACTGGATCTTTCGGCGGATCTGAGGGAGGTCGACGTGACGAGACTCTACGAACTCACCGGCGCGGTCGCGGATGCGATCGCGTATCTGCAGACCGTTTCGCCCGCCTGGGTCAGCGACGCGCAGGCATCGACCGGCGTCATGGCGCCCGAGATCAACCCGGTCTGGCGCGGCGCGCGGCTGGTCGGCCCAGCCTACACCGCGCGGTGCTATCCAGGCAGCATCATCACAGTGCACAAGGCGCTGCTCGAGGCGCCGCGGGGCGCGGTGCTGATCGTCGACGGCGGGGGCGACACCACCGGGGCGATGTTTGGCGAGCTGATGGCGACCGAAGCGAAGTCGCACGGACTGGCCGGCGTCGTGGTCGACGGCGCGGTGCGCGACGTCGAGGGCCTGGCCGAGCTGCAGTTTCCGGCGTTCGCGCGCGCGGTGACGCCGCGGGTCGGCACGAACCGGCGGGTGGGGACTACACAAGTTGATATCGCGTGCGGCGGCGTGGTGGTGCATCCGGGCGACGTAGTCGTCGGCGCGGCGGACGGCGTGGCGGTCATCACGCGATCGGCCCTGGCCGAAGTGGTGGAAGCGGTCCGGGCCGTCGGCAAGAAAGAGACCGACATCCGGTCGCGCATGGCGCGCGGCGAGCGGGTCGCCGATATTATCGGGATGCGGAGCCTGATCTACCCCCAGTAAGCCCCGCCTGCAGTCCCATCTCGGACAGCACCTCATCTGTCGTCTTTACGTGTCCAAAGAGATACGCGAAGTTCAGCAACGCGGCCTCGTGCAGGATGGGCGACGGCGCTGCGGTGGCATCCTCCACGACGACCACCTTGTAGCCCCGGTCGGCCGCGTCGCTCGCAGTCATGCCGACACAGGCGTTCGTGGCGACGCCGGTCATGACCAGTCCCTCCACACCGAGGTTCCGGAGAATCTGGTCGATCCCGGTCGATGAAAACGCGCTGCGGGTGACTTTGTTCAGCACGATCTCGTCAGATCGTGGCGCGAGCGGGGGGATGATCGCGTGGTCGTCGGTGCCCATCGACGCGAGGACTCGACGCTCCGTGCGCCCTTCCCGGTGTAGGCGATCGTCGTGGCGCGGCGCAGCGGTTCGAAATCGCTGCCGTCCGGCAGGAAGCTGCCGACGGTGAGGTGCAGCACCCGGCCGCCAGCCTGGCGGAAGGCACCCAGCAGGCGCCCCGCGTTCGGGATGACCACCCGCTCGATGCGCTCGAAGTAGTACACTCCATACGGGCCGTGCTCGCGCTGGAACAGGCGCTCGACGCCATAGCCCCGGGCGGCTGTCGTGTTTTGCATGTCCACGACGATGAGCGCGGTGCGGCTGGTCTCCAGGACGAACGGCGGGACCACGCCGGGCTTCCTCTCAAGTTCCTCTCCCCACAAGAATGGCGCGCGCACTGTCCACCTCCGACGGCAAGGAGTCGCCCGAACCGCGCCGAAATGCCGTATCTGAGATTTTTCATTCGATCCTGCACGCCTAACTCCTCGGAGAATCATGCAGAGAGCCGATCGGAGGAGACCACATGAGTGAACGCACGGCTGTGGCGGGTGACCGCATCGCCGTCGAGTTCCGCCTGCGGTTGACGATGGACCGACCTGATCCGGCGTCGTACGCGCGATTTCATCAATACGCCACCGCCAACATCTCCGATGCTTACCACAAGCGGCAGACACTGCCCCATCACATCAAGCCCGTCTACGCCGGCTGCCCGGGGATCGTCGGTCCAGCGATCACCGTGCAGGTCACGCCCGGCGACGAACTGCTGCCGCTGAAGGCCATCGAGATCGCCCAACCAGGCGACGTCGTGGTGGTGGTGGGCGCCTACTCGCCGCGCTTCAGCCTCTGGGGTGGCGTGATGAGCACGATGGCCAAGACGCGAGGCGTCGCCGGATTGATCACCGACGGCCTGGTACGCGACGCGGCCGAGACACGAGCCGCGGGCTTCCCGGTCTACGCGACCGGGTTGACGCCCTGCGCGCCGTGCATCAACGTGCCGCCCGGTGACCTGAACTATCCCATCGTGTTCGGCAGCGCCGAGATTCATCCCGGTGACGTCATGGTGGCCGACGAGGACGGAGTGGTCTGTGTGCGCCGGGAGGACATCGCCGCGGTCGACGCGGCTGTACAGGCGCGCATCGCCAAGGAGCGAGGCTGGCACCGGGAGATCGAGCGCACACACGGCATGATCCTCAAAGATATGGTGGACAAGCTCCTGGCAGCGCGCACGACCCACATCGAGTCCTAGCGAGCCGCGTGCGGGCGTACCTCTTCCGCCGCTTGATCATCGCCGCCGCGCTGCTGTGGGTCGTGGCGTCGGTGGTCTTCTTTTCCATCTACCTGCTGCCCGGGGACCCGGCGCACGTCATCCTGGGCGGCATGGACGCGAATCCGACCCCAGAGCAACTGCAGGCCGTCAGGCAAAAGCTGGGGCTGGACCGACCGATCTTCACCCGGTATCTGGAATGGGTCGGCCATGTGGTGCGCGGCGATTTCGGCCGATCATTGGTAACGGACCGGTCCGTTGCCGCCGACCTCCTGACGCGCCTCCTGCGCACCCTTCAGCTCATAGTCCCAGCGATTGCGATCGCCATCGCGACGGGTATCCCTGCGGGCGTGTTCGCAGCCAGGCGACGCGGATCGATTTTCGATCCGTTGGCTTCGGCCCTCACGCTGCTCGGTTTCTCCGTACCGGTGTTCGTTGTCGGGCCGCTGCTCGTGTACGTGTTCGCGCTCTGGTTGCGCCTGCTGCCGTCCGGGGGCTACGTGCACCCGTTCGAGAATCCTGGCGTATTCCTGTCTCATCTGGTGCTCCCGTCGGTGGCGCTGGCATCGGCGCCGATGGCGACGACCATGCGGATGGCCCGCTCCGCTGTCCTGGAACAATTGCCGCTCGATTACGTGCGGACCGCGCGGAGCAAGGGGCTCAGCGAGGCCGGGATGCTCAGGCGCCATGTCCTGCGCAACGCCTACCTCCCGGTGCTGACGATCGTCGGCCTCCAGGTAGGCGCCATGTTCGCCGGGAGTGTGCTCGTGGAGGCCATCTTTAACTGGCCAGGCATGAACGCGTTCCTCCTGCAGGCGATCGGCCTGCGCGACTACCCGGTGATCCAGGCGGTCGTGCTGGTGGCGTCGGCGATCTTCATCGCTGTAAATTTCCTGACCGATGTGTCCTATGCAGTCCTCGACCCTCGTATCCGCTACGGTTAAGGCGGTCGAAGCCCGCGCCCGCCCCCGCCGGCGGCGGCGGTGGCCGGTCCGGCTGCTGGCGCCGGGGATCGTCGTGGCGCTGGTCTTCGGCGTCGCGCTGCTCGCCCCGGTCATTGCGCGCTACGATCCGGACGCCATCGATCCGGCGGTCCGCGTGGCGGCGCCCTCGCGAGCGCACCTGCTGGGCACGGATGAATACGGCCGCGACATCGTGAGCCGGCTCGCCTTCGGCGCCCGCATCTCGATGATCGTGAGCGTGGCGAGCGTGGCGATCGCGTTGATCCTGGGAACGCTGGTGGGGATGACCGCGGGCTACTTCGGCGGCGGGATCGAGATCGTCCTGATGCGCGTGGTCGATGGCCTGCTGTCGTTTCCGCCGATCCTGCTGGCGCTGTTCGTGATCACGTTCCTGGGCCCCTCATTGGTGAACGTGATCCTGGTGATCGGACTCCTCTACACGCCCCGCTTCGCCCGCATCGCGCACGGTGCGACGCTGTCGGTGCGGGAGGCCGAGTACGTCCAGGCGGCGCACGCGATCGGCGCCACGCACGTCCGGACGCTGCGGCGCGCCATCCTGCCTAATATTTCGGCGCCGCTGCTGGTGCAGATGTCGCTCGGCTTGGGCCAGGCGATCCTGCTGGAAGCCGGCCTGAGCTTCTTGGGTCTGGGCGCTCCGCCGCCGGCGCCATCGTGGGGGCGGATGATCGAGCAGTCCAGCCGGTTCATGAGTCTGAGTCCCTGGCCGGTCCTGTGGCCGTCGGTCGTCGCATCGACGACCGTGCTGGCGCTCAACCTGCTGGGGGATGGCGTGCGGGACGCCCTCGATCCCCGCCTGCGCGGACAAGCGTGAGCCGGACATTCGGTCGACGATCGCGGACTCAACGACCGCGAGAAGGAGGGAGAACCATGCACACGCGTGGAGCGGCGCGCGCCGCCGCACTGATCCTGGTCATGCTGATCCTGTCCCTATACGGGTCCCCTACGGCCGCCCAGCCCGGCAGCGGGCAGCCCGGCGCCGCCGCGTCTCCGGCAGAGGCGTGCAAGGTGCGCGGCGGCGTGCTGCGCTTCGGCATCGCCCGTGATGCCATCGGCCTGGACCCGCACCTCAACTATGGCGTCACGAGCTGGTCGGTGCAGGGGAACGTGTATGACACGCTGGTGCAGTACGGTGGGCAAGGTCGCATCTCGCCGGCCCTGGCGGAGTCATGGACCCAGCCGCAGCCTACCCAGTACCTCTTCAGACTACGCCGGAACGTGACGTTCCACGACGGCGCTCCATTCACGGCGGCGGACGTCCTCTACACGTTCCAGCGGATCCGCGATCCCAACACCCGGGCCTTCCGCCAGCGCGACCTGGACACGCTCGTGGAGAACGTCACCGCGCCGGATCCTTACACCGTGGAGGTGCGGCTCCGGAATCCCAGCGCCACTTTCCTGGACATGCTGGCCCGACCCGAAATGTACATCGTGAGCAAGCGCTGGGCCGACGCCGGCGGCGATTTCCGGAAGG
>JBQTJG010000105.1:0-2190 GCA_052387355.1 Armatimonadota bacterium | reverse complement strand
GAAGAGTGATCTGGCCCCTTCCTTGTCACCGTCGGCATTACAGCGGCAATATCCGAGTTCTGAGTGAGCAACTCGGACATGCGACGCCAACGTTTACGCTTTCAACGTACGCCCACGCGCTACCTGGCGTACAAGAGGAAATAGCCTGTGCCGTCGCCGAGAGGCTATTAGGGTCAAGATGGGGGTCCGGCCGTAACGTCGTCGTTTCTTCACGCTCGCGTCTCCTCCCGCTCGCCCTCTACGGCGCTCCGCGCCAATAGGACGACGTTTGTGATCCTCCTGGCCGTAAACTGCGGTTTACCCGAGATCAGCCTGGCGCACTCGGTCCGATCGAGCACTACAGCCGCGAATTGATCGTCGGTCCTCATAATCAGGAGTCGCTTGCCTCGGGCGCCAACCAAGATAAGGTCGACCTCTATGTCGTGTATCTCACTCATGTTCTCAGGGTAGCATCGAGATTACCGAACACGGCCAGCCTTGCCACGTTCGGCAACCGCGCTACCCCAGTCTCAGTAATGGAGGGGCCAGCTGTTTCCTCACCCAAGGGGAGTATCTGCTTGAAGATTATCACTCCCTTACAGGGAAAGGAGTATATGAGACAGACGACGGCTTCGGGCGATTTCCGACGACTCCGACTGAATCTCTCGTTGCGGTTTACGGAACCTCCTGCCAGGAAAGCTGCCGGATCAGCACATGCTCGGTGCGGCTCAGGCCCACGGTCGTGAGCACGTTGGGCTGGTATCTGATGACGACAAGGCCGTCATCGTTGACGAACCCCTGCCCCGTCAGGATGGAACCAGACACGTCAACACTCGCCTTGACGACCTCAATGCCCACGCTGGCGAGCACGATTCCGTCGACCACGGCAACACTTCCCTGACCCAGTCGAATCATCCCCCCGTCGCCGAAGGCGATGACGCCGGGAAGCGTCGTGGTCGTTGGGCCGTGGCGCACTTCGAGCCTCGCTCGATCCATCACCTGGATCGTCCCCCTCACCACCAGGGCCCCATCGGCGATCGGCAGCGTGCTTGAGATGTTGACGATGCCCTCGACGAAGATGACGCCCTGCAGCGTGAGGATCTCCCGTTCCTGACGGCGCCGGGCCTCCAGATAGCTGAGGATCTCCTCCACCTGAGCCGGCGTGTACTCACTGTCTTTCTTTTCGCGCAGCGTTCGATCCAGCATGCGTTCTCCGACGGCATGGTTGAGGGCCTGGTTTCCGCGATTCGCCGCCGCCAGCACGCGGTAGTGCTCCAGATCCACCGAGGGCATCGAGGCCTCGTCGGTTCGGAGCCCCTTGACGTGGACTCCTGGGTAGTCCCTGTGCAGAGCGCTCAGGTCGTTGAGCGGACGACTATCCATCCCGACGGACAGTTCGTCCTTCCCGGTCACGACAAGGTCGGGCAGCACATCCGGCAGTCGGGCATCTGCCCATGCCGATGAGAGGCCGAACAGTGCATGATCGGGCAGGGTTCCCTCTCGGAGGGCCAGCCGCCGGCCATCGAGCGCATTGAGGGCCGCCTCTCGTTCAAGCAAGAGATCCCTGGACAGGGCGATATCCCCCAGCCGGTGACACGCTCTCTGGGGACGGAGGCACGGCACGACGTACGCCCGCGCCTGGCCCGTCATCGCCACGGCGTCCCCGGCAAAGAGCCCGAATCCCAGGGCCTTCGGGGCGATCCGGGCCGTCAGGCGGACCCGCCTCGCGACGCCGCCGACCTCGCCCCGCACCGTCAGAGCGAGCACACTGGCGTCCTCGGTCATTGTCTCCACGACGAATCGACCCGACCCCAGTGCCTCCTGGTAGCCTTCGGATGGCCAACCGGCGTGCTGCGACCCACTGGCCGGGCGGTGGGTCAGAAGCCACACCGTCTTCTGGACGCCGGCCTCTGCCAGGTAGAGTGCCGCCGTTCCCCGGTAGGACTGCCCGACCAAGCGTTGGTCACTATTCATGAGCGCAATGAACGCCAGCGCAAACATCGTGAGGATCAGGAAGAGGACCAACACGGACACCAGGGCGTGTCCCTCGTGCCACTGGCGCATGGGCACTCGTCTCATCAGTTTCGCAACTGCACCGCGGTCTCCAGCCTGTGTTCCCCGCGCCCAACGCTGACGACGAGCGTCATGGTCACAAGATCCTCCTGGCGGTTGATCGTCATACCCTTCACCCCCCGGGCCATGACCCGTCCC
>JBQTJG010000104.1:0-14140 GCA_052387355.1 Armatimonadota bacterium | reverse complement strand
CGAGGCCGTGCTGGATGAAGACCGGTGGGCGGCTCCGCCGTTCGAGGGCCGCGTCATCGACCTGCCGCCGTTCGGTCGCTGTATTGTAGGCCGGGGTGCGATCAACACGAAGGGTCCGCTGGTCGCCTTCCTCAACGCCCTCGGGGCGATCCGTGAGGCAGGCGAGCGGGTGCCGGTCAATCTCAAGTTCGTGGCCGAGGGTGAAGAGGAACTGGGCAGCGCGCACCTGGGTGCCTTCATCAAGCGGAACACGGCGCTGCTGTCGGCCGATGCCCTGCTATTCCCTATGCCGCGCCAGGATCCCAGCGGTCGCGTGACCCTGGCGCTCGGGTCGCGGCGCGGCGTCATCTTTGAGCTCGAGTGCAGCGGCGCCCTGTGGGGACGCGGCCCGGCCGCCTTCGACATCCACAGCGGCAACAGCTCACTGGTCGACAACCCCGCCTTCCGTCTCGTCGAGGCAATCGCCACAATGGTCACCGATAACGGCAATCAGGTGCTGATCGACGGATTCTACGACGGTGCGCTGCCACCCGATCATGAGCAGGAACAGCAATTAGACCGCCTGGCGGTGCGGTGGAACGAGACCGAGTTCAAGGCACGGCTCGGCGTAAAGGCGTTCGTCGATGGCATGACGGGCCGCGAGGCGCTGTGCCGTCTCATCTTTACGCCTTCACTCGGGATCCGTGGGATGTACGCAGGCGATGCGCGTGCCGGCGATCCGACCGTCTCCATGGCCATCATCCCGCATCGCGCCGTGTGCAAGATGAACGTGTCCCTGGTGCCCAATCAGAACAAGGAAGAGATCGCGCGGAAGATCCGCGCGCACCTGGACCGGCGCGGTTATCAGGACATCACGATGACGCTACGGCCCGGGACCACGGTCGAGCCGGGAAGCTGGGGACGGGTGCGGGTGACCGACGACATCGTGCGCGCGCTGCTGCGAACCTACGAGCGATTCGGCCTGGATCCAGAGGTCTGGCCGCTGAGCACCGGCGGCTGGCCCGGGCATCTCTTTCAGAAGTACCTTGGGACGCCCTTCATCGCCGGCGGGGTTGGTCACGGCGGTCGCGCGCATTCCACGAATGTGTATCTGGTTGTGGATGGTACGGTCCACGTAGGCGGGCTGGCGGACCTCGAGGAGTCATTCGTCGCGCTGCTCTCCGAGTACGCCGCCGCGGCAACAGCGGGGTCGAGCAGGTGTTGACTCCCGAGGCCTGGGCCGACCGGGTCCTGGTCACGACCTGGTCGGATTGATCGCTACGACCGCGCCCAACGTGTTCTACCTGACAGGGCTGAGCAAGGGTCCGGCGATCGCGGCCGCGGCCGTCGGCCGATGGCGCGAGCCCGGCCTCGCGCTACCGGTTGAACTGGCCGACTTCGCGCTGCGCTGCTTTCCGGGCGTCGGACCGATCGTGACCTACGGCAGCCTGAGGACGCGGTCGTGATCACCGAGGCTGGGTGCGATCGCCTGAACCTAGCCTGCCCGACCGAGATCCCTGAGGCTAGGAGCCACCTCTAAAGTAACCGCGGCGTACGAACTCGATGTAGTCTGTGTACGCTGCCAGCCCGCCCGCGCGACCCAGCAGCGAGGCGATCTGGCCCCGGTGATACGACGAGTGCAACACCACGTGCGTCAACATGTCCGCCGCCGTATTGGACCACGCCTCGCCTTTGGAGTTGGTGTAGCCGGCCTCCCGATCGAGCCCCTTCGGCGTCAGTTCAGAGAGGCAGGCCTGCCAGGCTTGTGACAGCTCCCGCAGATGGCTCTCGCACTCGACCAGCGACAGAGCGGGCCAAACCTCTATATGAGGGGCGACGCGTCCTAGCCGCCTCAGCCACAGCCATTCGGCCCCGACGATGTGCGCCATGACCGCTGCGGCCCGTTCCGGGACGGTCTTGGCCGCGAGAAGGGATCGCAGGGCTTCTCGGTTTGCCCAGGCGTTGTACCCGAGCGCTCGATTCAGGCGATCAATCATGGCCGCATTCGTCGGCACCCTTTGACTGCGAGGCGTTGCTATAGCATGATAGCCGTGCTACCATGCTTGCGTGATCCTGTCGTTCAAAGACCCTGGGACCGAAGACGTGTTCAACGGCAGGAACACACGCCATGCCCGCCGCGCATGTCCAGAAGATCTCTGGCGGGTGGCGACGCGCAGGCTCGATCAATTGGATTCCGCGGCGAGCTTGACGGACCTGCGAGTACCCCTGGCAATCGGCTTGAGGTTCTGAAGCGTGAACGGGAGGGTCAGCATAGTATTCGGATCAACGATCAGTACCGGATCTGTTTCGTCTGGACGGGGGCCGGACCGGTTGATGTGGAGATCGTGGACTATCACTCGGGATGAGGGAGGTGGCAAGATTGTGCGGATTCCGACGAATCGAGTACCAACGCATCCAGGAGAGATGCTGCTGGCCGAGTTTCTGGAGCCTATGAAGCTCACCCAACGCGAGCTGGCCGAAGGGATCCAAGTGCCGTATCAGCGTGTCAATGAACTGGTCAATCGGCGGCGCGGCGTGACGCCCAGCACGGCTCTACGACTGGCGAAGTTCCTCGGCACGACACCGGATTTCTGGATGAGCCTGCAGCAGCGTTGGGATCTCTATCACGCCCGCGAAGAGGAAGCCTCCGAGCTGGGGAAGATCGAGCGTATCCGTGCTGCGCGTTGAGCTTCTCTGATCCTAAGCTTTGTCGCGGATGCTTTTGTGCTCCCATAGGGGTGAGGCAGACGGGTCCTGTCGGCCGCGATACGCGGCAAGAACTGCTGCGACCAACCCGGGAATGTACAGCGTCCAGGCACCCAAGAGTCCAAAGACGGAGAGTCCCAGGATGATGGCGGCCGTGACGCGTGTCCAGTGACGAGGGATCGCGAGTGGGAGCGCAGCAAAGACAACCGGTATCGCCAGAATCCAGATCCGCCCGCCCATGTGACCGCAATAGTCGAGGCTGCCAGAGCCAGGATCAAGGCAATGAGACTTGCCATGGGTCCTAGAGTCTCCGGGTATACAGTGTATTGACCAAACTCGACTGCCGGTTGCCTCGCAGCCGACAGACGGACTCTCTACCCACATGCGTGCGCAAATCATTCTGCAAGTTGGATCTCACGCGTGATGATCTCCTTCCTTACTATCGGCATGACTTCGTTCATTAGCAGAGGCACCTGGACGTCGTAATCCCACGTACCGAGCCGGATCGAGATGCGGCGCGCGCCCGCTTTCCAATATTCCAGGATGCCCTGCGCGACCTGCTCGGGCGGCCCGGTGATCAGCCTGTTGAAGTAGCCCGGCGTGTAGGTGTGCGGCCAGTAGCGCCGCACGTACTCCTCGAGCTCCGCGCGTGACTTCGTCCGGTCGGGCTGGATGTTGACCAGGCTGCCGCAACTCACTGAGAAGGTTGAGAGATCTCGGCCATGATCGGCGGCCAGGGTCTCCAGCCGCTCGCGCAGGTGCGCGAACTGCGCCGGCGTGAGTCCCGTCGGATGCCAGCCGTCAGCGTGACGCAGCGCGCGCAACAACATGCGATCGATCTGCTCTGGCGGGCCCTCGGGGTCGGGCGCGTTGGCCAGGTAGATCGGCGGCGGCTGCTGCACCGGTCTGGGCAGGGTGGTGACGTCTTCGAACTGGTGAAACCGGCCGTGGAAGGTGACGTGATCTTCGCGCCACAGCCGGCGCACGATCTCGATGCCTTCGAGCAGCCGAGGCACCCGCTCGGCTTTGCTCATGCGGTACGGCCGCATCTCCCGATCATCTCCGCCGCCGATGCAGACCGTCAGACCCATGCGGCCACCGCTGATGACATCGAGACTCGCCCACTGGATCGCAAACAGGATCGGATCGCGGAGGATGAACGTCGACAGGCAGCCCACTTCGAGCCGCACGCGCCGGGTCCGCCCGGCCATCGCGCCGAGCAGGGCGATGGCCTCGACGCGAGGCTTCTCCAACAGATTGTCGCCGATGCCAACACCCTCGAAGTGCCCTGATGCTTCTGCGTCCTCGACGGCGCCAAGCAACTGCTCCACCGTCAGCAGGCCAAGCAGGATGCCCCGGTTGGGCAGACTCAAGCCAAACGCCGGGGCGCCCGTCACATCAGCGCACCGGCGCATCAGCGCGCAATCGACGCCGCCCGCAGCCGCTCGATGAATCCAAGTCCGAACGGCGTGAACTGCATGTCGCGTACATACGGCTTCCGCAAGATGATCTCTCGATTGTGATAGATTGGGACGACGCCCACCTCGTCGAGCATCAACCACCGTTCGGCCTCGCGCAGCTTCCGGAACGTGGCGCTCTGCGTGCGCTCACGGTTGGCCGCGTCCACCAGGCGGTCGTACGCCGGATTCGAGTAGCCCGTGAAGTAGTTGGACGGCGACTTCGAGTGAAACATCCCATACAGATAGTAGTTCGGATCGGCCAGCCCGGCGGTGTAGCCGGTGACAGGCGAAAACACGTCCCCCTTGGCGAGGTCGGTCCGCCACCTGGCAATGTCGAGCAGTTGCACCTGAGTCTGAATCCCAAGATTCTGGCCGATCATGGCGCCCAACACCTCGCCCACCTCGCGCGGCCCGAACCCGCGCGGGTTGGGCCCCAGCACGAACGCCGGCAGGCCCCGGCCCTGCGGGAACCCCGCCTCGACCAGCAGCGCCCGGGCGCGCGACGGATCGTAGGGAATCGCCGCCAGCGGCTCGTCGTATCCTGGGAAGCCCGGCGGCAAGATGCCGCTCGCGGCTTCGAACAGATCGAGGAAGATGGCGCGCAGGATCTTGGGCTTGTCGATCGCGTGCGCAACCGCCCGCCGCACGCGTACGTCCTTGAACGCCGGGAACGCCTTCTGATTCAGCGCCAGGTACGTGGTCGACGCCCGATTGTACTCGACGACCTCGCGGCCGAAGCGCGCGTCACGTTTGAGACGCTGATACTCGCTGATCGGCACCTGCACGAGATCCAGCTCGCCCGCCTCGTACTTGGCGACGCCCACGTTGGGATCGGGCACCAGCTCGAACACGATACGCCCGATCTTCGGCGCGCCGCCGAAGTACGATGGATTGGCCGCCAGCGTGATGCGGCCGCGCAGCACCCATTCGACCAGGCGGAAGGCGCCGGTCCCGTTGGCGTGCGTCGTCCCCCAGTTCTCACCGCCCTGCTCGACGGACTGTCGCGACACGATGGACGTGGCCAGGTGCGCGAGGCGCACCAGGACGTCGCCTTCGTGCGGCCGGTCGACCTTGATCTCGACTTCGGTCGGGCTCACCGCGCGCACGCCCCGCAGGCTGGCGGCGCGGCCGGCGTCGACCTCTTCGAAGCCTTCGATCGGCGAGAGCAGCAACTTGGCGTGCGGGGACTTCGTGTTCGGATTCGCCAGCCGGTCCAACGTGTACTTGACATCCTCCGCAGTCACGCGGGCGCCGCTCTGGAACTGCAGGCCGTCGCGCAGGACGAACCGGTAGGTCAGCCCGTCGCTCGAGATCGACCAGCTCTTCGCCGCCAGCGGCTGCACCCGGCCGCGCGCGTCGACCTCGACCAGCGGCGTGTAGACGTTGAACAGGATCGCCGACCCGGTCGGATCGTTGGACCGCGCCGGATCGAGGATCGACGGATCGACCTGCATCGCCACGCGCAACACCGACGGGGCCGGCGCCTGCGCGTGCACACCTGACGGGACCGCGGCGACAAGCGCCGCCAGCAGGACGGCAACGACGAACAGCAGAGACCGCATCATTGTGTCACCCCCCTGAAGATGTATGCGACTACCATGGAATTCCCGCGCGAGGCGCGGGCGCCGGCGCGGTGCGCAGGCGTTCCGCCGCCGCCACCAGATCTTCAACGAGCGCGTCGGCGATGACCTCGCCTTTCGCCTTCGTGGCCAGCGTGGCGTCGCCGTACACGCCGGTCGCCGAGTAGCCCGGTCCCGGCTCGCGGTGATACGCGGCCGGCACGAAGACGGCAGGCGAATCCGGCCGATCGGGAATCTCGGACGCGAGTTTGTCGCGGCGCACGACTGTCGGTGCGATCGCCATCAGCAAGGACGTCTCGTACTCGTCGGCATGACTGCCTTTGGCTTGGCTCAGTAGTCCCGCAATGCGGCGTCCGCCCAGATCTCCAATGCGCGTCACGCCGACGAGCAGCCGGTGGATGCGGTCAAGATCCCTCGCGACGATCTCCAGAACCGGAAAGGTCGAGACGCCGGTGTTGAGGATGAAGAACCGGCGAGGCCCGTGCCGGGTCATCGACAGGATAATCTCTTTGACCATCGCCCCGAACGTGGCGGCCTCCACATGCGTGCTGCCCGGAAAGGCGGTGAAGTGCGGGTAATATCCATACGTCAGCGTGGGCAGCACCACAACGCGCACACGCTCGGCCAGCCGGCGCGCCAGGTAGTCGGCCATGATGCGGTCGGTGCCGAGCGGTAGATGGGGGCCATGCTCTTTGGCGGCGGCGCCGACAGGGATCACGATGAGCGGGTCGGCGTGGAGGATCGGTTCGGCTTCCGCCCAGGTGAGTTCTTCGAGAAAGACGGACCCTGCGGTCATGGCGTCCCCTGGGTGCAATCGCGGAACCGCGTGACCACTTCGATATGCGCGTCGGGCGTCGCGAGCCCGGCCCGCATTGTGCCGACGCTCAGATGAGAGGCGCCCAGGCCTCGCCACTCGTCGACCTGACGGCGCCAGTCGTCAGGGCCGCCCCGGTCGAGACCGATACGTCCTTCGATGCTTACCCTGGCCGGGTCGCGACCCGCGGCCCGAACGTGCTCGCGCAGCCGCTCGACGAGTTCGCGAGGGCTTCTCGACGGCGCGCGGGTGAAGGGGTTGGGGAGGCCGCCGCCGTAGATCCAGCCGTCCGCGAGCCGGGCGGCGCGCCGCAATACGACGTCTGCTGCGCCACCGAACCAGATCGGGATCGGCTGCTGCACGGGGAGCGGATTGAGTCCGGCCTCGACGATGGTGTGCCACCGCCCGCGGAAGGTCACCGTCTTCTGAGTCCACAGCGCGCGCAGCACCTCCACCTGCTCGGCGATGTACACGCCGCGCGTATGAAAGTCCATGCCCAGCGACTCGTACTCGACGGAGTTCCACCCGGTGCCGACGCCCAGCCGCAACCGCCCGCCGCTCAAGACATCCACCTCGGCCGCTTGTTTGGCGACGAGCGCGGTCTGCCGCTGGGGCAGGATAATGATGCCGGTGGTCAGTTCGAGCCGCCGCGTGCATCCGGCAAGATATCCGAAGAGCACGAACGGTTCGTGGAACATGTCCTCTGTCGTGTAGGCGAGCCACCCCGGACGGTTCGAGGTATCGGCTCCCAGGACGTGGTCGTAGATCAGCAAGTGATCATAACCGAGCGACTCGACGGCCTGGGCGAAATCGCGGATCGTCACCGGGTCGGTGCCGATCTCTGTCTGCGGAAAGACCACGCCGAGTCTCATGATGCAAGTCCTCCACCGAGATGTACCTGGAGCAGCTTGAGTATAGCATCGCGACTGCGGCGCCACGGAGCGGACGGCGGGCCGGCAGGCAGGACACCGGATGAGAGGGAACTCGTGGGGGCCGGAGAAACTCACGACAGCGTGGGAGGCTGGCAGACGATGCCCAGACGCACCCTGACGTCCCAGCGGAGAACCGGCGCGACCACAGCCTCGTCCCCGGAGGGAGTCGCGACCGCGCTCCCCGAGGTGATCCTGGATGTCGTCTTCGAGGACGGACTCTTCTTCCTTTCGGTCCGGAACATTGGCGGCGTGCCGGCGCACGCCGTGTCCGTTCGGTTTGAAAACCGCATCCTGGGTCTCGAAGACCGGGAAATTACGGCGTTGCCGCTCTTCCGCGGCATCGAGTTCCTGGCGCCCGGCAGAGAGATCCGCACGTTTCTCGACACCAGCGCATCCTATTTCGCCCGGCGCCAGCCAACCAGGGTCACCGCAAGGATCGCCTACAAGGATGCCGGTGGCCGGCGCTATACAAGGACCATCCGCCATGATCTCGAGATCTACAGAGACATCGGGTACGTGCGCAAGACAGCCGAGTAATAGGAGGTCGTTCAACGATGCCGGCCCGTGTCGGAGATCCCTTCGGTAACTTCAACTTCATCATCGAGATCGACGGCATTGGGCGGAGCGGATTCCGCGAGGTGATCCTGCCGGCGGCGACGGCGGACGTCATCGAGTACAGGGAAGGCAACGACGCGAATACGGTGCGCAAGCTGCCCGGTCTCGTGAAGTACGGCAACCTCACGCTCAAGGCGGGGATCACTGAGTCCAGGGATCTGTACGATTGGTGGAACACCGTGCGCGAAGGGCGAACCGAGCGGCGGAGCATGTCGGTGATTCTTCTCGACGAAAGCCGGAACGAGGTCAAGCGATGGAACTTTCAGAACGCGTGGCCGGTACGTTACCAGCCCTCGGCCCTGGATGCTCGCGGGAGTGAGGTGGTCATCGAGATCCTCGAGATCACCCACGAAGGGATGGAACTCGCCTGATCGTGGTGTGCGGAACTCTTGGGGCCTGTAAGCTGAGTCTGAGGATCACAAAGGAGGAGAGGTGTTATGTTCCGCTCTAGAGGTACTGTGGCTTCGCTCGCTGTCTCCGTACTGGTGGCCCTGGTCGGCGCTGCCAACGGCCTGGGCCCAGGTCTCGCGTCGCCCGTCGAGATACTGGCGGCGGCGCCGCCGGGACCGGCCAAGACCCTGACCATCGGGATGTCCCAGGAGCCGAGGGGCTTCGGGGTGATGATCTCACAGATCGCCGCCATCCAGGTCGAGCAGGCGATGAACGCGTACTGGACCTACCGCGACGCCGGCCTCAAGGCGCGCCCGTGGCTGGTTGAGAAGATTCCGTCGATCAAGGACGGCGACTGGGTGGTGAGGCCCGACGGCACGATGGAGGTCACGTGGAAGCTCCGCCCCAACATCAAGTGGCACGATGGCCGACCGCTGACGGTCGAGGATGTGATCTTTGGCTGGCAGGTCATGGCGGACCGGGACATCCCGGCGTTCGGGAAGGGTGACGCCAACAAGATCGCACGGATCGACAAGATCGATGAGCGGACGTTCAAAGTCTACTGGAAGGAGAAGTTTGTCTTCGCCGATCAAGGTCTGCCGCAGCTCGGCACCACCGCCCGCCCCCTGCCGCGGCACATCCTGGAGGCCGTGTTCAGGACCGACAAAGAAAGGTTCAGGAATCATCCCTACTGGACGAAGGAGTTCATCGGCACCGGTCCCTACAAGCTCGCTGAGTGGGTGCCGGGGTCGCACATCACGCTCGCGGCCAACCCGGCCTACTTCCTGGGCCAGCCGAAGATCGACCGTCTTGTCTGGAGGTTCTTTTCAGACACGAATACCCTGGTGGCGAACATCCTGTCGGGTCAGATCGACGTCACCGTCATCCCGAACGTCAGCATCGACCAGGCGATCACCATCAAGGAGCAGTGGGACAGATCGGGCGCCGGTCAGGTGATAGTCATCCCGGGCTTCGGCTGGGACTGGATCGCTCTGAATACGCAGAAAGACCCGCGGCTGGCCGACGCGCGCCTGCGCCAGGCATTGCTCTCCGCCATCAACCGCAGAGAGATGGTCGAGGCCCTGTTCAAAGGTCTGAACCCGGTGGCCGACTCCTGGCTCTCGCCGCGCCATCCGCTGATGACCGTCCAGGTCAGGGCGAATATGATCAGGTACCCGTACAGCCCCCAGCGGGCCGTTGAGCTGTTCGCGCAGGCCGGGTGGAGGAAGGGAGCCGATGGCATCCTGATCAACGACAGGGGTGAGCCGCTCGTCATCACCCTCCGCACCATCACCGGTGACAAGATGAAGGAGGGCGCGCAGGCTGTCGTCGCCGACCACTGGAAGCAGGCCGGGGTCCGAGTCGAGCTCGACAACCAGCCCCCGCAGGTGATCTATGATCCCAGGCATCTCTTTCGATTCGGCTACCCAAGCGGCTTTCTGTTCAATTTTGGCGGCAATCCCAATGTGCTCGCGGGGGAGTATCGCTGCAGGGACATCCCGAGCGAGGCCACGAGCTGGTCAGGGTCCAACCTGGCCAACTACTGCGGTAGAGAGTACGATGAGACGTTCGAGGCCCAGCCGATCCAGCAGTCGCTGGACGTCAGAGAACGCGAGAGGATCACCGCCCGGCTGATGCGAATCTGGACGCGCGATCTACCCCTGCTGCCGTTGTACTTCAAGTCCGAGGCTGCCACGGTTCGAAAGGGCGTCACGGGCGTGAAGCCGTCCGGAACCAACGAGGGTTGGTTGGGCAACGTCCACGAGTGGGACGTGGTCCGGTGACGCACTAGCATACCGACATGTCTCGGTACATCCTACGACGGCTCGCGTTCCTGGTGCCGGTCCTGGGACTGCTTTCAATCTTGAGCTTCGGCCTGTTGATCGCTCTGCCGGGCGATCCGCTGGACATGCTCGCCCTCGGCGATCCCAGTATCACCCAGGCTGATATCAAGCGGCTGAAGGAACTGTACGGGCTCAACGACCCGCTCCCGGTGCGATATGCCAAGTGGATGGGCCAGGTGCTCCAGGGGAATCTGGGCTACTCGCGCCACTACAAGGTGCCGGTGACCGAGTTGCTTGGTCCGCGCCTGGGAAACACCCTCGTCCTGACGGGCCTGGCGATCGTCGTCAGCCTGGCGGTCTCGATTCCAATCGGCGTGTATTCTGCAGTCCGCCCCTACTCCCCGGGCGACTATGCGGTGACAATTCTCGCCTTCGTCGGCTACGCGGTTCCAGCGTTCTGGCTCGGTCTGGTGCTGATCATCATCTTCGCTGTCCACTTCGGCTGGTTCCCGGCCGGTGGGATCGTTTCCCCCGATCCCCCGCGCGGACTGATCAGCGCCCTGACTGACCGGGGCAGCTACCTCGTGATGCCGGTGGTCGTACTCAGCCTGCACTCGCTGGCCACGTGGACGAGATACATGCGCTCCAGTCTGCTGGAGGTTGTCCACCAGGACTTCATCCGCACCGCCCATGCGAAGGGACTGGCCGAGCGGGCTGTGATCTACCGGCACGCCCTCAAGAATGCGCTGATCCCGATGGTCACCCTCCTCGCGAACACCGTGCCGGTGTTGATCGGCGGTTCCGTCATCGTGGAGACGGTATTCGCATATCCCGGGATCGGCAAGATGCACTACGACTCTGTGTTGGGCAACGACTACTCTGTCTCGATGGCCATCCTTATGCTTCTGGCCCTGCTGGTTGCGGCCTTCAACCTGCTGGCCGACATCACCTATGGCCTGCTCGATCCACGGATTCGCTATGAATAGGTGGGAGCGCGAAGGCGAGTGGCGACGGGTCTGGCGCCAGCTCCGACGCCACCGGCTGGCGGTGGTGGGCTTGTGCTGCCTGGTCATCCTGATCCTGCTGTCGGTGTTGGCGCCCTTCCTCACCCCTTACGACCCTGGCAAGACGAGTCTGCGCGAGCGTTTTCAACCTCCCAACCCTGTTCACTGGATGGGTACCGATGAACTGGGTCGAGACCTCTACACTCGTGTCCTTTATGGGGGAAGGATCTCGCTCGCGGTGGGCTTCCTCGTGGCGGTGTTGAGCGCCGGCCTGGGGGGTCTGGTGGGGGCGACCTCGGCCTATGTTGGAGGTCGGTTCGATGAGGTCACGATGCGCTTCGTGGACGTCATCCGCTCGCTCCCGGCGCTGCCCATCCTGATCATTCTGGCGCAGGTGTTGCGCCAGCACTTCGGCATCAAGGGGGGATTCTGGAACATCGTGGTGATCCTGGTCGCGTTCTCGCTGACAGGTATTGCGCGCATCGTACGGGGGGTAGTGTTATCCCTCAAAGAGCAGGACTTCGTGATGGCGGCCCGTAGCGCCGGCGTACCCGGACATGGCATCGTGCTGCGCCACCTGCTGCCTAACGCCATGGCGCCGATGATCGTGGCAACGACGCTGGGGGCCGGCGCCGCGATCAATGCCGAGTCGGCGCTCAGCTTCCTGGGGCTCGGCATCCAGCCCCCCACGCCCAGTTGGGGCAACCTGTTGTTCAACGCGCAGAGCTACCTCTGGAACGATCCCTGGATCGCCGTCCTGCCCGGACTGTTCATCTTCATCACACTACTCAGCCTGAACTTCCTGGGTGATGGGCTCCGGGACGCCCTGGACCCGCGCCTGCGACGGGCATAGGGGCGGCGCAGAACCATGGAGCAAGAGGAGGAGATCGCGTGAGCATCCCGCACACGAAGAAGCTCCTGGCCGACGAGTTGAACGGTGACAACGCGATCGCACATGTAGCCGAGATCACTCAGTATCACCGCGGCCTCGGGTCCCGCGAGTATCACGAAGCCTGCGAATACATACGCCGGTACCTAAGCAGCCAGGGCATTGAGGTGAGCAGCCTGGACGCCCCCCTGGACAACCGGACACGCATTGGGAACTACATCCAACCGCGCGCCTGGGAGCCGCGAGACGCCGTCGTCAAAGTCGTGGAGCCAGAAGAGCGGCTGATCGTCAGCTTCCAGGAGGCGCCCACGTGCATCAACTCATGGTCCGGCGCCACGCCGCCGGAGGGTGTGACTGCGGAGCTCGTCCACGTCGGCCTGGGGTACAGGGACAGCGACTATCAGGGCAAGGACGTGCGCGGCAAGGTGTGCCTGGTCGACAAGGGCTACGGCTGGCGGACCCACCCGCTGGCGGTGGAGAAGTACGGCGCGTTGGGTTTCATCAACGACGATGTCATTGCCATGCCACCGCTGAAGACGCGGGAGACCTTTCCCGACGTCGTGATGTGGAATACCCTCTATGAGCGCGAGATGGACGGCGGCTACGTGCGAGGATTCGGCCTCTCGATCTCGCCGCGGATGGGTGACTATCTGCGCGCGTTGCTGACGCGCGGCCCGGTCAAGGTTCACGTGAAGGTCGACTGCCGGACCTTCGAGGGCGTCATGGAGAACCCGATGGGTTCCATCCGCGGGAGCAGTCACCCTGAAGAAGAGATCTTGATGACGGCCCACATCTGCCACACACGCCCCGCGGCCGTCGACAACGCGGCCGGCTGCGGACACATCACTGAGACGCTGCGAGCCCTGAATGCGCTGATCCAGCGCGGCGCCCTGCCCAGACCGAAGCGCACGATCCTCACGTTCTACGGACCCGAGGGGCACCACACCAACGTGTACGGCGCCCATCTGGAACAGCAGGGGCGGTTGGACGAGTGCATCGCCGGTCTGTCTTCGCACGCCGGGGGGGACCCTGAGAAGCTACACGCGCCGCTGGTGCTGACGCGGAACTCGCCGGCCCGCCCCCACTTCGTCGACGATCTGATGACCGACCTCCTGGAGCAGGTGTCAGTCGTCTTCCCCGCCCCGGGCCCGAGGGCGCGGGTCCCGTTCTCCTTCCGGGCCGATCCTCGCTTCATGGGCGGAGACAGTCTGCAGATCATCGGATGGGGGATTCCAGGCATCGAGCTGGCCCGGCGGCCCAACATCTACTGGCACACTCAGTACGACACGGTCGACAAGTGCAGCGCCGAGGAGTTCTTGAAAGTGGGCTGGGTGTTCGGCATGGCGGCGTGGTTCATGGCCAACGCTGGCCCGGCCGAAGCTATCTCACTGATGCGGCTGGTCGAAGCCCGCTCCGAAGCGCGCCAGCGGGCGTCAGGCAAAGAGGCGCGGGAAGAGTTGCTCGTCGCGTCCCAGAGCGATCGAGACGGCACTTTGGACCGGCGGATCGACAGATCGCGCTACCTTGCCGAGCGGGACGGCCGGGCCATCGCGTCCTGCATGGTCTTCGGCCGCCACGAGCCACCAGAAGTGCAGGACCGACTCAAGGGTGAAGTCGAGAAGTGCGTGCGGCGTTTGTCTCGTGCGGCCAGAGAAGAGGAAGACGATCTGGCTTCGTTCGCCCGTATGCTCACCGTGGCGTGAGGAGGAAGCAGACCGTGCCCGACATCGGCGACGCAGTTCCCAGGATGAAACGACTGGGCATGCTAGAGATGAAGCCCGTCACCATACACCTGGTGGAGAAGTACGATCAGCGGTTCAAGGGCAGCCATCTGCGGCAGCTCGACTTCCTGGGCTACATGTACGAGATCTGCAACTTCGCCCACCGCGGCTACACGATCCGCCAGATCGCGCGCGCGCTGAGCCACGAACTGCGGCCCATCTCGGTCGGGGACGTCTACGAGATCTGCAAGGACCTCGAGCGTCTC
>JBQTJG010000103.1:0-2478 GCA_052387355.1 Armatimonadota bacterium | reverse complement strand
CTCGAGCCGCGGCAGGTTGCAGTGCTCGATGATGAACGTCAGGTCGGGGTAGAGGGTGGCGATCTCGTCGACGTCGTCAACCTGGAAGGCGTCCTTGTTCAGCGGCCAGATCGTGGGGCCCTTGTGGACATGGATGTTGGTGATCCCGAGCTCGACGCACTTGTCGAAGTAGCGCCGGGACATCGGGTCACGCATGTCGAAGCCCTTGGAGTCGCCCCGCCACTCCGCCGTGTAGAGCTTGCAGCCCTTGGGGTGCCAGCGGTTGGCCTTCTCCTCGAGCGCCTTCAGACCCTCCTCGCCGTCGCGGGGGTCCCAGGCGGTGTTGAGGACGAAGCGGTCCGGATACTTCTCCTTGAGGATGGCGTCGCGGGCCGTGGTGTTGAAGCCCTCGCTGTACCAGTCCGTCAGGTAGGTCGGCAGGAATACCGCCGCGTCGACGTACCCGTCCTCGAAGAGATCCTTCATCAGGTCTTCTTCGCTGTAGCCGCAGTACTTCTCGAACGACCAGACGTATTCCTCGGGACTCAGCGCGCTGTGGTAGCCGTAGAAACACCGGATCCAGCCCTCGCCATACTCCTTGTGCTTCCAGTTCTCCGGCGTGGCATTCCACCAGTGCATATGGCCGTCAACGATGAAATACTTCTCGCCGTCCTTTTCGTACATCTTGCCCCCCTCGTCATTACCGAAAAAGCACCAAGGACCACTGGGCTTTGGCCTCCGCGGGAACCTAACACTGGCGCACCCGGGGGACCGCTGGAGTCTTTGCGCGAATCCGCGAAAAAGTTGGCGGTTTGAATTCGGTTGATGCGCTAGGACGCCGGTCCTGCCACCGAGTCGGCGCCGACCGCCTTGGGCGGGGCCTCTCCGATGAGGCGCCCGATCTCGTGCGAGGCCGCGATCCCGACGTCACGCAGGACCTTGGCCAGCGTCGGCAATTGGTTCTTGAAGCGGCGGGTCGGCACCGAAATTCCGAGCGACGCGATCAGCCGGCCGTCGGGGTCGCGGACGGGAACGGCCAGGCAGCATCCGCCTTCGGCGAATTCCTCCTGGTCGAGCGCCAGTCCGCGCTCACGCACAGCGAGCAGGTTGTGCTTCAGCTGGTTGCGAGCGGTGATCGTGTGGCGTGAGAAGCGCTTGAGGATCGGACCCTGCAGGTACGAGGGCCACTGCTCCTCGGGCACTTCAGCCAGGAAGATCTTCCCCAGTGCCAGGGCGTGCGCCGCCCCGCGGAAACCTTTTGACAGGTCGGTGAGTTCCCGACCGCCCCGTCGGCCCAGGATCTCGGCGATCTCGAGGTCGCCTGAGTTCCACATGGCGACATAAGCCCGGGCCGAGGCCCGGTCGCGCAGCTCCGAGAGGAACGGCTCGAGCCGCTCGGGCTGCAGCGTCGACTCCACGTAGGACCGGTACAGCGTCACCATCTTCGGACCCAGCACATACAGGCCCGATCCAGTAGGCGCGAGCTCGAGGAACCCTTCGTAGCGGAGCGAGTTACTCAGCGAATAGGCCGAGGACAGGCTCACGTCCAGAGCTCGCGCCAATGCTTTGACGGAGACACCCTTCGGATGCTCCGCAGTGAATTCGAGGGCCCGGAGCACGTGAACAGCGGTGCTCAAGGTCCTACCTGACTCGGCCATCAGCAGTCCCCCCCGGATCCTGCCTCAGTGATGCCCAATTGGCCGCAGCAATCGTGAATCCCCGCACGTTGTGTGCGGGGCTCGATGAACTGGTCCTTCCCGCCGAGAACATGCCACCCGGGTCAGCGTGGGTCAAGGACCAGTGACAACATGCGCCACATCAATCACAGCGCGTCAAAAATCTGGCGTTTTGTCTGCGCTGCCGCCGTTGTGTCAACTGCGACACACTCGGCGTGTCGCGTTGGGCATTAACGGGTTCCACGACGGCGACCTACCGTCGCCCGGTGCTGACGGTGGAGGACGTCCACGTACGGTTTGGGGGGGTGCAGGCCCTCCGGGGCGTTTCGCTCCAGGTTGAGACCGGCGAGATCGTCGCCGTGATCGGCCCGAACGGCGCCGGGAAGACCACGGTCATCAACACGATCAGCGGGGTGCACCGGCCCCATCAGGGCCGGGTGCTCTTCGACGGCAGTGCCATCACGGGCCGCCGCCCGGCCCGCATCGCCGCCCTCGGCGTGGCCCGCACGTTCCAGAACGTGGCGCTCTTCCCCAGCCTGTCCGTCCTCGACAACTCATGCTCGGCCGCCACCTCCACATGCGGGCCGGAGTGCTGGCCTGCCCTGGGACGGCTGATCGACCTCAGACGGGCAGGCCGAGGCCCCGGGCGATCAGCGTGCGCTGCGCCTCCGAGGTCCCTTCGCCGATCGTGAGGACGCGGGCGTCACGGTAGTGGCGGGCCACGTGGGAGTCGTCCATGAAGCCATAGCCACCATGCAGGTGGCTGGCCTTGTAGGCGACCTGGTTGGCCAGCTCCGAAGCCATGAGCTTCGACACGGCGGCT
>JBQTJG010000102.1:0-5915 GCA_052387355.1 Armatimonadota bacterium | reverse complement strand
AGGGGCGCTCCTTCCTGGCCGTGATCGCCGGCCTGGGGATTCCCAAGAACTCGCCGAACCCTGAGGCCGCCGAGCGGCTGATCGAATACCTGACGCGACCGCGCACGCAGGTCATGACCCTGCAAGGTGTCGCCTTCTTCCCAACCGTTCGAGAGGCGAGCGGGACCGTACCCGCCGGCGGACTGCGAGTGATGGCTGAAGGCGTGGCCGCACAGGCGACGGCGCGGGATTCACGCACGGCGCTGCTGCCGATCGGGCTCGGCGCGCGGTCCGGCGAGTTCGTGCCGCTCTACGTGGACACGTTTCGCGAGATCGCGGTGCAGGGCAAGAACATCGAGGAGGTTCTTACGGCGCAGGCCAGGAAGCTCGAGGATCTCTACCGGGCGATGAGCGCCGTCTGCCCGCCGCCCGACCCGCAGGAGCGTCCCTGCAGGCCGGAGTAAGTCAACACGCAACCGTCGGGGGCCGTCGGCCCCCTCCCCTGCAATGAGCATCGCTGAGCGGCGTTTCGGGCGCCCCGTCCCCGAGGTCGTGCGGCCCAGGATCGACTGGCTGCCGTACGCCCTGCTGCTGCCCGCGCTCGTCTTCCTGGCCGTCTTCTTCGTCTACCCGATGCTGCAGGCGTTGATCCTCAGCGTCCGCGGCGCGGACGGCGGATTCACGCTGCGGCACTTCCAGGCCATGGCTGCGGACACATATTTCAGTGGCGCCATCCGAAACAGCATCGCGCTCACCGCGATCACGATTCCCATTCAGGTCACGATCGGGCTGGTGATCGCGCTGCTGGTGAACGCGCGGTTCACCGGCCACACCTGGTTTCTGTACGTGTGCGCGATCCCGCTGGGAATCTCCGACCTGGCCGCAGGCCTGATCTGGCTCTCGATCTTCACGGAGCGCGGCTACCTCAATGCGGTCCTCCAGGGGCTCGGCCTGATCCAGCAGCCGCTCACGTTTTTGTCATTTGAACACCCAGGATGGCTGTATGGCGCCATCGTCGCCACGGAGGTCTGGCGGGCCACCGCCATCGTCATGATTATCCTGGTGGCCGGGCTGCAACTGGTCCCGAAAGACTACTTCGAGACGGCGGACGTCTTCGGCGCGACCGGCTGGCGCAAATTGCGGTACGTCACGCTGCCGCTGCTGCGTCCGTCGCTGCAGACGGCGCTGATCATCCGCACGATTCTGGCGTTTCAACTCTTCGCCACCATCATCACCCTGGCCGGACGCATCGTGCCGGTGCTTGCGGGCGAGGCCTACTTCCAGTACTCGCTGTATCGCAGCCCTGCCATCGCCAGCGCCTACGCGGTGCTGATCATGGCGACCTCGATGACAATAACAGTGCTCTACCTGCGGCTGCTCCGGACGCGCGAAGAGGAACCCGGCCGCGGATGACGGCGTCCGGGCGGCGGACTCTGCTTCTCGTGAGCGTGGTGCTGATCGCGGCCTGGGTGCTGATTCCTCTTTTCCTCATTGCCCTGGCGAGTCTCACCACACGCGCGCAGCTCTATGCCTGGCCGCGGTCGGTCGTCCCGCAGCCCTGGTCACTGGAGACGATCCGCTTCTTCTTCAAGGCTCAGGGGGTGCTGCAGTCGACGCTGCACAGCCTGCTGGTGGCTGCGCTGACGATCGCGCTGTCGGTCGCCATCGGCGCGCCCGCCGGTTATGCCCTCTCGCGGTTCCGTTTTGCTGGCAAGGAGGCGTTTCGCCTGGCGATCCTCGGGACCAAGATGTTCCCCGCGACGATCCTGGCGGTCCCGCTCGCGGTCTCGTTCATCAATTGGGGATTGTACGACACGTTGTGGGGCGTCGCATTCGCGCATACCGCGCTGGCGCTGCCCTTCGCCATCGTCATCACGACCAGCGTCTTCGTGGGCGTGCCGTTCGAGTTGGAGGAGGCCGCCATGACGCTTGGCTGCGGCCGGCTGCAGGCCTTCCTGCGCGTGGCCCTCCCCATCGCGCTACCCGGACTGGCAGCCGCCGCGATCTTCACCTTCGTGCTGTCGTGGAACGAGGTCTTCGCGGCCACGATCCTGACCCTGCGCAACCGCACACTGCCGGCCCTGGTCATGAACGCCATCGGCAGCGCGGGCGCGCCGCTGGATTATCGGTTCGCCGCCGGCTTCTTCATGATTATCCCGGCGCTGGTCATTATCATGCTCATTCGCCGATACCTGCTGACACTGTGGGGGATCACGGTGCGATGAGGCGCACGTGAGATGGCGACCATTCAACTCGAGCGCCTGCGCAAGGTCTATGGAAAGGTGACGGCGGTCGCCGACGTCTCGCTGGAGATCGACGACGGTGAGTTCATGGTGCTCCTGGGTCCGAGCGGGTGCGGAAAGACCACCGTCTTACGGTGCCTGGCAGGGTTGGAGCGGCCGGACGGAGGCTGCGTGATCATCGGCGGCCAAGATGTCACTCAGACCCCGCCTGCAGCCCGCGGGATCGCCATGGTCTTCCAGAGTTACGCCGTCTTCCCGCACATGACCGTGTTCGACAACATCGCATTCGGGCTGCGGATGCGCGGCCTGCCGCCTGATGAGATCAAAGGGCGCGTGGGAGAAGGCGCCGCGTTGCTGCAAATCGACGCCCTACAAGACCGCTATCCGGCGCAGCTCTCCGGCGGTCAGCGCCAGCGGGTGGCCGTGGCGCGCGCCATCGTCATGAAGCCGCAGGTGCTGCTTATGGACGAACCGCTGAGCAACCTCGACGCACTGCTCAGGCTGCAGATGCGCACCGAGCTCAAACGGCTGCACCATGAGGTCCGCTCGACCACGGTCTACGTCACGCACGATCAGGTTGAGGCGCTGAGCCTGGGCGAGCGAATCGCGGTCATGAAAGACGGCGAGATCGTCCAGTGCGACACGCCGGGACGGGTCTACGACGCGCCGGCCAACCGCTTTGTCGGCAGCTTCATCGGCAGCCCACCGATGAACTTCCTCGAGGGCACGATCCGCAGCCATAACGGCGCCCGCGTGGCCGATGTTCGCGGCGCCTTGATCACCCTCCCGCGTCAAGGAACAGGCAACGGGGGCGAGGCGAGCGTCGTGATCGGCATCCGACCCGAGCACATCGCCGTCAGCCTGGCGCCACAGCGCGACGCGATTCCCGGCCGCGTCGTGGTGCTCGAACTCATCGGCCCGCAGAAGCTGCTCACCGTGCAGGCGGGCGGCGAGATGGTGAAGATCACGACCCCGGTGGAGTTCCACGCCGACGCGGGCGCAGAGGTCTGGCTGAGGCTCGATCCCGCGCGTATCAGACTTATCGACGCGCGCACCGGCGAGGCGATGAGGTCCTGACCCGTGACCAGGCCCGCGGACGCGACCGCCGCTGATCTGATTGCCTCCGCCGAGGCCGTCCTGCGAGGCAATGACCTCGGCGACTATACAAAGCCGAGTCCACGTCTCTATCCCCACCAGTGGAACTGGGACTCCGCGTTCGTGGCTATCGGGTGGGCGCACGTTGACTGGCCGCGTGCTGTGCGCGAGATCGATGGGCTCCTGGCTGCCCAGTGGACGAACGGCATGCTGCCTCACATCCGGTACAATCCGAGCGTTGCGGACTATCACCCGGGGCCGGAGTGGTGGCCCGGCACTCCCGTGCGTCACGCAGGGGTGATGACCAGCGGTATATCCCAACCCCTGGTCTTGCCGACCGCAGTGTATACCGTCGGATTACTCCAACCGGATGGGCCCACCCGGCAGGCGTGGTGGACGCGCCTCTACGAGCCGCTGTGCGCGGCCGTTCTGTACTTCTCGCGCCACCGGACGCTCGGCGACTCTCCGCTTGTCGCCGTCATCCACCCCTGGGAAAGCGGCCTGGACAACAGCCCGCGATGGGGGTTCGCGGTCCGCGCGGGGCACCGGCCGTCCCGCACGTACCGGCGGATCGACAACACCGTCGTGGACGCGTCCATGCGGCCGACGCAGGCCGACTACGATCTGTACATGTATCTGGTTGAGCAGATCGCGGCGAGCCGGTACGCCATGCGGTCATACCTCCCACAGGCCTCGTTCGCCGTCTACGACGCACTTTTCAACGCGGTCTGGTATCGCGCGGCGACCGACCTCAACAGGATCGCCGGAGCCGTGGGCGCGGCGCCGGTCGTGAGCGAGTCAGACTTGAGAACCTTCCGAGACGCGTATCATTCCACACTGTGGAACAAGTCGGCGCACCTGTTTCGAGACTTCGACGCGCGGAGCAGAACTCAGATCCCGGTCGATACGATCGCCGGGCTGAGCGCGATCTACGCAGGTCTGGTCGACGCCGATCAGGCGACCGCAATGCTCGCCCGGTGCCGCGCGCGCAGCAGAGGCTGCCGCATGATCCCTTCCACTCCCCCTGATCAGGCAGGCTTCGATCCTACCCGGTACTGGTGCGGGCCGGTGTGGGTCAATACCAACTGGATGATCACCAGAGGGTTAGAGACACTCGGCCTGCTCAGTGAGGCGCGCGCGCTCACGCGCGAGACGCTGGATCTCGTGCGCGACTCGGGTCCGCACGAATTCTACAATCCCTATACCGGGCTGGGAATCGGCGGATCGGACTTTTCCTGGACCGCCGCGTTGGTGATTGATCTTCTCCGCCGCCCGGTAGCATGAGTAAGGCTTGCATCGCGATTGCAGAGGGTAAGATGGATATTGAATCTGAAACTCGCGAGGCGACGAGCGTGTACGAGCAAGATCATGATCGTCAACCCGACCGGCCGCCCATTCCGGGCCCCCCGGGTCCTCCAGGCCCCCCCGGTCCTCCAGGCCCCCCGGGTCCTCCGGGCCCCCCGACACCTCCTCCCCGGCCAGGGGTCACCACGCACTCTCTCACCCCGCGCCCTGAGACCGCGCTGACCTCAAACGTCACGTCATCGTAGACGACGGTGTCACCTACCTTGGGAGGACGCCCGAGCAGCATCAGAATCAGTCCGCTCACGGTGTCGACGTCCTGATGCTCTAGGATGCGGCCGAGCCGTTCCCCGACTTCCTCGACGCGGACAGAACCGGCGACATGTAGACGACCCATCGCGTCCTGATAGATCTCGGGGTCTTCAGCCTGCCCTTCCCCGATCTCTCCGACGATCTCCTCGAAGAGGTCTTCAATGGTCAAGAGGCCCGCGGTACCGCCGTGTTCATCCAGTACGATGACCATCTGCGCCCGCTGCCTGTGCATGACGGCCAGGACAGTGTCGAGCGTTGAGGTTTCGGGAACGAAGGCTACGGGACGCAGGTCGGCAGTCTCCGGAGCCTGCCCGTCCAGCAGTCGCCGCAGGAAACTCTTGGCGTGCATGATCCCGATGACATGGTCGAGATCGCGCTCATAGACAGGGTATCGAGTGTGCGGGGAAGTGCGCAGAATGGTCCTGACGTCGTCAGACGTCGCCCCCACCGGAATGCCGGTGATCCGCACGCGCGGCACCATGACCTCGCCCGCGGTCAGGTCGCCGAACGTGAAGAGCTCCTGCAGCACTCGCCCCGATTCTGGTCGGAGCAATCCCCCTTCCTGGCTCTCCTTCACGATGAACTGCAATTCCTCCGTCGTATGATAGTGCTCACTGCTCGCAGGAGTCCTGCGGATACCCATCAGGGTGAGCATCCCGTTGCCCAATCCATTCAGCCCGACGACGAGAGGATACAAGGCGGCTTTTATCCACAGTATGGGCGGTGTGACCCACAACACCGTACGCTCCGAGTATTGCAGCGCCAGCGATTTTGGCACCATCTCCCCGACGACGATGTGAAAGTAGGTGAGCACCGTGAGGGCCAGAACACTGGCTGCGGTGTGCGCGGCGACCCAGCGTGACACGCCGAGGATTTCCAGTTCGCCCGCAAGCCACCCGGCCAGGACGTGTTCACCGTACATGCCGAGACCCAGGCTGGCAAACGTGATGCCGAGCTGTGCGGTGGCGATGTATTGGTCCTGGC
>JBQTJG010000101.1:0-1586 GCA_052387355.1 Armatimonadota bacterium | reverse complement strand
CACGTACGTTTCTGACGGGCTCGCTCGCGGTGCGGCTGGAGACGAGCCAGGGTATCGCGCAAACGCTCGCCGACATCGAGCTCTTCGGCCTGGGTCTCGACTACCTCGAACGCTATCCTTCGATCATTGCAGGTATCGGGCGGGACGCCATCGTGTCCGCAGCCCGGCGCTTTCCGACGGAAAACTACGCGCTGGCCATGGCCGGACCTGGGAGGCCTCAGTGACGCAGTCCGTTGCTCAACTGCACGCAGGCGCCACACGCATTGCCATTCTCGGGGGGACCGGGAATCTCGGTCTCGGTCTGGCCGTCAGACTGTGCGCGGCCGGATTCGATGTCATCATCGGCTCCCGGGATGCCCAGCGGGGGGCGGCCGTCGCCTCGAGGTTGAATCTGCACAACGCTCGCGGGGCCGCGAACGCCGATGCGGCGCGTTCGGCCGAGATGGCCATTCTGACCCTTCCCCATGAGGGGCACGCGGCGTTCGTGAGCGATCTCGCTTCCCTGCTGCCGGGTAAGATTGTCATCGATGCGACGGTGCCCATGGGCCCCGGGCATACGTTTGCGCCGCCACCGGCAGGCTCGGCGGCTGTAGAGACCCAGACCCTGGTCCCCGGAGCCCGGGTCGTCGCGGCGTTTCACACCCTCTCGGCGCGACTCCTCGCTGACGTCAGCCGGTCGCTTGATCAGGATGTCCTCGTCTGCGGTGACGACGCCGACGCCCGGGCGCGGGTCATCGCGTTGGCCGGTGCGATCGGCGCGCGCGGGGTCGATGCCGGCGGGCTCGCGGCTGCCGCCACGATCGAAGCGCTCGCCGCATTGGTCATCGGCCTCAACGTCCGGTACCGCCGCCGCACGCTGGGGATCCGGATCGCCCATCTGCCGGCCGACGCCCACCCTCGATGAGGGCGCTGCTGGCCTGGGCGCCGGAACCGTTTCCGGAGATCCGGCCCGGAGATGATCTCGTGGCCGCGATGACATCCGCGCTGCGCGGCGCCGGGTTGATCCCACAGCCCGGGGATGTGGTCGTGGTCGCCCACAAGGTTGTCTCGAAGGCCGAGGGCCGTGTGGTCGATCTGCGCGATGTCGCCCCGAGCCCCGAGGCTATCGCGCTGGCTGAAGAGGCGCACAAAGATCCGCGCCTGGTCGAGGTCATCCTACGAGAATCTCGAGCTGTGCGGCGGGCCCGGCCCGGGCTCATCATCGCCGAGCACCGCCTGGGATTCATCTGCGCGAACGCCGGCGTGGATCACTCCAACGTGGGGCTGGGAGACGATGTGGTGGTCACGCTCCCCAGGGACCCTGACGCGTCCGCGGAACGCATCCGATTGCGGCTTCAAGAGATCTTCGGCGTCGAGGTGGGTGTCATCGTCAACGACAGCCACGGCCGTCCGTTTCGCCAGGGCACGACCGGCGCGGCGATTGGGGTTGCGGGTCTACGGGTCCTGCGATCGTATGTCGGGGAAGCGGACCGCTATGGCTATGTGCTGCGGGTGTCGGTGGAGGCGGTGGCGGACGAACTCGCGGCGATGGCCAATCTGCTGCAAGGTCAGGCCGCCGAAGGGACGCCGTTGGTGCTGATCCGGGG